>JBIIPQ010000070.1:0-15090 GCA_044342535.1 Burkholderiaceae bacterium
CGACTGGTGCGCATGCGCGTCCTCGGGCGTCGCGTACCAGACGCCGACCATCGACTTGCCCGACTTCCACTCGTCGTCCGCGGGCCCCAGGCCCACCACGGCACGGCACTGCGCGCCGACCAGGTCCTCGCCGGTGATGCCGACGGTCCAGCCCAGGCGCGCGGCCTGCGCGACGATCTGGTCGGTGGTGTGGATCGACTTCGGCCGGCGGATCTTGGGGATCGCCGCCATCTCGGCGGCGTCGGCGAAGCGCTTCATCGCGATCGGGATGGCGCGCAGCTTGAGCAGGCGCTCGAGTTCGGCGGCGAGTGCCGCGCCATCGAAGGGGGTTGGGATGTCCATGTCGGTCTCCAGGTGGGCCCTGATCTGGACCGACTACTTGCCGGTCCAGCTCGGCGCGCGCTTCTCGACGAAGGCCGCACGGCCTTCGCGCGCGTCCTCGGTCAGCGCGAGCGTCATGATCTGCGACTCGAGGTACGAGATCGCCTGCTCGAAGCTCATGTCGAAGGCGGCACGCATCATCGCCTTGCCGCGGCGGTTCGCGGTCGGCGACTTGTCGGCGATGCGCGCCACCAGCCACTCGGTCTTCGCGTCGAGCTCGGCGCCCGGCACCACATGGTTGACCAGCCCGATGCGCTCGGCGCGGTGCGCGTCGATCGGCTCGCCGGTCAGGCACAGCTCGGCGAGCCAGCGCGGCCCGATCAGGTGCTGCAGCACCGACAGCACCTGCGCGGGGAACACGCCGATCTTCACCTCGGGCAGGCCGAAGCTCGCATGGTCGGCGGCGACCGCGACGTCGCACATCCCGAACAGGCCCATGCCGCCGGCCAGGCAGTGGCCGTTGATGCGCGCGACCATCGGCACCGGGCAGGCCCAGGCCTGGCGCAGCAGGTCGGCGTACTCCAGGTGCGGGCGCGAGGGGTCGAACTGGAACGAGCCGGAGTGCTTCGACAGGTCGGCGCCGGCGCAGAACGCCTGCTCGCCGGCGCCGGTGATCACCACGACGCGGATCGCATCGTCGGCCGCGGCTTCGGCGAGCCCCGCCGAGAGGCCGGCGAGCACGGCGGGCGAGATCGCGTTGCGGCGCGCGGGGCGGTCGATGGTCAGCCACAGCGCGTGGCCGCGGCGCTCGCGGCGCAGCTCGGGGGCGCTCGGCGCGGCGGTGTCGGTGCGGCTCATCGGGGATCTCCTCGCGGTCGTGTCGTCGGTGTCGGGTGTCTGCGCGGTCGTGTGCCGCCGTCGGCTCGCCGCGGCCTCAGCCGCTGCCGGCGCTGCCGCCGCCATTCGCCGCGACCGCTGCCCCGCTCGCGACGAGCGCCGCGATCGCCGCCTCGTCGAGCCCCGCCTCGCGCTGCACCTCGACCGTGTGCTCGCCGAGCCGGGGCGCGGGGCCCGCGGCGCGCGCCGGCGCGCCGTCGAGGAAGCCGGGCGAGGCGAGCAAACGCAGCGGGTCCTCGCTCGGATGTTCGACACATGCGATCGCGCCGCTCGCCTCGAGCGTCGGATCGTCGGCGACCTCGTCCACCGTCGCCACGCGGAACGCCGGGATGCCCTGCGCGCGGCACAGCGCCAGCCAGTGATGCCGGTCATGTCGATCACACGGATGCCTTCGAGCGGCGCCACGGTGTCCCTCCCCTGCGTCCGATTGTGCCAGCCACGGCCGCCGTACGCCGCGTGCCGCGTGCCATTCCGATCCGGCCCCGCCCGGTCCCCTCGATGCCCGCGGGGTCGGGCTCCCGGATGTCACACTGCGCGCCGGCGCCCGCGGGGCGCATCGTCGGTCGAGGAGAGCGGAACATGCAGGTCGAGCTGAAGGGGCGCATCGCGCTGGTCACGGGTGCCAGCAAGGGAATCGGGCTGGCCTGCGCACGGGCGTTCGCGCAGGCGGGCGCGACGGTGGTCGCCGTCGCACGCGACGCGGCGCGGCTCGAGGCGGCACGCGCGGCGCTGGCCGCCGACGGGCTGTCGATCCGGGTCATGGCCGCGGACCTCTCCGATGCCGCGCAGGCCGAGGCGATGGTCGCCCGCGTCGAGCGCGAGGTCGGACCGATCGACGTGCTGCTGAACTCGGCCGGTGCCGCCAAGCGCTTCGCGCCCGCCGAGCTCGGCGCAGCCGCGTTCCACCAGGGCATGGACGCGAAGTACTTCAGCACGATCCACGTGCTCGAGCCGGTGACCCGCGCGATGGCCGGCCGCGGCCGCGGCGCCGTGGTCAACGTGATCGGGCAGGGCGGTCGCATGGCCTCGCCGATGCACATCCCGGGCGGCTCGGCCAACGCCGCGCTGATGCTCGCCACTGTCGGCTTCGCGCGGGCGTTCGCCGGCCAGGGCGTGCGGGTCAACGGCATCAACCCCGGCCTCACGCGCACCGACCGGGTCGAGGAGGGCCTCGCGGTGACCGCGCGGGCCAGCGGCCGCAGCCGCGACGAGGCGCTGGCCGACGAGCTCGCCCGCATCCCGATGGGACGCATGGGCGAGCCCGAGGAGGTCGCGTCCGTGGCGCTCTTCCTCGCGTCGGATGCGGCCAGCTACGTGTCGGGCGCGATCATCCCGATGGACGGCTGCGCGGCCTCCGTGCCCTGAGTCCCGGCGAAGGCGCGATCAGTGAGGACGCGGGCTGCCCGTCTCGAGCATCATCCGGATGCGCTCGGCCTCGCCGCGGCGCAGTCGGATCGCCGCGAGCGTGCCCGGCCGGTCGCGCAGGCTCAGCTTGAGCAGGCCCGCGGGGTCGAGCGACAGGCCGGGCTCCTCGGACCAGACGAACTCGACCTCGTTGAGCTCGAAGGACACCGAGACCACGCCTCCGATCACGCAGGACGTGCCGTCGGTCATCACGGTCACGTCCGGATTCAGCTCGATGTGCCAGGGAACGCTCATCGCCGACTCCTTCGCCGCGGCTGCGGCGCGCCGCACGGTGGAATGACCGTGCAGAGGTCGAGACGCGCCGTCCGACGCGAAGTTGCGCGCGCCGCATGCAACTTCGCAGTGGGGAGAGCGTCATCATCCGTGTCATGCGAGCCTCGATCTTGAGCCCAGCGCCTCCCGCCGCCCCGCCCGGCGACGCCGATGCGCCGCGTCCCGCCCCCGCCTCCGCCGCCCCCGCCGTCGCGTCGGTCGACGGCGAGCTGGTGGCGCGCGCCTGCGCCGGCGAGGCGATCGCCTTCGAGCTGCTGGTGGTCAAGTACCAGCGCCGCGCCGCCGCGGAGATCCGCCGCGTGGTGTACGACGCCGCGATCGTCGAGGAACTGACCCAGGATGCGTTCATGCGGGCCTACGACGGCCTGCCCGACCTGCAGGACCGGGACCGGTTCTGGCCGTGGCTGCGCACGATCAGCCGCAACGTCGCCAGCAGCTACCTGCGCAGCGGCCAGAACCGGCTCGACGATCGGCCAGTCGACCCCGAGGCGGAGTCGACGATCGCCGCGTTCGAGCAGCACACCTCGCACGGCAGCGTCGAGGACGAGCTCGCCGCGCGCCAGCTCTTCGAGGCGCTGCGCCGCGCCGTCGGCGCGCTGCCCGAGCGCCAGCGCGACGCGATCCTGATGCGCGAGATCGAGGGGCTCGACTACCGCTCGATCGCCGCCACCATGGGCCTGCCGGTCAATACCGTCAAAAGCCTGATCTTCCGCGGCCGCGACGCCATCGCCGCCGCGATCCGCCCCATGCTCCAACCGACCCGCTCGCGCCGCTGGTGAGCGACCGACCGCACGCAATGAACGACGAGATCCTGTCCGCCTTCCTCGACGACGAACTGCCGCCGGACCAGGTCGCCGCGCTGCTCGAGGCCCTGCGGGACGGTGCGCCGGGCTCGGCCGAGCTGCGCGATCGCCTCACCGTGATGCAGCTCATCAAGGACGCCGTGGGCGGCGCCGAGGCCCCCGACAACGGTTTCACGCTGCGCATCCTCGCGCGGCTGCACACGCACCGCGGCGCACGCTTCTGAGTCACGGCCAAGCTGCCCGTGCGGGCAGTCGCACCGGGCCCTATGGGTGAGCGCGTATGGGCGGACTGCCCATGCGACTTGTCCGTCGGCACTGCCGTGGTATACGTTGCGCCACGATGACACTGCTGGAGCTCTTCGATCCGCAGCCCACGGCCGGCCGCACGCCGGCGGCGCCGGTCGTTCCCGTGATCGTGCTCGACGACGCGCGGCATGCGGTGCCGCTCGCGAGGGCCTGCGTGGCCGGCGGCATCGAGGTGCTCGAGGTCACGCTGCGCACGCCCGCCGGGCTCGAGGCGATCCGCCGGATCGCGGCCGAGGTGCCCGATGCCTGGGTCGGTGCCGGCACGGTGACCACCGTCTCGGACATCGCGCGGGTCGCCGCGGCCGGGGCCCGCTTCGCGGTGTCGCCCGGCTTCGATCGCGCCGTGGTCGCCGCCGCGAGCGACCACGGGCTGCCGCTGATGCCCGGCGTGATGACGCCTTCCGAAGTGATGGCCGCCCTGGCCGAGGGCTTCGAGCTGCTCAAGTTCTTCCCGGCCGGCGCGGCCGGCGGCATACCCATGCTCAAGGCGCTGGCCGGCCCGTTCCCCGCGCTGCGCTTCTGCCCCACCGGCGGCATCGACGCGCGCAGCGCGCCCGAGTACCTCGCGCTGCCCAACGTGGTGGCGGTCGGCGGCTCGTGGCTGACCCCCGCCTCGGCCATCGCCCGCGAGGACTGGGCCGCGGTCACGACGCTGGCGCGCGCGGCGGCCGCGCTCCGGACGGCGGGGCGCGTGTCTTGATCGTGAATGCCGTCGTGCTCGTCGTCGACGACCACCCGGTCGTGCCGCTGGCGCTGCGCTCGCTGATCGAAGGCCGCTACCCGGGCGTGCGTGCGCTGCAGGCCGCGAGCCTGCGCCAGGCCAAGGTCATGTACCACGACGAGCCCCGGCTCGCGGCCACCGTGCTCGACCTGCGCTTGCCCGACGTGGCCGGCCTGGAGGGCATCAGCGAGCTGCGCGCGCTGCGGCCCGAGGTGCCGATCGTCGTCTTCACCGGTCTCGACAGCGAGCCGCTGCGGCGCAGTGCCGCGGCGCTCGGCGCGGCCGCCCTGGTCTGCAAGAACGAGCACGCGATCACGCTGCTCGATCGCCTCGGGCCGCTGCTCGTCGAGCGGCTCGGCGTCCTCAACGGGCACCTCGATCCGATCGCCGCGCCGAGCCGCCCCGATCCGGTCGACCTCTCGCCGCGCCAGCAGCAGATGTGGCAGGCGATCGCCGAGGGCATGTCCAACGGCGAGATCGCCGAGCGCTACGGCATCAGCCTCAACACGACGAAGGCGCACGTGCGCGAGCTGCTGCAGCGGCTCGGCGTGCGCAACCGCACCGAGGCCGCGACGATGTACTACCGCGCACGCCAGGGCCGCGCCGACTGATCCCGGGGCCTTGCCGCGGCGCGATGGCGCGCCGGGCTACCATCGTGCGATGACCGTTCCCGCCTCCGGCCCGCCGCTGCTGTCCCTGCGCGGCGTCGGCATGCGCTTTCCCAGCGGCGTGCGGGCGCTCGACGGCTTCGACCTCGACGTCGGCCGCGGCGAGTTCCTGAGCCTGCTCGGGCCCTCGGGCTGCGGCAAGAGCACCGTGCTGCGGCTGATCGCGGGCCTGGCCCGCGCCACCGACGGCGAGGTCTCGCGGCCGCAGGGCGTGCGCGTCGGCGTGGTCTTCCAGGAGCCCACGCTGATGCCCTGGGCCGATGCCTTCGACAACGTGCGCCTGCCGATGCGGCTCGCCGGCCGCCGGGCGGGCGAGGTCCGCGACGAGGTGATGGCGGTGCTGGCGCGTGTCGGGCTCGCCGACTTCGCGCATGCGTATCCGCGCGAGCTCTCGGGCGGCATGCGCATGCGCGTGTCGATCGCGCGGGCGCTGGTCACGCGCCCCGGGCTGCTGCTGCTCGACGAGCCCTTCGCGGCCCTCGACGAGATCACCCGCGGCCGGCTCGACGACGACCTGCTCGCGCTGTGGGGCGAGCAGGGGCTCACGGTGGTGTTCGTCACGCACAGCGTCTACGAGGCGGTCTACCTGTCGACGCGGGTGGCGGTGCTCGGCGGGCGCCCGGGTCGGCTCCTCGAGTCGATCGAGGTCGACGCGCCGCATCCGCGCGACGAGGCCTTTCGGGCGAGCCCGGCCTACGCGGGCAGCTGCCTGCGCGCGTCGGCCGCGCTCAAGGCGGCGATGGCATGAGCGCGGGTCGCGACACGTCGGCAGGGTCCGCGGGTCGGCAAGGCGCCGCCCCGACGGGTTCGGCCGGCCCCGCGGCCGCGGCGCGGCGCGCGGGCGCCGCGGTCGCGCCGTTCGCCGTGATCGCCCTGCTGCTCATCGCCTGGGAGGTGACCGTGCGGATCGGCGCGATCCCGCCGTACATCCTGCCCGCGCCGAGCCTGGTCGCCGCCACGCTGTGGCGCGACCTGCCCTCGCTGCTGCCCTCGCTGTGGTTCACCCTCAAGATCACCGTCGGCGCGCTGCTGCTCGCGGTGGTGGGCGGCGTGCTGCTCGCCTCGGTGTTCGCGCTGTCGCGTCCGCTCGAGACCGCGCTCTTTCCGCTGGCCATCGTGCTGCAGGTCACCCCGATCGTCGCGATCGCCCCGCTGATCCTGATCTACGTCGAGTCGACCACCGCGGCGCTGCTCATCTGCGCGTTCATCGTCGCCTTCTTCCCGATCCTCGCGAACACCGTCGTCGGGCTGCGCTCTGCCGACGCCGGCCTGCGCGACCTGTTCACGCTCTACGAGGCGAGCCGCTGGCAGCGCCTGCGCCTGCTGCTGGTGCCGAGCGCCTTGCCCTATTTCCTGGCCGGGCTGAGAATCGCCGGCGGCCTCGCGCTGATCGGCGCGGTGGTCGCCGAGTTCGCCGCGGGCGCCGCCGGCCGCGAGACCGGACTGGCCTCGCGCATCCTCGAGGCCAGCTTCCGCACCGAGATACCGAAGATGTTCGCGGCGCTCGTGCTCGTCTCGCTGGTCGGCATCGCGATCTTCGTGGTGTTCGACCTGCTCGCCCGCCGGCTGCTCGGACGCTGGCACGACACCGAACTGCCGCGCGGCTGATCGCAGGCCCGCCGCGCCTTCATCGTCCGCCTGCATCGCCCTCCTTCCTCGCCACACCGAAGACCACGCCCATGCCCATCCCGACGCCCGCCCGCCCGCCCGCTTCGCCCCGTCGCCGCCTGGCCGGCGCCGGCGCCGCCCTCGCCGCGGGGCTCGCGCTGCCCGCGCTGCCCGTCGCCGCCCAGGACAAGGTGGTCTTCGCCACCAACTGGAAGGCGCAGGCCGCGCATGGCGGCTTCTACCAGGCGCTGGCCGACGGCACCTACGCGCGCCTGGGCCTCCAGGTCGAGATCCGCCAGGGCGGCCCGCAGGTGAACAACCGGCCGCTGCTGCCGGCCGGCCGCATCGACTTCCTGATGACCGGCAACCTGCTGCACACCTTCGACAACGTTCGCAACAACGTGCCGACGGTGGTGGTCGCCGCGATGTTCCAGAAGGACCCGCAGGTCTTCCTCGCGCACCCCGGCCAGTACGAGACCTGGAACGACCTGAAGAAGGCGCCGGTGATCCTCGTTGCCAAGGACGGGCAGTTCAGCTTCTGGCAATGGATGAAGCAGGACGGCTTTCGCGACGAGCAGCTGCGCCCCTACACCTACAACAGCGCACCGTTCCTCGCGAACAAGCGCTCGGTGCAGCAGGGCTACGCGGTCGCCGAGCCGATCTCGATCGAGAAGGCCGCGGGCTTCGCGCCCAAGCTGTTCCTGCTCGCCGACCATGGCTGGTCGACCTACTCCACGACCATCGAGACCCGGCCCGAGCTGGTGAAGACCAAGCCCGATCTCGTGCGCCGCTTCGTCGAGGGCTCGATCCTCGGCTGGGTCAACTACCTGCACGGCGACCGCGCGGGGGCCGACGCGCTGATCCGCAAGGAGAACCCCGAGGTCACGCAGGACGAGCTCGACCGCGGCGTGGCCAAGCTCAAGGCGCTCGGCATCGTCGACTCGGGGGACGCGCGCACCCGCGGCATCGGTGCGATCGACCCGGCGCGAGTGAAGGATTTCCACGACAAGATGGTCAAGGCTGGGCTGTTCAAGGCCGGCGAGGTGGACCTCTCTCGAGTCGTGACCACCGAGTTCGTCAACAAAGCGGTCGGCGTGGACCTCCGCCGCACATTGACCGGCAGTTCGAGCTGAAGCCCGGTTTTCGGAAAATATCTATCGTTGACAGATAGATAGACGAACTTCTTCCAGTGCTACTAGAATGGGGCCATGGCCACGCTTCGCCCCCTCACACGTCCTCCGATCCGTGAAGCGATCGTCGAGGTGATGTGCGAACCCGTCGAGCTTCGACGGGTGGACGAACTGCGCGACCTCTTTGCCGGTGCCTTTCCCACCGCCAAGCCCTTCCGGCTCGCCTCGCTCGCCCTGCAGCTCCCGGAAGAGCGGCGGGGGGGCGACGCCGACGCGGCGGGCGGGCGGGCCACCGGCTGGCGCTGCGAGAGCGCCGACGGCGCCGAGGTGGTGCTGATCCGCCAGGACGGGCTCTCGTTCGGGCGGCTGGCCGGCTACCCGGGCTGGGACGCCTTCACCGACCGGTTCCTGTCCGTCTGGGGCACCTTCGTCGAGGTCGCCCGGCCGATCGAGATCCGGCGGGTCGGCGTCCGCTACGTGAACGACCTGCGGCTGCCGATCGGCGACCAGTTCCACTTCGAGCGCTTCCTGACCACCGCGCCGCGCCCGCCCGCAGGCCTCGCACCCGAGATCGCCGATTTCCTCACCCAGATGACGCTGCCGGGCGGCGCCGAAGGCCTGCGGGTCGCGATCACCCAGGCCACCGATGCCGCCTCGCGAACCGCGACCGAGCTGCCGGTGACTGTCGACATCGATGCGAGCTGGGACCGGACAGTCCCGGTCGACGATCGCCTGCCCGTGCGCCTCTCGCAGGTGCTCGGGTCGTTGAGGGACCTGAAGAACCGGGTGTTCTTCGGGTTGGTCACCGAGGAGCTTGTGAGCGCCTACTCATGACAAAACTGGCTAATGGAGTGCGCGGGATCGCGTCGACCGCGACCGCGCTTGGTGTCGGTCAATACGCGCTGCGTGTCTCCCGGCAACTGGCCGGGGCCCGCAACCGGCTGGCCGAGAAGGCGCTGTTCCGCAACGACGTGGCGTTGACGGGCTTCGCGCAGGCGATCGGTACCGACCCCTGGCATGCCGAGGCGCCGCTGCCCGAGGGGGTTCTGCGCCACGCCCGCGACTTCCTGCGGCTGCTGCCCTCGACCCTGCCCGAGCCGCGGGTCACCCGTGCCGAGGACGGCGGTCTGATCTTCGAATGGACCGGCGACGCGCACCGCTGGCTCAAGATCGGGATCAACATCGACGGCATGGTCGTCTACACCGCGCGGCTCGGCCTGCGCCGCCGCGTGAGCGGCGCGGAGCCCCTGGGCGAGGCGCTCTCGCCGATGATCCGGGAAGCGATCCAGCAAGTCTCGGGCTGAGAGGCGCCCGGGTCCGACGCTCAGCCCGCGCTGATCGACGCAGTGGCCTTCGCCACCGCATCCCGGCCCTGCGCCAGGATCGCCGCCTTCCAGCCGTCGGTGTCCACGAAGAAGGTCCGCAGCATCCGCTCGCGGGACTGAGCGCGCGCCGTCGCGTCGCCCGGCGCATGGATGGCCACCCAATGGTCGAAGCGCAGGGCGTCCCGGACCTCGTCGAACGACACCGTGCCGTACTCCAGCGCGACCGCCGTCAGCGCGGTGCCCGGGCACTCGTCGTAGAACGCGTTGCTGACCATCCCGCCGATCTTCGTCGAGGTCGACGAGCCGTCGTAGATGGACGTGACCGAGGGCCCCCAGCAGGCGCGGGTGCGCGCCAGGTCGGCGGTATCATCGCGGCCGGCGTAGATCAGCTCGCCGTGGCCCTCCGGGCCGAGCCCGGTGTGCACGTCGATCCAGTGCAGGGACGCCGCGCCGCGCACCTCGCGGCGCAGGACCTCGCGCAGCGTGTGCTGGCTCCGGGTCGGCGCGCGGCCGCAGTAGAAGAGGCCGTCGGCGCGCGACCACTGCCCGTGGCTGGACGCGAACTGAAAGTGCGCCGCGCCGCGCTGCGCGATGAAGGCCGCGATCGCGGCCTCGTTGGCCTCGGTGGGCGGCCACTGTGCCGGCAGCAGCAGGTCGTGGATTGCCTCGTAGTCGACGTCCGGGCCCTCGGGCACCGGGAAGGGCCGCACGTTGCGGTTCAGGTCGACGTTGTCCTCGGTCACGCGACGCCGCCAGGAGAAGCCCCAGGGGTTGATCGCGTGCAGCATCACCACGCGCGCGCCGGCGGCCAGCGCCGCGTCGATCGCGCTGCCCTCGCGCAGCAGCGCGTGCTGCACGCCGCTGCCGCAGTAGCCCTCCACGCCGTGCGTGCCGGACTGCAGCAGCAGCACGTGACGCGCGTCGGCCGCCCCGAGCACCGCGACGTCGGTGGCGAGCGCCTCGCCGTCGAGACCGGGGCCGGCCGGGTTGTCGTACGACACGACGCGTGCGCCGCGGGTGCGGGCGGCGGCGAGGAAGCGTTCGCGCGCCTGCGCGAACGAGGCGGGGAAGTCGGGGTCGGGTCGGATCATAGGGTGCGGGGCGGCTTCAGGTAACGGCCTTGCGGGCCAGGAATTCGGGGCGGTCCCAGAGGCGCTGCGCGACGACCTCGTGCAGCGCCTGCGCGGCATCGAACACGTCGACGAAGCGCAGGTAGAGCGGCGCGAAGCCGAAACGCAAGATGTCCGGCGTGCGGAAGTCGCCGATCACGCCGCGCGCGATCAGCGCCTGGACGATCGCATAGCCCTGCGGATGGGTGAGCGACACCTGGCTGCCGCGCTGCGCGGCGTCGCGCGGGCTCGCCAGGCCGAAGCCCGAGCCGGCACCGAAGCCGCCCACCGCGCGCTCGGCCAGCGCGGTGAAGGCCTCGGTCATCGCCACGCTCTTGGCCCGCAGCGCCTCCAGCCCGACGCCGTCGAACGCATCGAGGGCGGCTTCGAGCGCCAGCAGCGAGAGCTGCGGCTCGGTGCCGCACAGCAGGCGCTCGATGCCGGGCGCGGGGCGGAACTCGTGCTCGAAGTCGAAGGGTGCCGCATGGCCGTGCCAGCCCACCAGCGGCTGCTCGAGCCCGGTGATCCAGCGGCGCGCGACGAACGCGAACGCCGGCGCCCCCGGCCCGCCGTTGAGGTACTTGTAGCCGCAGCCGACCGCGAAGTCCGCGCCCGCGTCGGACAGCCCGACCGGCAGCGCGCCGGCGCTGTGCGCGAGGTCCCAGATCACCAGGCCGCCGAGCGCATGGGTCTGCGCGGTGATCGCGGGCAGGTCGTAGGTGCGACCGCTGCGGTAGTTCACCTGCGTGAGCTGCACGACCGCCAGGCGCTCGCCGGCCCGGGCGATCGCCGCCGGCACCTCGGCCTGCTCGACGCAGACCAGCTCCATGCCGAGCAACCGCGCGAGCGAGGCGTCGACGTACACGTCGGTCGGGAAATTGCCGCGCTCGGCCACGATCACGGTGCGCGCCGGGTCGCGCCGGCGCTGGATGCCGATCGCACCGGCCATCAGCTTGAACAGGTTCACCGAGATCGAGTCGGTGACGATCACCTCGTCGGACGCCGCGCCGATCAGCCGCGCGATCTTCGCTGCCGCGCGCTGCGGCGCCGTGTACCAGCCGGCATCGTTCCACGAGCGGATCAGGCCATGCGCCCATTCGCGTTCGACCGCCGCGCGCATCCGCGGGGCGACCGCGCGCGGCATCGCGCCGAGCGAGTTGCCGTCGAGGTAGATCACGCCCGGGGGCAGCTCGAAGCGCTCGCGGGCGAAGGCGAGCGGGTCGGCGGCGTCGAGCGCCGCGCAGTCTTCGCGGGTGGTCGGTGTCGGCATCGGCATCGGCATCGGCATCGGCGAAGGATAGCGCGGCGCCGTCCGGACGTTCCGGCACCGATTGATGATGCTGCGCCGTTGCACACTGCGATACCCGCCGCGCGAGAACGCGGCGCACCGACCGTCCGACCGGAGCCCGCGATGACCGCCTTCTCCACCCTGCGCCGCGTCTGCGAGGCGCAGCCGTACGCCGAGCCCGAGCGCAAGTGGGGGAACGTCGACACCTTTCTGGTCCGTCGCAAGATGTTCGCGATCATCGTGCTCGATCCGCGCGGCCGACCGGCCGATCCGGGGGACAATCGCCGTCCCGCAGACCCGCGCCTTCGATCCGAGACCGCCATGACCCACGACGAGCAGAACGCGATCCTCGGGATCGCCCTGATGGCCGCATTCGCCGACGGCAGCAAGTCCGACCTCGAGCGCAACGAGGTCCGGCGCATCGTCGACGCGCTCGCCGCGGCCGGCGAGCCGAACCTGCCGGCCCTCTACCAGCAGGTGCTGCTCAAGACCGTGACGCCCGCATCGGCCGCCGCCCGGCTCGGCGCGCCCGAGCTGCGCCGCCTCGCCTACGAGATGGCGGTCGGCGTGTGCGACGCCGACGGCGCGCGCCGCGAGCCCGAGCGTCGCTTCCTCGTCGAGCTCCAGCAGCTGCTCGCGCTCGACCCCGTGGATGCGACCGACCTGGCCGAGCGGGCCGACGCGCTCGCCGAAGCGCCGCTCGGTCGGCCGCTGCCGGCCGAGCTCGAGCCCGTCTCGGGCGCCTCGCCCATGGGCCCGGCGCCGGTCGCGCCGGCCGCCGGGCCGGGCATGCTGCGCAGCGCGAGCCTGACCGAGCACGAGCTCGACGACCTGGTGACCCACTCGGCCATCCTGAACGGCGCGCTCGAGCTGCTGCCGGAGTCGGTGTCGACGATGGCGATCATCCCGCTGCAGATGAAGCTCGTGTACCGGATCGGCAAGGCCTACGGCTACGAGCTCGACTCCGGCCACGTGCGCGAGTTCCTCGCCGCCGCCGGCATCGGGCTGAGCTCGCAGTACCTCGAGCATGCCGCGACGCGGCTGGTCGGCGGGCTGCTGGGCGCGGTCGGCGGCCGGCTGCTCGGCGGACTCGGCCGCCAGGCCACCAGCTCGGCGATGGCCTTCGCCAGCACCTGGGCGCTCGGGCAGGTGGCGCGCCGCCACTACGCGAGCGGCCGGACGCTCGATGCGGCGTCGCTCAGGCGCGCGTTCTCGGGTCTGCTCGAGGACGCCCGTGCGCTGCAGTCGACGCTGGTGCCGCAGATCGAGGCGCGCGCCCGCACGCTCGACGCCAAGCAAGTCTTGCGCGCCATCGGCGGCTGAGGGGCACCGACCCGGCCCGTGACGGGCGTGGCATCGGCGCCTAAGGCTGACCCGCTTGGCCGATGCCGGAAGGACGATGAGGGGTCGCGGTCGGCCTGAACGTATACCATTGACACTTTCCTCCCGGCACACTTCGGAATCGATGTCGTTCGATCGACTGGTCAGGTTCGTTGTCTTCCTCGCGGTCCTGGCCGTCGGGCTCCCCGCCGTCGGCCCGGCGCAGGCCGCCCGGCTCGGTCCGATGTCCGTGCTGTCCGAGCGCGGTCAGCCGTTTCGCGCCGAGGTCGAGATCGAAGAGGGCGCGGATGCGGCGTCCGCCGAGCCCGCCATCGTGTCCGCCGAGACCTACCGTGACCTCGGCCTGACCCTGCCTGCTGCGCTGCGCGGTGCGCGCGTCACCATGGCGCGTCGCGACACCGACGGGCGCCCGGTTGTCCGCATCCAGGGCACCGTCCCGACCGAGAGCCCCGAGCTGATCGTGGTGATGTCGCTCGGCACGTCCGTCGGCCGTCACCTGCGCAGCTATCGGCTCGATCTCGACGCGCCCGTGGCGGGCGGTGCGTCCCGCGCGGCCGCGCCGCCGCCGCCGGCGGATCCGCCCGCCCTGCCGGGACGCGAGCTCCCCGGTGCCGTGCCGATGCCGGCGCTGACCGTCACCCCGGCCCCAACCTCCACCCCTGACCCGGCCCGAATGGAGCCGCCGCGCGACGTGCCGCGTGTCGAGGCGCTGCCGCCTGCTGTGGCCGTGCCTCAGTCTGCAGCGGTCTCGCCGCCGCCGCCGCCCGCCCGGGGCCCCGAGCCGACGCGCGTCGAGCCGCCGCGCGCGCAGCCGGCGACCGTCACCCTCGCACAAGGCGACACCGCCGCGTCGATCGCGAACCGGATCCGTCCGGCCGACGTCACCCAGGCGCAGGCGGTGATGGCGCTGCATCGGAACAACCCGACGGCCTTCGCCGGCAGCGTGTACCGGCCCCGCGTCGGCGCCACCCTGCGCCTGCCCGATGCCGACCAGATGCGCGCGCTGCCGTCCGGGATGGCCGAGCAGGCGCTGCGCGCGCAGGCCCGGGCGCCGGCCGCGGGCTCGCGCCCGGTGGTGACCGCCGAGCGCGGCGGCGACCGGCTCTCGCTGTCCGCCGGCGGTACCGGCCGCGGCAAGCAGCCCGATGCGAGCGGCGGCGCCGCCAACCGGGCCGTCGCCTTCGATGCCGCGATGTCCGAGGCGCGTTCGCGGATCCAGCAGCTCGAGTCGATCGTGAAGGGCCTGAACCAGCTGATCGAGGAGCGCGAGAAGCAGATCGCCGCGATCTCCGGACAGCTCAAGGTCGTCGGCGTGGCGGTCGCACCGGCCGCGGTCCCGGCCGCAGCGGGGGGCATGCCTGTGCCCCCGGCCCCGGCCCTGGTCCCGGCGGGGGGAGTGCCCGTGCCCCCGGCGCCAGCGGCCTCCGCCACCCCATCGGACGCGACGCCCCCGCTCGGCGCGGCCGCCGCGACGATGCTGCCCGCGCCGACGCGGCGCGTGGTGCCCCCGCCGCCGCCCGAACCCGAGCCCGACCCGTGGTACACGGACCCGATGCTGCTCGGCGCGGCTGGCGTGGTGGTGCTGCTGCTGGGGTTCCTGGTGATGCGCCAGCGCGGTGGCGGCAGACGCCTCAAGCGTCCCAGCACGGGCCGCTTCGCCGACGCGCGCTGAAGCCGTGAGTAAGCCTGCTGCGCGTCCCGATCCGGCGCCTGTGGTGCTCGCCGGGGAGCCTCGCGCCTGCAGGCGCGAGTCGTTCGGCCGGTACGGCGCGTGCGCCGTGAAACCCCGGCCTCACCGCCTGTACGGCTGCGCTCCTCGGCACCGGCTCGGCCTTGCAGGCCGCGGCCGCGGCAAGCATGCCGCGGCCCCCTCCA
>JBIIPQ010000330.1:0-5089 GCA_044342535.1 Burkholderiaceae bacterium
CGGTCGCTGGCCTGCGGGCCGCTGCTCGAGTCCACCCGCGCCTGGGCGGCGGCCGCGCCGCACGCCGCGGCCAAGCAGACCCCCGTCACCCATGTTCGCCACGCTTGCATCGTTCGCTCCGTCGCGGCCCGCATCAGCGGGGCCGCATGTCTGTGTCCGTCGCGGGCGCCGCGCGCCCCTGTCCGCCCAACGGCGCCACGGCGCCAGTCGCCGACCCTCGAATCAAACCGTTACAACTGACCGGGCTCGGCTATCATCGCCGCGCCCATGAACATCACCATCGTCGTCTCGGCCTACAACAATTGGGTGGCGCTCGACCGGACCCTGCTCGGCTTCCGGTGTCAGACGCATGCCCCGGCCGAGCTCTGGGTCGCCGAGGACAGCCACTTCGACGAGGTCGCGGCGACCGTCGCGAAGCACCGCGCGCTCGCTCCGTACCCGATCCGGCACATCACGCAGGAGAACCGGGGCTACCGCAAGCCGATCATGATGAACCGCGCCTTCGGCGACGCATGCGGAGAATTCATCGTCTTCACCGATGCGGATTGCGTGCCCAGGGCCGACCTGCTCGAGACCTACGCCCGGCTGGCACGGCCCGGCATCTTCCTGGCCGGCGGCAGCCACCTGTCGATCCCCGAGCCGTTCCACCGCGAGCGGCTGACCGACACGATGATCACGTCGCAGCAGGTCTTCGATCACGGCTGGCTCGAGGCGCAGGGCATCGCGCTGTCGCGCTGGCGCCTGACCCGATCGAGACCGCTCGCCCGCACCCTCGACCTGCTCACCGCCCGCAATTCGCTGAACGGCGCGAACACCGGCGCCTGGAAGGCCGACATCCTGAGGGTCGGTGGCTACGACGAGACCATGGGCTACGGCGGCGAGGACCGGAACTTCGGCTACCGGATGAACAACGCCGGCATCCGCGGCGTGCGCGCCCGCCACAGCCTGGTGTGGCTGCACCTCGACCACAAGCGCGGCTATGTCGATCCGGCGCTCAAGCAGGCCAACCTCGACTGGAACCGCGAGGTGAAGCGCCAGCGGCTGGTGTGGCCGCGGCACACGGCTCTGCCGCACCCGGCGTCCGCCTGAGCCGGCGCACGGGGCGTTCTTCGCGAGCCGGCGCCACCGGCGGTCGCGATCAGGCCGCGAACGACGCCTCGCCCGCGCTGTAGAGGCGCGCATACAGCCCTGCGCGTGCCAGCAGCTGCGCGTGCGTGCCGCTCTCGACGATCCGGCCCTCGGCCATCACCAGGATGCGGTCGGCGTTCACGATAGTCGACAGCCGGTGCGCGATGACGAGCGTCGTGCGGTCCCGCATCAACGTCTCGAGCGCGGCCTGCACCGCGCGTTCCGACTCGTTGTCGAGCGCCGAGGTGGCTTCGTCCAGGATCAGCACCGGCGCGTCCTTGAGGATCGCGCGTGCGATCGACAGGCGCTGGCGCTGGCCGCCGGACAGCCGGATGCCGTTGTCGCCGATCACCGTGTCGAGCCCCTCGGGCAGCGAAGCCACGAAGGCCTCGAGATGCGCGCCGCGGATCGCGGCCTCGATGCGATCGCGCGGGGCGTGGCGCCGGTCGCCGTAGGCGACGTTGGCCGCGATCGTGTCGTTGAACAGCATCACCTGCTGGCTGACCCAGGCGATCTGCGAACGCAGGCTGGCGAGCGTGAGCGTCTCGATCGGGATGCCGTCGAGCAGCACGCGGCCCTCGGTGGCCGGATGGAAGCGCGGGATCAGGTTGGCGAGCGAGGTCTTGCCGCCGCCCGAGGGGCCGACCAGCGCGACGGTCTCGCCCGGCGCGACCGCGAGGTCGATCCCCGACAGCGCGATGCGCTCGGTGTTCGGATACGAGAAGCCCACGCCCTCGAAGGCGATCTCGCCACGCGCGCGCTCGATCACGCGGGTGCCGGCGTCCGGCTCGACCGGCTCGTCGACAAACGCGAACACCACCTCGGCGGCGGCGAGCGCGCGCTGCAGGTCGCCGTTGACGTTGGCCAGGTGCTTGAGCGGCGCGAGCAGCATCAGCATCGCGGTCAGGAAGCCGACGAAGCCGCCGGCCGTGGTCTGTTCGGCGCGCGCCTGCATCAGCACCACGCAGACCACCACGCCGACCGCGACCGCGGCGGCGAGCTGCGTCATCGGCACGATGGTGGCGCTCGCGACCGTCATGCGGCGCGCGAAGTTGCGCAGCCGCTCGTTGGCGGCGTCGAAGCGCGACTTCTCCTGGTCCTGGCCGCCGTAGACCTTGATGACCGGATTGCAGCGGATCGCCTCCTCCACCACCGCGGTCATCTCGCCGGTGTAGCGCATCTGCTCGGAAGAGAGCCGGCGCATGCGCTTGGAGAAGGCCGCCACCATCACCGCGACGATCGGGATCAGCACGACGACGACCAGCGTGAGCCGCCAGTTCAGGTACAGCAGCCACGCGAACAGGCCGACGATCACCGCGCTGTCGCGCACCAGCACGACCACGACGCCGGTGAGCGTGTTGGTCACGTTGTTGACGTCGTTGACCAGCTTGGCGATGAGCTGGCCCGAGGACTCGCGCGCGAAGAACCCGGCAGGCATCTCGGCCAGCCGCGAGAACATGTCGCGGCGCAGCTCGGCGAGCACCCGCTGGCCGACCCAGGACATCGCGAAGCTCATCGTGAAGGTGGCGGCACCGCGCACGAGAAAGAGCCCCACGATGGCCAGCGGCAGCGCCCACAGCATCCAGTCCTGGACATCGCGCAGCGCGGTGTCGAGCATGTAGGTGAACAGCGCCGGCAGCGCCGGCTCGGTGGCCGCGGTGGCGAGCATGCCGAGCACGCCGAGCGCGAACACCTTCCAGTGCGGGCGCACGTAGCCGAGCACCCGGCGGATCAGCACCCGATCGCGGCTGCGGCGCTCGACGGCGCCGGCCTCAGCCATACCGCAGCTCGACGCCCTCGGGCGACAGCCACTGGCGCAGCTCGACGAGCAGCGCCTCGTCCGGGCGGATGCGCCAGGCATCGCCCAGCCGTACCGCACAGCGCGCCTGGGCGTTGTGATAATGGATCTCGACCGGGCAGCCGCGGGGCGGCGCCGGCGTGTCGTCGTCCTCGGCCGAGAACATGCCGCCGTTCGGCACCTCGCCGACCGCGCGCGCACGATAGGGCTCGAGCAGCGTGCGCAGCCGCGCGCCGTCGGAGCCGCCGTTCATGCGCAGCAGCAGCATCCGTGCGTGCTCCTGGCGGGCGCGCGTGAGGTCGAGCACACGCTCGGCGCTGAGGCGGAAACCGCCGCTGTAGTCGTCCTTCGAGACCTTGCCGTGGATGACGAGCAGCTCGTCTTCCTTGAGCAGGCTTCGCGCCGACTCGTAGAGCTCGTTGAAGATCACGATCTCGACGCTCGCGGTGGTGTCGTCGAGGCCGAGCCGGATCATCTTGCCGCGCCGGGTCATGCCGACCTGCAGTGAGGTCACGATGCCGGCGACCGTGACCGCAGCCGAGCCGTAGGTGGCCTCGGCGATCCGCGGCAGGTCGACGAGCCTGGTCTTCACGAAGCGGCGCACCTCGGCCTCATGGCCCTTGAACAGGTGTCCGCTCAGGTAGAAGCCGAGCGCGGTCTTCTCCTCGCGCAGCCGGTGGCGCTCGTCCCAGGGCGGGCAGGCGAGCCACTGCGGCTCGATGGAGTCGCTGCCGTCGGCGCCGCCGAAGAGGCTCGACTGGTTGGCGTTGGCCGCCTGCTGCTCGGCCGCCTCCATCGCCTGCGGCACGTTGGTCAGCAGCTTCCCGCGGTCGGTGTCGAGCGCATCGAACGCGCCCGCGCGTACCAGTGCCTCGATGGTGCGGCGGTTGACCACCCGACGGTCGATGCGCGCGCAGAAGTCGAACAGGTCGTCGAACGGCCGCTCGGTGCGCGCACGCAGGATCTCCTGGACCGCTCCCTCGCCGGTGCCCTTGACCGCGCCCAGGCCGTAGCGCACGGTCTTGCGGTCGATCGGATCGAAGCGAAAGCCCGATGCGTTGATGTCGGGGCCGAGCAGCGCGACCTTGTTGTCCAGCGCGTCCTTGACGAAGAGCTGGACCTTGTCGGTGTCGTCCATGTCGGACGACAGCGTCGCGGCCATGAACTCGGCCGGATAGTGCGCCTTGAGCCACGCGGTCTGGTAGGTGACGACCGCGTAGGCGGCGGTGTGCGACTTGTTGAAGCCGTACTCCGCGAACTTCTCCATCAGGTCGAAGAGCTGGGTCGCGAGGTTGGGGTCGTGGCCCTTGCCGGCCGCGCCCTCGTTGAAGATCGCGCGCTGCTGCGCCATCTCCTCGGCCTTCTTCTTGCCCATCGCGCGGCGCAGCAGGTCGGCGCCGCCCAGCGTGTAGCCGGCGATGATCTGCGCGATCTGCATCACCTGTTCCTGGTAAACGATGACCCCGTAGGTCGGCTCCAGGCACTGCGTGAGATCCGGATGGAAGTAGTCGATCTTCTGCTGGCCCTTCTTGCGAAGGATGAAGTCGTCGACCATGCCCGAGCCGAGCGGACCGGGACGGTAGAGCGCCAGCACCGCGATGATGTCCTCGAAGCGATCGGGCTGCAGCTTCTTCAGCAGCTTCTTCATGCCGTCGCCCTCGACCTGGAAGATCGCCGTGGTGTTGGCGTCCTTCAGGATCTGGTAGGCCTTCGGGTCGGTGAAGGAGAGCGTGCTCAGGTCGAGATTGCGATCGGGCTCGTTGCGGTTGATGTAGTCGACCGCGAGCTGGATGATCGTGAGGTTGCGCAGACCCAGGAAGTCGAACTTCACGAGGCCCACCGCCTCGACGTCGTCCTTGTCGAACTGCGCGACCACCGAGTCGGTGCCCGGTGCCTTGTAGAGCGGACAGAAGTCGGTGAGCTTGCCGGGCGCGATCAGCACGCCGCCGGCATGCATGCCGACGTTGCGGATCAGGTCCTCCAGCGGCTCGGCGACCGCGAGCAGCTGGCGGACCTCCTCCTCCTTCCTCTCGCGCTCGGCGAACAGCGGCTCGGCCTCGCGCGCCTTCGCGAGCGACACCGGCTTGGCCTGCACGATCGGGATCAGCTTGGAGAGCTGGTCGCAGAAGGTGTAGGGCATGTCGAGCACGCGGCCGGCGTCGC
>JBIIPQ010000331.1:0-5073 GCA_044342535.1 Burkholderiaceae bacterium
CCTAACCAGGACGAACATAGGGATTTCCACACGGCCCGAACCCACGAAAAGCCTGGGTAAACCCGGCCATCTGCGGCGCCGGCGGCCGATCTTCCGCCCGTCCGCCTGAGCCGTCCGCCTAAGGCAGGTTCTCGCGCGCACGACCGAGAATCGGACCGGCTCCACGCCCGCCATCGGATCGCGCCCGTCGCGTGCATTGGACAAGATGCGCACGCAGGCCTGCACCATCGCCTGCGACCCGGTACGCTCCTTCCAGGACCTGACCGCTCGAGGCTATCCTCACGGTCCCCGACGACGCGCCCGAGCCTCCTGCCGATGACCGACCGCATCCTCGCCACCTACCTGATCGAGACGCCGCTCGACCCCGCCCGCGTCGCCGACGTGCTCGCCGGCGAGCAGAGCAGCGGCACCTTCGTGCGGGTGGCCGGCGAGACCGACGACCTGCGCGCCCGCAGCCGCGCCACCGTCGAGCACATCGAGCCGCTGGCCGATGCGCCGGCGCCGAGCCTGCCCAACGCCTGGCTCGAGCGCCGCGCCGTGGGCGGCCCCTGGCGCCGCGCGCGCATCACCGTCGCGTTCCCGCCGGCCAACCTCGGACGCAACCTGCCGACGCTCGCGGCCACGGTCGCAGGCAACCTGTTCGACCTCGGCGAGACCACCGGCGTGCGGCTCGAGCGGCTCGCGCTGCCGGCCGCGTTCCGCGCCCGCTTCGAGCAGCCGGCGCAGGGCGTGGCCGGCACCCGCGCGGCCACGGGCGTGGCGCGCGGGCCGCTGGCCGGGACGATCATCAAGCCGAACGTCGGGCTGTCGGCGACCGAGACCGCGGACCTGGTCGAGGCGCTGTGCCGCGCGGGCATCGACTTCATCAAGGACGACGAGGTCAACGCCGACGCCGAGCACGCGCCGCTCGCCGAGCGCGTGCCGAAGGTGATGGAGCGCGTGCGGCGCTGGCAGCAGGAGTCCGGCAAGCACGTGATGGTTGCGTTCAACATCAGCGACGAGCACGACGCGATGCTGCGCCACGCCGAGCTCATCGAGCGCGAGGGCGGCAGCTGCGTGATGGCGAGCCTGAACTGGTGCGGCTTCTCGGCCATCCAGTCGCTGCGTCGGCACACTCGGCTGGCGATCCACGGCCACCGCAACGGCTTCGGCATGTTCGAGCGTCATCCCGCGCTCGGCATGGGCTTCCAGCCCTACCAGGCGATGTGGCGGCTGGCCGGCGTCGACCACCTGCACGTGCACGGGCTGGGCGGCAAGTTCGCGCAGGCCGATGCCGAGGTCGCGCAGGGCGCGCGCGACTGCCTCGCCCCGCTCGCCGATCCGGCCGACACCGCCGACCGGGTGATGCCCGCGTTCTCCTCGGGGCAGTGGGCCGGCACCCTGCCCGCGACCCTCGAGGTGGTGCCCGACGGCGACCTGCTGTTCCTGTGCGGCGGCGGCATACTCGCGCATCCGGGCGGCCCGGCCGCGGGCGTGACCAGCGTGCGTCAGGCCTGGGCGGCGGTGCAGGCCGGCCGCACGCTGGCCGACGCGGCACGCGAGGCGCCCGAGCTGCGCGAGGCGATTGCGTTCTTCGGGGCATGAGCGGCCTGCTGCTCGCCTGGGTCGGTGACGACTTCACCGGCGCCTCCGACACCCTCGCCACGCTCGCCACGGGCGGCGCGCGCGCGCTGCTGTTCCTCGACGTGCCCACCGCCGCGCGGCTCGCCGCGGTCGGGCCGCTCGAGGCGGTGGGCGTGGCCACCGCCGTGCGCTCGATGGCGCCCGCCCCGATGCGCGAGGTGCTCGCACCGATCGCCGACTGGCTCGCCGGCAGCGGCGTGCCGGTCGTGCACTACAAGGTCTGCTCGACCTGGGACAGCGCCCCCGGCACCGGCAGCATCGGCGAGGGGGTCCGCACGCTGTGGCGGCCCGCGTACGCACCCTGGGTGCCGCTGGTGGGTGGGCAGCCCAGCCTCGGGCGCTGGTGCGCGCACGGCCAGCTGTTCGCGCAGGCGGGGGCGGGCGGACCGGTCTACCGGATCGACCGGCATCCGACGATGAGCCGCCATCCGGTCACGCCGATGGGCGAGGCGCGGCTCGCGGTGCACCTCGCCGCGCAGGGCTGCACGCCGGTGGCGCGGGTGGACCTCGCGGCGTTCGCGGGCGGGGCGCGGGCGATCGACGCGACGCTGGCGCGGGCGCTCGAATCGACGGATCCGTCGGTGTCCGAGGACCCGACCGAGGACGCCGCGGTCGACACCCGCACCGGCGACCGTGCGCCCGCCTCGCCGCGCCCCGTGCTCTTCGACACGCTGAACGCCGCCCACCTCGCCGCGACCGGCGCCGCGATCGCGCGCCATGCGCACGGCCGCACGGTGCTCGCGGTCGGTGCGAGCAGCGTCGCGCAGGCGATGCTCGCCCGCTGGCGCACGAGCGGCGAGCTGGCCGCGACGATCGAGCCCTCGGTGGCGCGGGCCGCGGTCGCGCCCGCGCGCGGGCCGGTCTTCGTGCTGGCGGGCAGCCTGTCGCCGCTCTCGGCGCGGCAGGTCGCGCAGGCCCGCGCCTTCGAGCGCGTGGCGCTCGACGCCGCGCGGCTCGCCGCGGGCGACGCCGGCTATCTCGAGGCCACCGCCCGTGCGATCGGCGCGCGCCTGGCAGCCGGGGCGCACGTGCTCGCCGGCACCTCGATCGCCGGCCCCGCGCCGCGCGGCGCCGACCCCGCGCTCGCCCCCGCCTGCGGCGCGCTGCTGGCAGCCGTGCTCGGGCAGGCGCGCTGCGCACGCGTGGGCGTCGTCGGCGGCGACACCTCGAGCCGCGCGGTGCAGGCGCTCGCGCCCTGGGCGCTCGGCTGGGTCGGCCGCGTCGGCGCCAGCTCGCCGGTGGTCCGCGCCCACGCCGACGATCCGGCGGTCGACGGCCTCGAGCTGATGCTCAAGGGCGGGCAGATGGGCGAGGACGACGTGCTCGACCGGCTGGTGAGCGGCGACGCGCACCGCTGAGGCTCGGGCCGCCGAGCGCGCGGGGGCCGGTCTGGCGGCGGCTGGAGCGGCGGCTGGAGCGGCCACCGGAACGGCCACCGGAACGGCCACCGAGGGCCGCGCTCGACGCGCGAGGACCGCTCGGGCATCCTCGGCGGCTCCCGACCGCCCTGCCGCGCACCGATGACCCTGCCCAGCCCCGAGACCCTGCTCGCCACCGCCGACGCTGGCCGCTCGCTGCCCGCCGCGGTACCCGGCGGCGCCGACCCCGCCGACATCGACGCCGCGCTGCGCACGCAGGCCGCCGTCGCCGCGCTGCGCCGCGCACGCGGCGAGTCGCAGGTCGGCTGGAAGATCGGCTTCACCAACCGGACGATCTGGCCCCTCTACGGCGTTCAGCAGCCGATCTGGGGCCCGGTGTGGGACACGACGCTGACGCTGCTCGAGGGCACCGACGCACAGACCACGATCGCCCGGCTCGCCGAGCCGCGGCTCGAGCCCGAGATCGTGCTCGGCCTGAAGGCCTCGCCGCCGCCCGATGCCGATGCGCACGATGCGGCCTCGAGCGCGGCGCTGCTGGCCTGCGTCGACTGGGTCGCGCACGGCTTCGAGATCGTCCACAGCGTGTGGCCGGGCTGGAAGTTCGGCGCCGCGCAGGGCATCGCCGCGCAGGCGCTGCACGGCGCGCTGCTCGTCGGCCCGCGCGTACCGCTCGCCGCACTCGGCGCCGATCCGGCCGGGGCGCTGTCGGCGCTGCGACTCGAGCTGTGGCGCGACGGCGAGCGCATCGCCGAGGGCGTGGGGTCGAACGTGCTCGACGGCCCGCTGCAGGCGCTCGGCCACCTGGTCGCAGGACTCGCCGCGCGCGGCGAGCACGTGGCCGCGGGCAGCGTGGTGACCACCGGCACCCTGACCGACGCACAGCCGCTCGCCGCCGGCCAGACCTGGCGCACGACGCTCGCGGGCGTGCCGCTGCCCGGCCTGACCCTCGGGGTCGCCTGACCATGGCGGGCACCGGACAGGACGTCACGCGTGCACCCGAGGCCGCCGACATCGAGGCGGCGGCGGCGCGGATCGCGCCGCACGTGCGCGTCACGCCCACGCTCACGCTCGAGCACGCGCCGTGCCGCATCGAGCTCAAGCTCGAATGCCTGCAGGTCTCGGGCACGTTCAAGGCGCGCGGCGCCTTCGCCCGGCTGCTGTCGGCGCGCGAGTCGGCGCTCGCCGCGGGCCTGCCGCCGCCGTCGGGGGTGGTCGCGGCCTCGGGCGGCAACCACGGCATCGCGGTCGCGCATGCGGCGCGTGCGCTCGGCATGGCCGCCGACGTGTTCGTGCCGCGCACCACGCCCACGGCGAAGCTCGCGCGGCTGCGCGGGCTCGGGGCGACGGTGCACGCCGTGGGCGACGAGTACTCGCAGGCCTTCGCGGCGAGCCGCGCCTGGGCGGCCGAGCGGGGCGCGCTCGAGTCGCATGCGTACGACCAGTTCGACACGCTCGCGGGGCAGGGCACGCTCGCGCGCGAATGGCTGCGCCAGTCGCCCGACCTGGACGTGCTGCTGGTCGCGGTGGGCGGCGGCGGGCTGATCGGCGGCATCGCCGCCTGGCTCGATTCGGCCGCACGCGCCGGCCAGCGGGTGCCGCGCCTGGTCGCGGTCGAGTCCGAGGGCTGCCCGACGCTGCACGCGGCACTGGCCGCGGGCCGGATCGTCGAGATCACGCCTTCGGGGCTCGCCGCCGACTCGCTCGGTGCGCGCCGGGTGGGCGAGCTGATGTTCCCGCTCGCGCAGCGCCGCATCGAGCGCGCCGTGCTCGTGCCCGACGCCGCGATCGCCGCCGCGCAGGCCGCGCTGTGGCGGCAGGTGCGCATCGCCACCGAGCCGGGCGGCGCCACCGCCCATGCCGCGCTCGCCTCGGGCGCCTTCCGGCCCGCCGACGGCGAGCACGTCGGCGTGCTGGTCTGCGGCGCGAACGTCGACCTGCGCGCGTTGGCCGACGGGGTCGACGCGGCGGCCTGACCGGGGCGGGCGGCGGGTCGGAGGGCGCCTCCAATCCGCGGCGCCGGCCGCGGCCCCGGTGGACACCCGGGTTGCGTGCACCGCGAACGGTGACACAA
>JBIIPQ010000071.1:0-15013 GCA_044342535.1 Burkholderiaceae bacterium
CATGGGTCGTGACCCACGAATGTCGAACCTATCCCCAGACCCTGTGGATAAGTCTGTGCATGACTGGTGTCGGTGGCGCCCAAAGCCGCGCCAAACCTGGGGCGGCGGGGTATGCCGAAAAAACGCGCAGATAAGAACCATAATGATATCAATGACTTGCGACGTAGCTTCGTGCGCTCCGGGGCGTTAGGGGCGAGCATGACGGATTTACGGCGTTTGTGGATAGGTTCTGCCCGGAGAGGCGCTTGAACATGGGATCGGAGACTGCGGATCGAGCAACGGCGCGGGAAATCGTCACTGTCGGCCAGCTGAACCGCGCGGTTGCTGGCTTGCTGGAGCGGAGCTTCCCGCTGGTGTGGGTGTCCGGCGAGATCTCGAACCTGACCCGGGCGGCGAGCGGGCATTGGTACTTCAGCCTCAAGGACGCGCAGGCCTCGGTGCGCTCCGTGATGTTCCGCGGGCGTAACCAGCACGTGCCGTTCACCCCCGCCAACGGCGACCGGGTCGAGGTGCGGGCCCAGGTGAGCCTGTACGAGGCGCGTGGGGACTTCCAGCTCAACGTCGAGCAGATGCGCGAGGCGGGCGCGGGCGACCTCTTCCAGCAGTTCCTGCGCCTCAAGGCCCGGCTCGAGGCCGAAGGCCTGTTCGACGCGTCGCGCAAGCGGTCGCTGCCGCCCCAGCCCCGATGCATCGGGATCGTGACCTCGCCGCAGGCCGCGGCGCTGCGCGACGTGCTGACCACGCTGGCGCGCCGGGCGCCGCAGGTGCCGGTCGTGCTGTATCCGGCCTCGGTGCAGGGCGCCCAGGCTCCGGCCGAGCTGTGCCGTGCGCTCGCCGCCGCCGCCGCGCGCGCCGAGTGCGACGTGCTGCTGCTGGTGCGCGGCGGTGGCGCGATCGAGGACCTGTGGGCGTTCAACGACGAGGCGCTCGCCCGTGCGATCGCCGCGAGCCCGATCCCGGTCATCGCGGGCGTCGGCCACGAGACCGACTTCACCATCGCCGACTTCGTCGCCGACCTGCGCGCGCCCACGCCCACCGGCGCCGCGATGCGCGCGGTGCCCGACCGCGCCGATCTGCTGGTCGCGCTCGAGCGGGACCGACGCCGGCTGCTGCTCGCCTGGCGGCGCCAGATCGAGCAGCGCGAGCAGCGGCTCGACGTCGCCACCCGACTGCTGCGGCCGCCGTCGCTCCTCCATGCGCAGCGCGCGGCCCGTGTCGAGCAGCTCGCGCGGCGACTGGCCGTGGCCGGCGAGCGTGCCGCCGGCGAGCGCGGCGCACGGCTCGCCGCCGCCTCGGCCGCGCTGCGTCCGCCCGAGCTCGCCGTGCGCGCGGCGCGGCTCGACGGCGCCGCGCGGGCACTGGGTACCGCGCTGCGCACCCGCGTCGAAGGCGCCGCGAGCCGTCTCGCCCACGCCGGCGTTGCACTCGACCTGGTGAGCCCGCGCGGCGTGCTCGCCCGCGGCTATGCGATCGTCACCGGCCCGGACGGCTCGATCGTGCGCCGTGGCATCGCGCTCGCCCCCGGCGACGCGGTGTCCGTCGCCCTGAGCGAGGGCGGATTCGACGCGCGTGTCACCTCGGCCGGAGCCGGCAAGCCCGCGTCCGACACGGGGGAGCATTGAGCGGGGTCGCGGCGCTGGCCTAGAATCGAGGGCTCCCGATTAGGGGACGGCCCGTGCCGGTCCCGCCATCGCGCAGAATTCACCCCAGACGAGGACACGAACATGGAACACACGCTTCCGCCGCTCCCCTACGCCACCGATGCCCTTTTGCCGCACATCTCGAAGGAGACGCTCGAGATCCACCACGGCAAGCATCACAACGCGTACGTGGTGAACCTGAACAACCTGATCAAGGGCACCGAGTTCGAGGCCCTCGGCCTCGAGGACATCGTCCGCAAGTCGTCCGGCGGCGTGTTCAACAACGCGGCCCAGATCTGGAACCACACGTTCTACTGGAGCTCGCTCAAGCCCAACGGCGGCGGCGAGCCCACCGGCGCCCTGGCCGAGGCGATCACCAAGAAATGGGGCTCGTTCGCCGCCTTCAAGGAGGCGTTCACCAAGTCCGCGATCGGCAACTTCGGCTCGAGCTGGACGTGGCTGGTCAAGAAGGCCGACGGCTCGCTCGACATCGTGAACACCAGCAACGCCGGCACGCCGATCACCGGCACCGACACGCCGCTGGTGACCTGCGACCTGTGGGAGCACGCGTACTACGTCGACTACCGCAACCGTCGCCCGGACTACCTCGGCGGCTGGTGGAACCTGGTCAACTGGGACTTCGCGGCCAAGAACTTCGGCTGAAGTCCGGTCGCAGCGCCATGTCCTTCGGGGCTGGCGTGACCCCCCGCGCCCCGTGCGCCGCCCCAGGCGGCCGCGGGGCGTCTTCATTCGGGCGGCATGACGCCGGGCCCCGCTCAGTTCTTCGCCGCCGCCTTGAAGAGCTTCGGTTGGGTGAGCTTCGTGCCCGCCTTCAGGCCGCGACGGGCGAACCAGCCCTGCTCCATCTCGAGCGCGTAGCGGATCGGCCGCAGCGGGCAGTGGCTGTCCTCGGTCTGCGGCTTCATGTCCTCGATGTTGGCGATCGTGCCGTCGTCGTCGACGAAGGCGATGGACAGCGCCAGCAGCGTGTTCTTCATCCAGAAGCAGTGCCCGGCCTTCTGGTCGAAGACGAACAGCATGCCCTCGTTGGTGCCGAGCTTCTCGCGCATCATCAGGCCGCGCATCCGGGTGTCGACGGCATCGGCGACCTCGGCGCGGATCACATGCAGGCCGGCCTGGATCTCGATCTTCGGCAGCGTCGGCTGCGGCTCGACCCGGGCAGGCGCCGGCTGGCCGCCGACGGGGGCGGCCGGGGCGAGGGCGAGCAGCGCCGCGAGCAGCAGTGCGCACGCCGCGGGCCGGGCGCCGGCATTGCGGTCGCACGGGCGCGGCGGGTGGTCGGCGGCCGGTGAGCGGGGCAGGGCAAGGCGCATCGAGGCGGGCATCGTCGGGTCGGTTCGCAGGGGCGCCGCAGCGCGGCGGGCAGCCTGAACGATAGCCCGAATCCGGCCCGGCGCGCCGTGCCGCTGGCGGCCGGACGGCCTCCGGAACCCGGCGGGTTCGCGCTTATAATGCCGCCGCTGACGACACTTCGCAGTCCGAATCCCAGGGAGATTCCATGTACCAGCACATCAAGGTTCCCGCCGCTGGCGAGAAGATCACGGTCAACGCCGACTTCTCGCTGTCCGTGCCCGATCAGCCGATCATTCCCTACATCGAGGGCGACGGCACCGGGTTCGACATCACCCCGGTGATGATCAAGGTGGTGGATGCCGCGGTGGCCAAGGCGTACGCGGGCAAGAAGCAGATCCACTGGATGGAGATCTACGCGGGCGAGAAGTCGACCAAGGTCTACGGCCCGGACGTCTGGCTGCCGGCCGAGACGCTCGAGGTCCTCAGGGACTACGTGGTGTCGATCAAGGGGCCGCTCACGACCCCCGTCGGCGGCGGCATCCGCTCGCTGAACGTCGCGCTGCGCCAGGAACTCGACCTGTACGTCTGCCTGCGCCCGATCCAGTACTTCACCGGCGTGCCCTCGCCGGTCAAGGAGCCGGAGAAGACCAACATGGTCATCTTCCGCGAGAACTCCGAGGACATCTACGCCGGCATCGAGTGGGAGTCCGGCTCCGACGCCGCCAAGAAGCTGATCAAGTTCCTGCGCGAGGAGATGGGCGTCAAGAAGATCCGTTTCCCCGAGACCTCGGGCATCGGCATCAAGCCGGTCTCGAGCGAGGGCACCGAGCGGCTCGTGCGCAAGGCGATCCAGTACGCGATCGACAACGACAAGACCTCGGTCACCCTCGTGCACAAGGGCAACATCATGAAGTTCACCGAGGGCGGCTTCCGCGACTGGGGCTACGCTCTGGCGCACAAGGAGTTCGGCGCCGAGCTGATCGACGGCGGCCCGTGGATGAGCTTCAAGAACCCGAAGACCGGCACCGTCATCACCGTCAAGGACGTGATCGCCGATGCGTTCCTGCAGCAGATCCTGCTGCGCCCGGCCGAGTACAGCGTGATCGCCACGCTGAACCTGAACGGCGACTACGTGTCGGACGCGCTGGCCGCCCAGGTCGGCGGCATCGGCATCGCCCCCGGCGCCAACCTGTCGGACTCGGTCGCGATGTTCGAGGCGACCCACGGCACCGCGCCGAAGTACGCCGGCAAGGACTACGTGAACCCGGGCTCGGAGATCCTTTCGGCCGAGATGATGCTGCGCCACATGGGCTGGACCGAGGCCGCCGACCTGATCATCTCGTCGATGGAGAAGTCGATCCTGTCGAAGCAGGTCACGTACGACTTCGCGCGGCTGATGCCGGGCGCGACGCAGGTGTCGTGCTCGGGCTTCGGGCAGGTGATGATCGACCACATGTGATGCGGTCCCGGGCTTCCCCGGGGCGTTCTCAAGAAGAACCCCAGATCGTTGATTCGACTGGGGTTTTTCTCTTTCTTGGTCCCGATCACTTCCGGCAGCTGTCTTGGCTGCAGAACGAAACGGGGGCGCGAAGGCCTGTGTTCACCGCGATTACGTATGCAAAAAGAATCACATTGACTCTGTATTCGCATATGCTTTGGCATGGGTGTGCTGGACACTTTCATCGACAACCGCCTTGCGGCGGGCAGGGGCTGGTTCAGTCGCGACGAAGCGCTCGCTTCTGGCATTGCCCTGAGTACGCTGTCACCGGCACTGACGCGTGCCGTCGCCAAGGGCAAGCTGGCCAGTCCAAGGCACGGGTTCTACCTCATCGTGAGGCCCGAACAGAGGGCGGCAGGCGCCGCCGACCCGGCCGAGTGGATCGCCCCTCTGATGAAGCATCAGAGCCTGGGCTACCGGGTGTCGCTGCTCCGTGCGGCGGCCCACCACGGCTCGTCACACCAGGCGGCCATGATCTTCCAGGTGGTGGCGCCCCGCCAACTGCGTGACCTGACGCTGGGTGCGCATCGCCTGCAGTTCATCTACCAAGAGCCCGAGGCCTTTGCCGCGTGCAACGAAGCCTCGCTCGTCGATGCCATCAAGACGCCCGCTGGCTTCGCCGTCGTGGCAGGCGTCGAGGTGACCTTGCTCGACTGCGTGCGCTATATGCGCCGGGCCGGTGGCCTCGGCAGCGTGGCACAGATCGCCAAAGATCTTGGCGCGCACGCTGATGCACGCAAGCTGGCGGGAGCCGCAGCGCACTACGAAGGCGCCGCGGTGCGCCGCCTGGGCTATCTGCTGGAACAGGCGGGGCACACCAAGCAAGCAAAGGCGTTGCGCGTCTACGCTGAGGCCGCGAGGCACTTCGCGCCCCTTGACCCCAGCGTCAAACCGATCGTGGCCGCGCTGGCGGAGGTTCCGGAGCGCGATTCCACCTGGAAGCTGCTGATCAATGAAGTCGTCGAGGTGGACGCTTGATCCCCCAGGCCTACATCCAGGCCTGGCGGGCGCACGCCCCGTGGCCGAATCCGGCGCAGGTCGAGCAGGACCTGATCATCTGCCGCGCGCTCTGTGACTTGTTCAATGCGCCCGCGCTCGCCGGAAAGATCGCCTTCCGCGGCGGCACGGCCATTCACAAGCTGCTGTTCAAGCAGCCGCTGCGCTACTCCGAAGACATCGACCTGGTGCAGACCCCGGCAGAGCCCATCGGCGCCACGGTCGACGCCATTCGCGATGCGCTCTCTTGGCTGGGCAAGTGCCAGCGCGAGCAAGCCGGGCACTCGATGCACCTCGTCTTTCGCTTCGCCCCCGAGTCGGCGCCGCAGACCGCATTGAAGCTGAAGGTCGAGATCAACACCCGCGAGCACGAGGTGCTCTACGGCTACCGGGAGTACCCCTTCGCGGTCGCCAGCGACTGGTACTCGGCGCGCACCGAGATCGTTTCCTTCGAGCCCGAGGAGCTCTTTGGCACCAAGCTGCGCGCCCTGCTGCAAAGGCGCAAGAACCGGGACCTCTTCGACCTGCATCACGGCCTCACGCAGCTCGGCCTGGACCGCGACAAGGTCGTGACATGCCTGAACCACTACCTGGCGCTCGAAGACCATCCGATCAGCCGAGCGGAGGCTGAAGAGCGAATGCTCAAGAAGCTCACCCGCAGCCTCACGGAAGACATCGAGCCGCTGCTGCCGGTCGGTGTGCGCTTCGACGAAGCCGTGGCGATCGATGCGTTCAACGATGTGTGGTCAACCCTCATTGCGCGGCTTCGCGGAGACGCGTGGAGGCTCACCGCCGATGTGGTCGTGCAGCTGCGCACCAAGTACCCAAGGCTCTTGACGTGAGTCGAACGACAGCAACAGGACACCTTGAGCGCGGGACAACGCCATGACCGAAGCTGACACTTGCCGCGAATTCGTGACGCCCAAGCTGGTCGAGGCCGGCTGGGGTGCCCGCTCAGCAGGCGTTCGATCAACTCCAGGCCTTGGTTGCCACCCTGAAATCCAAGCACACCGCTATCCGCAACGCCAACGCCGCGCTGCTGCCGGCCACCCTTGAGCGCATCTTCCGATCCGAGGCCACCACATGATCACCAAGCTGACGCTACGAAACTTCAAGAGCGTGGGCGAGCAGGTCTACGACTTCACGCGCTTCGACCTGCTGGTGGGCCGCAACAACAGCGGCAAGAGCACCGTGCTGCAGGCCATGGCCATCTGGCAATTCTGCGTCGATGAGTTCCATCGGTCCAAGCGCACCGGCAGCACCGGTATCCAGGTTGTACTGCCCAACTTCACCGCGCTGCCGGTGCCGGAGTTCATCTTGCTGTGGAAGGACCGCACCGATCGCCGCTACCCAAAGGACGCCGCGAACAAGAAGAAGCAGGAGTTCGTGCTCATCGAGATCCTGCTGGAGTGGCAGGACGCTGCTGGCAAGAACGGCGCCTTTGGCGTCGAACTGCGTTACCACTCCCCGCAGACCATGTACGCAATTCCTTCCGGCGGCTGGTCGCCATTCCGCGAGTGCGAGAAGGCCGGCTCACTCCCCCGCATCGCCTACGTGCCACCGTTCTCAGGTCTCGAGCCGACCGAGAAGTTTCTCGACATTTCACCGATGCGCCAGCAGGTCGGTAAGGGACAGCCGGGCAGCGTACTTCGCAACCTGCTGCTGCGGGTCAGCAGCCCTTCGGAGCGCGACAACGGCGACAAGGCTCCCAAGATCGCGCCGTCAGCCGCGGACTGGAAGGAACTGGCCGGAATCGTGGAGCGCTGGTTCTCGGTCAAGATCAGCCAGCCCCGCTACGAGTCGACCAAGGATGTTTACATCACGGTCGAGTACGCGGATGGTAATCGCGCCTACGACATCATCTCGGGCGGCAGTGGCTTCCACCAGACTCTGACTCTGCTGGCCTTCCTGTTCGGCTACCAGCCCACGACGATCCTGCTCGACGAACCTGACGCGCACCTACACGTCAACTTGCAGCGTGAGATCCTGGACTACTTCAAGCGCAAGTCCTTGGAACTCGGCACGCAGTTCCTGATTGCCACCCACGCGGAAGAGTTCGCTCGCGGTGTGGACGCGAGCCAGATCGTCTCCCTGCTGAACCGCAAGCCCAAGCGAGTGGAATCGACACCTGCCGTTCTGCACGCAATGTCCGACGTGTCCAACGAAGAGATAACGCGCCTCATGGCGTCGCCCTACATCCTGTACGTGGAAGGCGAAAGCGACGAACGAATCCTTCGCGCGTGGGCCGGCACCTGCGGCGCCCAGGAGGCGATGGACAAGGTCTGCTTCAAGACCATGGGTGGCGGCGGCAAGAAGAACATGAAGGAGCGAGCCGACGCGCACTTCGTGGCGCTGCAGCAGATCTTGCCGGGTGTAGCCCGGTTGATGCTGTTCGACTTCGATGATGCCGACGAGGCTTTCCACCCCAAGGCGGGTAACGCCGTTCTGGCCGAGTGGAAGCGCAAGAACATCGAGAACTACTTGCTGGTGCCGGATGCGTGGCGCCGTGCGGCCTTGCAGCAGTTGCAAATGGCAGCGGACAACCTCTTCGCGCAATCGACACAGAAGATCATCGACGACTTCTTCATCGACCAGAACCTGACCTTGCCTCCAGGGCGCACTTGGCGCCAGGTCAGTGCGAACGTCTTCAGCGTGGTGAACGGCAAGAAGATCCTTTTCGAGAACCCGGATGGCCTGTTCCAGCAACTGCGCGCAGCCGATCCCTCCGTCAGTCTGATCAGAGAGGCCGTGGCGCTCAGCATGACCGCCGACGAAGTCCACGAGGACGTTCACGAGTTCATCGGCAAGGTGCGTGCGATGACAACGCAAAAGTGAGTGGAGCGCCGAGCACGGCGGCGATGACTGAGCGCGAGGCATTCGCCGCGCTGCAGGCCGAGAACCTGCGGCTGGTGGCGCTGCTGGAGTCGTACGGCATCGTGTGGCGCGCAACGCCGGCAGCGTCGCAACCCGCGCTGACCGCTTGTGTGCCGGACCCGGCGCCAGCGTCTCCAGGTCCCAACCTGTCCACGGCCGAGAAGGTGGCATTGTTTCGACGGCTGTTCCGGGGTCGCACCGATGTCTACCCAGTTCGCTGGGAGGGCAAGGCCTCGGGCAAGTCGGGCTACGCGCCGGCTTGCGCCAACGAGTGGCGGGCTGGCGTCTGCGAGAAGCCGCGCATCAAGTGCGGCGACTGCAGCCACCGGCTGCTGGTGCCGCTGTCGGATTCGGTGATCTACGACCACCTGGCGGGCAAGCAACCACGTAGGTGCGGCATCGTTCGACGCCATCCTCAAGCAGACCAAGGCCAAGTTCGTTCTAGGCTTGACCGCCACGCCGATCCGCCGCGATGGCCAGCAGCCCATCATCTTCATGCAATGCGGGCCGATCCGCCACACCGCAGCCAGGCCGGTCGGTGCACCGCACGACTTGGAGGTTGCGCCGCGATCACGGTTTGCCCGCATCGACCTGCCGACCACGGCGGGTATTCAAGACGTGTTCCGGCACCTTGCCAACGACCCGGCCCGCACCGAAGCCATCGCCGCGGAAGCAGCAGCGGCGTTCGAGCAGGGCCGCAAAGTGCTGGTGCTGACCGAGCGCACCGAACACCTCGAGGCCATCCGCCAGGCCCTGATTGCACAGGCACCGGCGCCGTTCGTGTTGCAAGGGCGGATGTCGAAGAAGCAGCGTGCGGCCCTCTTCGCCGAGTTGGACACGCTGCCACCCGAGGCACCGCGCATCCTGCTGGCCACCTGAAAACTGGTCGGTGAAGGATTCGACCACCCGCCGTTGGACACGCTGGTGCTGGCCATGCCGGTGTCCTGGAAGGGCACCTTGCAGCAGTACGCGGGTCGCCTACACCGAGAACACGCCAGCAAGGCCGATTTGCGGATCATCGACTTCGTCGACACCGGCCACCCGGCGCTGCTGCGGATGTGGGAGAAGCGCCAGCGCGGCTGTTGCGCGATGGGCTATCGAGTAGGCGTTGAAGCGAGCAATGGACAGGCCTCGATGGCGGACGTTGAGGTGCCTGGTCTCGGACCATTTGAGCAACTCTTTGTCGGACAAGAGGCGGCTGCGGGCGCGGCGAACGGTTTGGGGCCATGAACAGGGCCATCTGCCGAGGGCGTGTCAACGCACACCGAGTGTTCATGCGGCCTGGCGGCCGATTGGGAAGTGATGATCGAACATGTGATGCATGCGCGGGGCGTCTGCGGACGTCCCTGCCAGGCCCACCCGGAACCCCGGATCGTTCGCGCGATCCGGGGTTTTTCCTTGCCGGAAGGCCCGCGCCAGCTCGGCCGGAGGCCGGCGCGCCAGGAGTTTTCCGATGGGTCTGCGTGCTAGCCTGGATCTCGAACAAGCGCTGCCGACACGCGGACGCGCGACAAGGACGAGCCTGCATGATCACGATCGCCGCTGCCTCGAAGAACCACCTGCTGGCGACGCTCCCGGACGCAGAACTGCTGCGCTTGCTGCCGTTGCTGGAGTCGGTCGACCTGCCCCTGGGCCTCGTTCTCTACGAGTCCGGGGGCGCGCTCAGTCATGTGTACTTTCCGACGACGGCCATCGTGTCCCTGCTGTTCGTCCTCGAAGACGGCCATTCCGCGGAGATCGCTGTGGTGGGCCGGGAGGGCGTCGTGGGCATCTCGCTGTTCATGGGCGGCGAGAGCACGCCGAGCCGGGCCGTGGTGCAGAGCGCCGGCCGCGGATACCGCCTCGCGTCAGCGGCGATCAAGGAAGCATTCGTCCGCAACGGACCGGTCATGCACCTGATGCTGCGGTACACGCAGGCGCTCATCACGCAGATGGCGCAGACCGCGGTGTGCAACCGTCACCACACGCTCGACAAGCAGCTGTGCCGCTGGCTGCTGCTCAGCATGGATCGCCTCGAGGGCAATGAACTCGTGATGACGCAGGAGCTCATCGCGAACATGCTGGGCGTGCGCCGCGAAGGCGTGACGGAGGCGGCCCTGCGTCTGCAGGAGAGCGGGCTCATCCGCTACGCCCGAGGCCGCATCACCGTGCTCGACCGCCCTGGCCTGGAGGCGCGCACCTGCGAGTGCTATGCCGTGGTGAAGAACGAGTACGACCGCCTCCTGCCGGACGAGGTGGCCCTGTAGCGCGGGTCGATCCCCCAGTCCCTCGAGGGGCGTCGTCCGGGCGACCCGGGCTCAGTCCAGCAGCACCAGGCGCCCGCTGTCCCGGGCCGCCTCGATCTCCTCGACGGGCAGTGCGACGGAGCTCTGTCCGCGTGCCCCCCAGACGATGTCGATCAGGCGCCCGCTCAGGCGTTCGACCAGACAGGGGCCGATCGGGATGTTCTGCCTGCGACCGCTGTCGGACAGGTAGTTGACCGGTGCCGTGATGCGCGCGCGGTGTGTGGTGATGTCCATGACCCGTCCTGGTGGGCTCGGCAAGCCGGTGCGATCGGACCGATCGCGGGCCGCGTCGCTCGAACGCGGCCTCGATGTCCGACGCCTGCTCTGGCAGGCACGAACGTGCGCCGTGTTGAGCGTGCCGTCTGTGCGCCAGCGAACGCGCCGTGCCGGCCGTCCCGGCGAGCCGTGTGGTCGCTGGCGCACGGGTGGACCGCGCCCGCCAGCGTAGGCTGGGCACAGCGTCGCCGGCCGTGCGACGCGTCACCACGGGAGCACTGGATGAGTCGAGAGCCGAGGCGTCCCTCGCCGGACGAGCGCGTGGGACGCGTGCCGCATGCCGCGTACCAGTGACGCCGGTCCCGGCTGTTGCCGCAGCAGTGCCGGCGCCCGCGTCCGAGGGCCGCGACAAGACAGGGTTCCTGTGGCGGCACCGCGCGACGATGGCCGTCGTGGTGCTGGGCGTCGCCGTGCTCGCGGGCCTGGGCGTGCGATGGTGGATGGGCCAGCCGGTCAGCACCGAATCCGTGCTGCGCCGCAATCTCGTGCAGACCGTGGTCGCGAGCGGGCACGTCGAGGCGCCGCATCGTCTCGATGTGGGCGCGCAGATCACCGGCACGGTGCTGCGGGTGCCGGTCTCCGAGGGCCAGTCGGTCAAGGCCGGTGAACTGCTGGTGGTGCTGGACGCCACCGAGCTGAGCGCGGCGGGACGGCAGGCCGATGCGGCCGTGGGACAGGCGGGCGCGCGCCTGCGGCAACTGCAGGAGGTGCAGGCACCGGTCGCCGCCCAGACGCTGCGACAGGCGCAGGCCGGTCTCGAGCGGTCCCGCACCGCCCTGGTTCGCAGCCAGACGCTGTTCGGCAAGGGCTTCATCAGCCAGGCCGCACTGGACGATGCGCGCGAGGCCGTCGTGCTCGCGGATGCCCAGATGCAGACCACCCGCAAGCAGCTCGAAGGCACCGGCGCGACCGGCAGCGACCGTGCGCTCGCGCTGGCCGACGTGGCCGGCGCCCGGGCCACCGCGCAGGCGGCCTGGGCTCGCAGCGCCTACGCCTCGATCCACGCCCCGCTGGACGGCACGCTGATCGCGCGCAACGTCGAGGTGGGCGACGTGGTGCAGCCGGGCAAGCTGCTGATGACGCTGTCGCCGCGCGGCCGGACGCAGCTGGTGGTGCAGATCGACGAGAAGAACCTCGCGCTGCTGCAGCTCGGCCAACCCGCGCTGGCCTCGGCCGATGCCTACGCGACCGAGCGCTTCGCTGCCGTCCTGGCGTTCATCAATCCCGGCGTCAATGCGACCACCGGTTCGGTCGAGGTCAAGCTCGACGTGGGCCTGCCGCCCGCGACGCTCAAGCAGGACATGACGGTCTCGGTCGACATCGAGGTGGCGCGCCGGCCGCAGGTGCTGATCGTGCCGACGGCCGCCGTGCACGACGCGACCGGTGCCGCGCCGTGGGTGCTGCGGGTGGAGGGCCGGCGCGCTGTGCGCCGTGACGTGCGGCTGGGCCTGCGCAGCGGCGGCCTGGCCGAGGTCACCGAAGGGCTGAGCGAGCGGGATGTCGTCGTCACGGCGCCGCCCACGCTGGCGCCGGGTGCGCGGATCCGCACGACGGCCGCCGCGGCGCCCGCGCCGCCTTCCGCGGCGCCGTCCGCGCCGCGCTGACGCGCAGGCCCTGCCGCGATGTTCTCCCGCCGCTTGCCGTTCGAATGGATCGTGGCCCTGCGCTTCCTGCGCGAGGGGCGCCTGCAGACCGTGTTCATCGTCTTCGGCGTCGCCGTCGGCGTCGCGGTCATCGTCTTCATGTCGGCCTTGATGGCGGGCCTGCAGTCGAACTTCATCCGTCGGGTGCTGTCGTCCTCGGCCCATATCGAGCTGCTGCCGCCCAGGCAGGTGTCGCGAGCCCTGCGCCAGGGGGCCGAGGCGGTCGAGGGCGAGCTCGAGGCGGCGATCGTGCAGGCGCCGCTGCAGCGCCTGAATTCCATCGACCAGTGGCAGGCCATGGCAGCGCAGATCCGGGCGATGCCGCAGGTGCGGGTGGTGGCGCCGATCGCCACCGGCTCGGCGCTGGCGGTGCGCGGCAGCGCCAACCGCGCCATCACGCTGTCGGGCATCGCGCCGGAGCTGTACTTCCGCATCGTGAACCTGCCCGACAAGGTGGTGCGCGGCAACACGCGCCTGCTGGGCAGCGACATCCTGATCGGCACCGAGCTGGCCCGGGACCTCGGCGTCGACGTCGGCGACAAGCTGCGGATCAGTGCCGGCAGCGGTGCCGGCGTGGTGTCCACCACGCTGTCGATCTGCGGCGTGTTCGACCTCGGCAACAAGGGCGCCAATCAGCGCAGCACCTTCGTCGCGCTGCGCACCGCGCAGAGCCTGCTGGGCCTGCCGGGTGGCGTCAGCGCGCTGCAGGTGACGGTCGACGACGTGTACGCGGCCGAGACCGTCGCACAGGCGATCACGGCGGCCACGGGCATCGAGGCGGACAGCTGGATCACCACCAATGCCCAGTTCTTCACCGCCGTCAGCGCGCAGACCACGGCCAACACCGCCATCCGCTTCTTCGTCGGCCTGTCGGTGGCGTTCGGCATCGCCAGCGTGCTGGCCGTCGTGGTGGTGCAGCGCTCGCGCGAGATCGGCATCCTGCGTGCGATGGGCATCTCGCGCGCGCAGATCCTCAGGCTGTTCCTGCTGCAGGGGGGGCTGCTCGCCTTGAGCGGCGCCGTGCTGGGCAGCGGGGTCGGCGCACTCGGTCTGGTGCTGTGGCAGCGCGTGGCCCGCAACGCCGACGGCACGCCCCTGTTTCAGCTGGTCATGGATCCCCAGCTCTTCGGGGCGGCCTTGCTGCTCGCCACCCTGACCGGCCTGCTCGCCGCCTTCGCACCGGCCCGCAACGCGGCGCGCCTCGACCCGGTGGTGGCCATCCGTGGCTGAGACCGTCGTGCCGACCTCGGCGCCGGCTGCGCTTCCGCCCGCCGCAGCCGAAGGCCCGCGCCCGGTCGTGCGGCTGGCCGCTGTGCGCAAGGCCTACAACCTGGGCCTGCCGAACGAGTCCGAGGTCCTGCACGGGATCGACCTGATCGTACGGCACGGCGAGTTCTGCGCGGTGGTGGGGCCGTCGGGATCGGGCAAGAGCACGCTGCTGAACATCGTCGGCCTGCTCGACCGGCCCACCGCGGGCACGGTGGAGGTGTGCGGCGAGCAGACCACGCTGCTGGACGACGGCGCGCTGACGCGGCTGCGCGGCCACGGCATCGGCTTCGTGTTCCAGTACCACCACCTCGTCACCGCCTTCACGGCGCTGGAGAACGTGATGTTGCCCATGCTGGGCGCCGAGGGCTTCGCCAACGACGCGATGCGGGTGCGCGCCGAGTCGCTGATCGCCAGCGTGGGCCTGACGCCGTGGCAGGACAACGGGGCCGGCAAGCTGAGCGGCGGTCAGCAGCAGCGCGTGGCCATCGCGCGGGCGCTCGCGATGGGGCCGGCGCTGCTGCTCGCCGACGAGCCGACCGGCAACCTCGACACGAAGAGCGCCGACGAGGTGTTCGCGCTCCTGCGGCGCTTCAACACCGAGCACGGCACGACCGTGCTGTTCGTGACGCACAACGCCACCCTCGCCGAGCGATGCGACCGGACCATCGAAGTCGTCGATGGTCGGCTTGCCCGTCCCTGAGCGCGATGGCGGCAACGACCGGGCCGAGCCGGGAGGGGGCGACGATGGAATTCAAGGACTACTACGACGTGCTCGGAGTCGAGCGCACCGCCACTCGGGACGAGATCAAGCGCGCCTATCGGAAGCTGGCGCGCAAGTTCCATCCCGACGTCAGCAGCGAGCCCGACGCCGAGGCCCGCTTCAAGGCGGTGGCCGAGGCGCACGAAGCGCTGATCGATGTCGAGCGCCGGGCGGCCTACGACGAGATCGCGCGTCAGCATGCGAACGGCCAGCCCTTCGAACCCCCGCCGGGCTGGGACAGCGGTTTCGAGTACAGCGGCGCGGGTCCGGGCGGCATGCGGGGCCGGCAGCCTGGCGCCGGTTCGGCTGACGGCGCGGACTTCAGCCAGTTCTTCGAGTCGCTCTTCGGCCGGGACGGGGCCGGCGACGACCCGGACGTACACCGCAGCCGGACCGGCAATGCACGGGCACACGGGCGCGATCACCACGCGAAGGTCGCCATCGACCTGCTCGACGCC
>JBIIPQ010000332.1:0-5032 GCA_044342535.1 Burkholderiaceae bacterium
GCGGATGACCTCGCCGATCTGGAGCGCGAGCTCGCGCGTCGGGACGAGCACGAGGCCGCCCGTGCCGCGGGCGACGGGCGCGCCTGCGGGCACCGCGAGCCGCTGCAGCAGCGCCAGCGCGAACACCGCCGTCTTGCCCGAACCGGTGTGCGCGCAGCCGATCAGGTCGCGTCCCTGCAGCACGGCCGGCAGCGCCGCCGCCTGGATCGGCGTGGGCACGAGCCAGCCCTGCGCCGCCACCGCCCGCAGCAGCCCGTCCGACAGGCCGAGCGCGCCGAAGGCCGATGTCACAGCCGCCGGACCTTCACCGACCGTCCCTTGACCTTGCCGGCGTTGAGCCCGCGCAGCGCCTGGTCGGCGACGTCGCGCCGCACCGCCACGTAGGTGGAGAAATCGTTGACGTCGATCTTGCCGATGGCACCCGCCTCGAGCCCCAGGTCCTTGGTCAGCGCGCCCAGCACGTCGCCCGGACGGATCTTCTCCTTGCGCCCGCCGAGGATCTGCAGCGTCACCATCGGCGGGCGCAGCGGGCCGTCCGCCTTCGCACCGGGCCGCTCCAGCTCCGACAGCGGATGCCAGGCGCTCTCGGTGCCCTGCATCGCGTCGATGCGTGCGACCCGGTCCATCTCCTCGCGGCTGGCGAGGCTGAACACCAGGCCCGACTCGCCGGCGCGCCCCGTGCGACCCACGCGATGGGTGTGCACCTGCGCATCCGGCGTGATCTCGACGTTGATCACCGCCTCGAGCCGCGCGATGTCCAGACCGCGCGCGGCCACGTCGGTCGCCACCAGCACGCTGGCGCTGCGGTTCGCGAACTGCACCAGCACCTGGTCGCGGTCACGCTGCTCGAGATCGCCGTGCAGCTCGAGCGCCACGATGCCGCGGGCCTGCAGCACCGCGACCAGGTCCTTGCACTGCTGCTTGGTGTTGCAGAAGGCCAGCGTGCTCTCCGGGCGGAAGTGCTCCAGCAGCAGCCCCACCGCATGCAGCCGGGCGCTCTCGCTGACTTCGTAGAAGCGCTCGCGGATCCGGCCCGCGTCGGGGCGCTCGGTGAGCGTGATCCGCTGCGGATCGCGCAGATAGCGGGCCGCCAGCTTCGAGACGTCGTCCGGATAGGTCGCCGAGAACAGCAGCGTCTGGCGCCGGGACGGCGGCGGGCAGCGCTTGGCGATCGCGGCGATGTCCTCCGAGAAGCCCATGTCGAGCATCCGGTCGGCCTCGTCGAGCACCAGCACGCCGAGCGCCACCAGCGACAGCGACTCGCGCGCCAGGTGATCGAGGATGCGGCCCGGCGTCCCGACCACCACGTGCGCGCCGTGCGCGAGGCTGGCGACCTGCGGGCGCATCGTGGTGCCGCCGCACAGCGTCAGCACCTTGACGTTGTCCTCGGCGCGCGCCAGGCGCCGGATCTCCTGCGAGACCTGCTCGCCCAGCTCGCGCGTCGGGCAGAGCACCAGCGCCTGCACCTCGAAGCGACGGGCGTCGAGCCGGGCCAGCACCGGCAATGCGTAGGCCGCGGTCTTGCCGCTGCCGGTCATGGCCTGGACGATCAGGTCGCGGCCGGCCAGCGCCAGCGGCAGGCTCGCCGCCTGCACCGGTGTCATCCGCTCGTAGCCCAGGCGTTGCAGGTTGGCCAGCACCGGGGCCGCGAGGGGGAGCGTGGTGAAGGACGGCCCATCGGCGGGCGCGTCGGCAGCGGTATCGGTCATGGGGCGTGTCCGCCCGCGAGGGGCGGCGCATGGAGGGTCGGGAGCCGGAGCAAAGGGTGGCAGGCACTGCGCGCCGCCCCGCATCGCCCAAGGGATCGGCCGCCAGTGTAAGGCGATTCCCGCAGGGCCCCGCCCGCACGGAAGATCGTCCTGCGGCTCAGCGGCCCCAGCAGCGCTCGTACAGCGCACCCGAGGACTGGCCCGCGGCGGTGCGCTGCCCATCGGTGGCCACGGTGAAGGCGCCGCACGCATCGACGGCCATCGGCGAGCCGGCGCGCGGCGTGGCCGTCAGCGTCCAGGTCGTCGCGGTGACGGCGGTCGCGGCGAGGTCGTACATCGGCGGGCCGCCCTGCGGCGACACGTCCAGCCCGGCCGGCAGTGCGGCACCGGTGTACACGCCGCGGCTCTCGGCTCGGAACCGCTCCATCCACTGCGCCGCCAGCAGCAGCGTGGTCCGAGCGTCGTTGCGCCGCGAGCGGGCCATGTACTCGCTGTACTGCGGCAAGGCGATCGCGGTGAGTATCGCGACGATCGTCATGGCGATCACCACTTCGATCAGCGTGAAGCCGCGGGCTCTTCGGTTGGCCATGGTCGCTCGTCGTCCGGGTCGGGTCATCGGGTGGGCTGGCGCCAGGCGCGCAGCGGCGAGAAGCCCGGGCACGCGTTCGCGACGCGTTCGGGGATGCCCTTGATGGTGGCCAAGTAGAGCTGGCACTGCGAGGCGGGCGCCTCGCCGCCCGTTCCCCCGCCGCCGGCGCCGGGCCCGGTCATCAACGAGGGCAGGTTCACGCTCGACAGCGTCCGCTGCCGGCTGGGCAACGAGACCTGAGGGGTGATCGCACCGACGGTTCCGGTGATCGCGACGCCGGTGGCGGTGCCGCTCGCATAGTTGAGGCGATACAGGTACGACTCGCCGCCGCCGGCGCAGGCATCTCCGCCGCCCCCCGGCTTGAAGCTCACGATCGACAGCGTGCCCAGCTCCGCACTCGGGTCGGACACGATCCGCTCGCCGCCGGTGAGGGGGACCGACCAGCCGAGCAGAGTGCTCCAATCGACGGCGTTGACGCTGAAGCTGAGCGCCCCGCCGCTGCCGGTGCTGACCGACACGGCCGAGATCTGCGACGCGGTGATCGCCGCGCCATGGCCCGGCTTCTCCCACAGCGCGTAGATCGCCTGGCTCGAGGTATCGTAGGCGTCGCCCTCGTCGTGCAGCTTGCCGGTGCCGAAGACGATGTAGCGCCCGCCGCGCGGATGCAGTGCGAGACGCGGCGCGGCGCTGATCGGGCGGCGCACGGTGCCGTCGACCGCGGTGAACAGCGGCGCGTTGGCGCCACCGAAGCCCTTGGCCGCGCTCGGCACGCCATCGGAGAAGTCGAAGCGCCACAGGTTGCCCTGCCGGTCGCCCGCATACACCGCGCTCAGGTTGCGCTGCGGATCGTAGGCGACGGTCACGCCGCCCATGCCGTTGCGGGCGGCCTGATCGATGCCATTCCACACTGGTCCGACCGGAATCGCGGTCAGCGATCCGGTGGCCAGATCCACCACCAGCAGTGCCGCCCGCTGACTCGTGCTCTCGTAGCCGTTGCCCGCGACCCAGACCCAGCGGGTGGTGCCGGAATGGGTCTTCACGCGTCCGATCACGCCCCGCGACAACACGTGCCCGATGTGTTGGTTGTCGGCCTTGGTGATGTCCCACAGCACGTTCGATGCACCGACCGAGCCGGGGTCGGTGACGTCGATCGCGAAGATCGAGCCGCCGCCGCTCACGTTTGCACCGCCCGCGCCGGTGGTGCCGACCACGACCGCGCGCCATGCGCTGCCGTCGTGCCAGTCGCCGCCGGTGACCGGCCCGTCGACGTAGTAGCGATGGCTGTAGCTCGGATCGGTGAGGCGGGGAAGGTCGGCGATCACCCCGCGCGGCACGTAGCCGAAGCGTTCGAGCCCGGTGGCCGCATCGAATCCGTGGAACACGCCGGCATTGCCGCCGATGAACACGGTGGCACCACTGCCGCTGCGACGCGCGGACACGTAGCTCGCGTAGGAGGGGCCGATCGTCGGCATCGCCCCGTAGCCGTAGTCGGCGGCCTTCATGTAGAGCGGCGTGGAGTTCACGAAATCGCCGAGTGGCGACTCGCGGCGCCGGAACTTGCGGCCTGCGGACGAGCCGTTCACCGGCAGCTCCAGGCTGGCATCGCCGCGCACGTAGGACACCACCTCCGCGGGGGTGTAGTCGGCGCCGGTCAGCAGCAGCTGCTGCGCGGCGCTCAGGTTCGCGGCCTGGAAGGTGGTGGCCGAGGTGCGCGCGGTGCTCGTCAGCAGGTTGCGCGACGCCACCGCCGGCACGCTCGCGCTCCACAGCGGCGTCACCGACGCGCCGGCCGCGAGCGACTCGAAGTCGGCGGACGAGAACGCCCGCAGCGACCCGGTCCACTTGCCGGTGGTGTAGCTCGGGAAGAACGCCTGCGTCGATCCGGTGACCGCCGCCCCGGTGACCGCGACGCCGCCCGCCGAGCCCTGCTGCGCGACGATCTCGCTGAACGCGTTCAGGATGCCGCTCCTAAGCGCCGCGGTGTCGCGCGCCGCGTAGAAGTCGCCTCGGCTCGCGAGCGCCGCACGCAGGTTGTCGTTGACCCGGTTGCCGCCACTGATGACGGTGTTGCCCAGGTCGAGCGTCGGCCAGTTGACCGTTCCACCGCTCGCGGCCGCGGCGCGGGTCGCGTCGGTATCCATCGAGGCCGACAGGCCGTAGCCGACGATGAAGGTGCTCATCGACTGCCAGAACGCCGGGTTGGGCCGCGCCGAATCGGTGATCGGCCGCAGTACGTTCGGCAGGTCGGGGCGCAGGTCGTGATTCCAGTAGTACGTGGCGACGTCGGTCAGCGTGCCGGACTGTGACGCGCCGCCTGTGAACTGCGGCCAGGCGCTGGGCGCGTAGGTAAAGGACGTGCCCGCGTTCGGCCCCTCGCCGATGAGGGTCGGGCCGCCGACGTTGTCCGCCTCCACCGGCGTCCCGGGCGCGGCCAGCGGTCCGGACGCCGAGATCAGCGGCTGGCCCGCGCTCACGTTGGTCCATTCGCCGTCGGTCGCCAGGAACGCGTAGTTGCGCCGGCAGGCGAGCTGCGACGCGGCGTCGCTGGTACCCGGCGTCGCGCCCCACGGCCCGCGCTGATCGCTCCACGAGAAGTAGCGCCCGACCGAGTCGATCGCTTCGCGGTTCGGGGTCGAGCCCACCCACGACAGCGAGAACAGCCAGTCGAAGAACGACGCGCGTGCGGTCGAGCCGATCGCGAACGGGCGCACCCCGCGCACCAGCGCGCCGGGGT
>JBIIPQ010000333.1:0-5029 GCA_044342535.1 Burkholderiaceae bacterium
GGCTGCTCGCGGCGAGCAGCCCCGCCCTGGCGCAGGACGCCACGCTCGCGCGCAACCTCGCGGCGACCTGCGCGAACTGCCACGGCACCAACGGCCAGGCGCGCGGCGAGATGGCCTCGCTCGCCGGCCGGCCCGCCGACCAGCTGCTGACGATCCTCGCCGGCTACCGCAGCGGCGCGATCCCCGCGACGATCATGCACCAGATCGTCAAGGGCTACACCGAGCCGCAGCTGCAGCTGATCGCCGGCCATTTCGCCGCACAGAAACCGGTCCGATGACGAGGCCCCCCGCGATGACCCCCCTGACCCCCTCCTCACCGTCCGCACCGGCCCGCCGCCGGTGGCTCGCCGCAGGCGCGGCACTCGGCGGCACGGCGCTCGCCGGCTGCGCGACGCCGGGCCCCTCGTCGGGCCCCTCGCTCGGCCGCGTGGTCGTCGTCGGCGGCGGCTTCGGCGGCGCCACCGTCGCGCGCTACCTGCGGCTGTGGGGCGGCAACGTCGACGTCACCCTGGTCGAGCGTAACGCCGCCTTCGTATCGTGCCCGATCTCGAACCTCGTGGTCGGCGGCTACCGCCAGATCGGCGATGTCACCCGCGGCTACGACACGCTCAAGGCCGCGGGCGTGAAGGTCGTGCAGGGCGACGTGGTCGCGATCGATCCGGCGGGCCGCAAGGTCCGGCTCGCGAACGGCACCGAACTCGCCTACGACCGGCTGGTGCTGTCGCCCGGCATCGACTTCATGAGCGAGCAGGTGGGCGGGCTGTCGGCAGCGCTCGACAGCGGCCGCATCGTCCACGCCTGGAAGGCCGGCCCGCAGACCGTGGCGCTGCGCAACCAGCTGACCGCGATGCCCGACGGCGGCGTCGTCGCGATCTCCATCCCCAAGGTGCCCTACCGCTGCCCGCCCGGGCCGTACGAGCGGGCCTGCATGATCGCCAGCTACCTGAAGGCGCAGAAGCCGAAGTCCAAGCTGCTGGTGCTGGACGCCAACCCCGAGGTGCAGTCCAAGAAGGCGCTCTTCGAGCGGGCCTTCGCCGACCACTACAAGGGCATCCTCGAGTACCGGCCGAATGCCGAGGTCAAGGAAGTGTCGAGCAGCGTCGCCAAGACCGACTTCGACGACGTGCGTGCGGACGTGCTCAACATCGTGCCGCCGCAGCGCGCCGCCGACATCGCGCAGCGCGCAGGCGTGGTCAACATGAACCAGCGCTGGGTCGGCGTCGACTGGCTGACGATGGAGTCGACCGCGGTCAAGGGCATCCACGTGCTCGGCGATGCGACCTTCCCGGGTCCGGGGATGCCGAAGTCGGGCCACATGGCGAACCAGCACGCGAAGGTCGCGGCCGCCGCGATCGTGCAACTGCTCAAGGGCGATGCGGTGAACGCCACGCCGGTGGTGATGAACACCTGCTACAGCTTCGTGACCCAGCGCAACGTGATCCACGTGGCCTCGGTCCACCAGTACGACGCGGCCGACAAGACCTTCAAGCCGGTGCCGGGCTCGGGCGGCGTGTCGGCCGCCGCCAGCGAACTCGAGGGGCGCTACGCGCTCGCCTGGGCGGACAACATCTGGGCGGACATGCTCGCAGCGTGAGAGGCCGTGCTCACGAGGCGATGCCCGGATTGCCGTCGATGCCGACGATGCGGGGCTGCTCGGGCGTGCGCAGCGCCACGCGCGGGGCGCGGTCCCGCAGCCAGGTCTCGACGACGCTCCGGATGGGCTTCGTGCCTGGGGCGTTTCGCGCTTCCTCGGCCACCGGCGCCCAGCCGGCGACCCTGCAGCGCCTGTCCGCCTCGATCGGGCGGCCGCCCGGACGCATGTCGGTGATCCGCGAACGCCTCCGCTGCGCCGGCGCAATCGTGTACTGCAGGCCGCCGACCCGAACCCTGTCGCCGCCCTGCTGGTAGTAGGGATCGGAGTCGAAGAGGCTGTCGGCGACATCCTCGAGCGCGGTCTCGAGGGTCTCGCCGGTCATCTCGGTAAGCGTCGCGAACGGATCGGTGATCGCGACCTGGTCCATCAGCGCCTCGCGCGTGATCGCCTCGCCCGGCAGCGGCGACGAGCCCCACCGGATGCCCGGCGAGAAGGCGATCTGCGCACCTTGCACCGCGCGCAGCGCGCAGCGCGTCGAGAATCAGCGGGTTCCAGCTGCCGTTGAAGTCGCCGCGCCGGTACAGCAGGCCGTCGGTGGTGGCGAGGGTCTCGCCGAGCCGGGCCTCGAAGGGCGCGCGGACCCGCGCGATCAGCGCGGCCATCGCCGGGTCGGACGCGAGCTGATTCGAGAACACCGGCAGCAGCCGGTAGCGCACGTCGGCGAGCCGCCCGCCCCGCACGTCGAAGTCCATCACGCCGAGGCACTTGCCGTGGCTGCCGGGGTTGGTCACCAGCGTGCGCCCGCCGGCGTTGGCCACCGGGATCGCGACCGGCACTCCGTCGTGGGTGTGGCCGCCCAGGATCGCGTCGATGCCCCGCACGCGCGAGGCCATCTTCAGGTCGAGGTCCATGCCGTTGTGCGACAGCAGGACCATGAGCGGCGCCCCCCTCGGCGCGCGCCGCATCGACGGTCTTCTGCATCGACTCCTCCTGGATGCCGAAGGTCCAGTCGGCGACCGGGTAGCGCGGATTGGCGATCGGCGTGTAGGGGGAAGGTCTGGTCGAGGATCGCGGCTGGCACGCCGTCGATGCGGCGGATCACGTACCGCTCGAACACCGGATCGTCGGAGTCGGCGGTCCTGACGTTCAGGGCGACGAAGTCGATGCGGCCCGTGAAGTCGGAGTCGACGAACTGCCGGACCCGCGCCATCCCGTCGGTGAACCCCCAGTCCCCGGTCATCACGTCGACACCGAGCAGCTTCGAGGCATCCACCATGTCCTGCGCGTTCGTCCAGAACGCGGTCGCCGAAGCCGCCGACGCGCCGGTAGCGCCGCGAGGCCTGCTCGAAGTCGAGGTGCGTGAAGGCGTGCGCCTGAGGCGTGCCCGCCGGCACGCCGACCGCCTTCAGCAGCCGCTCGCCGACCAGGTGCGGCAGCCGGCCCGCCATGTCGCCCACCCCGAGGTTCACGCTCGGCTCGCGAAAGCGCACCGGCATGAGCTGCGCGTGGCAGTCGGTCATGTGCAGCAGCGACACGTTGCCGAAGGGCGGCAGGTCGTACAGGCCGCGCTGCGCGACCTTCGCGTCGGCCTCGGCGTGGCAGCCGAGCGCCAGGCCTGCGGCCGAGGCCATGCCGAGCAGGTGGACGAACTCCCGGCGGGACAGGTTCATGGGGCGCGGCGCAGGCGCAGGCGCGTCTGGGCTACTGGTTGACCGGCGAGTTCGGGTCGAGCAGCAGCGCCATCAGGTCCTCGAGCTGCGACTCGTACAGCAGCCCGGCGTGACCGAAGCACGGCATGTTCGAGCAGGCGTCGTAGGCCCGCGTGTTCCACAGCGTGCCCCAGGTGTACTCGACGAGCAGGCGCGCCGCCGCGCTCGCCGGATCGGCGACGCCGCGCAACGTGCCGTACTGGTTCAGGCTCGGGCCGATGGTGCCGTGCGAAATCCCGGCGCCGGAGATCCGGTGGCAGTTGTAGCAGTTGCCGCCGTTGCCCTCGGGCGCGGCGGACGGATCGGACCAGGTCATGCCGCGGCCGCTCTGCGCCAGGACCTCGCCGCGCTTCCAGTCGCCGAGGTGGCGCCCGTCGGACGGCCGCCTGACCGTCTTCAGGTTCGCGTCCTCGATCGCGCCGGTCGCGGCCGCGGCCGCGAGCGCGACCGGCGAGCGTCGTTCGAGCCGTGTCATCGCCCTGTCCTTTCAGCGCTTGTTCGACGGCGCGATCGAGGCAGCGCCCTTCGAGTTCACGCCCACGTACACGCCGAGCGAGACCGTCACGTCCGAGGCGTAGCCAGGAAACGGGAAGCGCTGCTGTCGGTAGCAGTCGTCGAGCCGGCGCTGCATGCCCCAGAGCTCGTCGCTTAAGACGCGGTAGGCCGGCCAGGCGGCGAAGCCCACGCCGTCGCCCGGGTTCCTCCTGAGCATCGGCAGGTCCTGCATGCGGATGCGCTGCCCCTCCTCGCGGTGGCAGGACGCGCAGGCGACATCGTGCGAGCCGGCGCGATAGAAGAGGAGACGCGACGCCCGGGCTCGTACATCGCCCGCTCCTCCGGATGCGCGCGGGACGGGCCGGTCTTCAGGCGACCGTCGCCTCGTCGGTGCGCTTGTCGCCCCGATTGTCGACCCAGGTCACGCCGATCTTGTCACCGGCCTTGGCGCCCTTGACCACGAACTGCAGGAACGGGTTCTTCGATACCGCCGGGCCCCACTGCGCCGTCATCACGGTCTTGCCGTTGAGCTGGGCGCTGACCTCCTGGATGAACCAAGCGGGGACGAACTTGCCGGACGCATCCTTGCGCTGGCCGGTCTCCATCTCGTGGCTCATCAGGACTCGGACCGTGGTCTTGTCACCCGCCGCCTGCGCGCGGATGCGCATCGGATCTGCCATGTCGCTCTCCTCGTTTCGTTGGGGTCAGCCGCCGCAGCCGCCGAGCGTGACCTTGACTTCCTTCTTCGCGAAGAGCGCCCGGCCGTCGCCGGTGATCGCCACCGCGAAGACGTCGGAGGACTGACCCATCTTCACGCGCGTGCTGAAGTTCGATTCGACCGCGTCGCTCACGTCGAACGAGGCCGCCAGCGTGTTCGGGTTCTTGTCCACGAGGATCAGCAGCGTGCGTACGCCGGCCGCGGTGGACGCGACCGCGATCGGGACCACCGCGCCGTTCTCGGCGATGTCGGGGGCGGTGAGCGTCACGTCGCGGCTCTCTGCCGGGACGCCGGCGCCGACCGCCTTCATCAGCTCGCCGAAGGACTTGGCCTCGAAGGCCGCCTTGTTCCACGCGCCCGCCTGCTGGGCGAACGCACGCTGAGGCAGCCAGCCGGCAGCCACGAGCGCGGCCGCCACACGGGCGGAATCGCTCAGCACTTTCCTGCGGTGATTCACGGAGGATCTCCTTCGATCGAACCCGCCATGATACGGCACCCCATCCGGCGGGTTCG
>JBIIPQ010000334.1:0-5026 GCA_044342535.1 Burkholderiaceae bacterium
CGCAGGACGGCGCACGCCGCGTCGCGATGGAGTTCAAGGCGCTGCGCGCCGACGGTCGCATCGGCGGCGAGGGCCGCTACACGGCGATGCTGCCGGCCATGCCTGACGCCCGCGCGCTCGCGGCGCTCGCCGAGTCGGCCGTCGACGCATCGGCCGGCGCGCTGAACGACTGGGCGCAGGCGCACGCCGCACCGGTTGCGAGACTCGCTGCCGCCGCGAATGACTGAGCGCGTGGCCGGATGCCGGCGCGCCGAGCGCGCGGCCAGCAGGCGCACCCTATCCGCAGCGCTGTGCTTCGCGCTGGTGGCGACCGTTGCGCCCGTCACGGCGATCGCTCAGAAGGCGTTGCCTGCGGCCGCTTCGGGCGCATCGTCCGGCAGCCCCACGGTCGCCGCCGCCCCGCCGGTGCGCGTGCTGCTGATGCCTGCGCGCGAGACGACCCTGGTCGCGCAGATGGTCGGGCGCATCGATCGACTCGGTGGCGAGCTCGGCGGCGCCTTCAAGCAGGGCGCCCCGCTCGTGGTGTTCGACTGCACCGAGCAGCAGGCGCGGCTGCGGATGGCAGATGCCGAGCACGATGCGGCGCGTCAGCAGCACGAGACCAAGCTGCGGCTGCAGGGGCTGAATGCCGCAGGCGACTCCGAGGTTCAGCTCGCCGCGACCGCGGTCGCACGGTCGCAGGCCCAGGTCGAGCTCGCACGGCAGCAGACTTCGCTGTGCCGTATCGATGCCCCGTTCTCCGGACGCATCGTCAAGCTGCACGTCCGCCCGTTCCAGGGTGTCGCGGTCGGCCAGCCGCTGCTCGAGCTGGTTTCCGGCGGACCGCCCAAGCTGAGGCTCAACGCGCCGTCGCGCTGGCTGTCCTGGCTCAAGCCCGGAGTCGTGTTCGACATCGCGATCGACGAGACCGGCCGCAGCTATCCGGCCGTCGTGACCGCGATCAATGCCCGCGTCGATGCGGTCAGCCAGTCGATCGAGGTAGAGGGGGTCGTACGCGGTGCCCATGCCGATCTGCTCGTCGGCATGAGCGGCACCGCCCAGTTTCCGCGGGCTCGCTGAGCCGGCGGCTCGGGTACCGATGAACGCCGGCCTGCCGCTCGCCGAGCCCGAAGCGCTCGCCGCCTTCGTGCACCTCGAGGAGCGGCTGCGCGCGGCTCGCGCCGTCCCCGAGCTGCGTTTCTCCATCGCCAACGAGACCTTCGGGCTGTTCGCCTATCGGCAGGCCTTCGTCTGGGACCTGGCGGGTGACACGCCGAGCCTCGCGACGGTCTCGGGCCTGGCGCAGCTGGCCGGCGCATCGCCTTTCGCCCAGTGGCTGGGCCGCTTGGGACGCTCGCTCGACGCGCGCGAGGGGCTCGACGGCGAACACGTGACCGCCGAGGACCTGCCTGCCTCCGTTGCCGCGGAGTGGGCCGACTGGCTGCCTGCCTATCTGCTGTGCTTCGTGATCGAGTCTCCCGAAGGCCAGCGCCTCGGGCTGGTCGCCTTCGCGCTCGACGAACCCGTGCCGGATCCCGTGCAGCCCTGGCTCGCCCGGCTTCCGGCCGTCTGGGGGCACGCCTGGTGGGCGCTGACCGGACGCCGCGCACGGCGCACCGGACGCCCGCTCCTGAGGGTGCTGCGATGGGGGTTGCCGCTGGCGGCCCTGGCCGCGATGGCGATCCCCGTCCGTCTCTCGGTCCTGGCGCCAGCTGAGATCGCACCGATGCAGGCGTTCGCGGTGTCGGCGCCGATGGATGGCGTGATCCGCGAGTTCCACGTGCTGCCCAACCAGACGGTCAGCGCCGGCGAGCGCCTCTTCACTCTCGACGACACCACACTGCGCAGTCGGCGCGAAGTGGCGCTGCGCCAGTTGGCGGTGGCGCGCGCCGACGCACTTGCGGCCGCACAGAAGGCGTTCGACAACGCCGCCAGCCGCTCCGAGCTCGCGGTGCTCGAAGGCCGCGTCGCCGAGCGCCAGGCCGAGGTGTCGTCGATCGACCAGCAGCTCGGCCGCATCGTGGTCACCGCGCACAAGGCCGGCGTGGTGGTCTTCGGCGATACGCTCGACTGGGAAGGCAAGCCGGTCGTCACTGGCGAGCGCATCGCGTTGCTCGCCGACCCCGACGACGCCGGCGTGCTGGTCTGGCTGCCGGTAGCCGATGCGATCACGCTGGAGCCCGGCGCACCGTTGCGCCTGTTCCTGCAGGTCGCACCGACCGCACCGCTGCGCGCGACCGTCGCGCAGAGCAGCTATCAGGCGACGCTGTCGCCCGAAGGCGTGGCCTCGTATCGCCTGCGTGCGCGCTTCGAGTCCCTGTCTGCGGAGGAAGCCCGCCGCGTGCGCATCGGCCTGTCGGGAACGGCGAAGCTGTACGGCGAGCGTGCACCGCTCGGCTACTACCTGCTGCGTCGGCCGCTGGCGGCGTTGCGCGAATGGACCGGCTGGTGAGCGTCGGCGACGCGGCGGCGGGGCAGGGTGCCCGGTCCGCCCGGGTGCCGCGCGCGGCGATGTCCATCGGGCAGCCCGCCGATGGCGGCGAGGCCGGCCCCGCCGCGGGACGGTCGCCGAGGCTGCCCGCGATCCGCGAGGACCTGCGCATCGAGCCTGCCGCGCCTGGCCGCGACGGCGCACCGGCCTGGACCTTGCACGATCCGGTGACGAACCGCTTCTTCCGAGTCGGCTGGCTCGAGTTCGCCCTGCTGTCGCGCTGGCGTGCGGGAGACGATCCGAGCGCGCTGCTCGAGCAGGTCCGCACCGAGACGCCGTTGCGGGTCGATGCGCCCCAGCTCGAGTCGCTCGAGGCCTTCCTGCGTACCCACCAACTGCTGCGCGCCGAGGGGCCCGAGGGGACCGCGAGGCTGGTGCACGCCGCCCAGGCCGCTCGGGAAGGGCCGTTGTCCTGGCTGCTGCACCACTACCTGTTCTTCCGGGTGCCGCTGGTGCGGCCGGGGCATTGGCTGGCGCGCACGCTGCCCTGGGTGCAGTGGCTGTATTCGCGCGCCTTCCTGGTCACCACCTGCGCCGCGGCCGTCGTCGGCCTGATGCTCGCCGCGCGTCAGTGGGACACCTTCACACACACGCTGAGCGAGACGCTGAGCCCTGCGGGCATTGCCGGCTGGGCGCTCGCGCTCGTGTTCGCCAAGACGCTGCACGAGCTCGGCCACGCGTGGACCGCGACCCGATACGGGCTGCGCGTGCCGCAGATGGGCGTGGCGTTCGTGGTGCTGTGGCCGATGCTCTACACCGACACCGCCGAGGCCTGGAAGCTGGCCGATCGAGGCCGCCGGTTTCGCGTGGCTGCCGCCGGCATCGTCGCGGAGTTCGCGCTCGCGGCCTGGGCGACGCTCGCCTGGAGCCTGACCGCAGACGGCGACCTGCGCAGTGCGCTGTTCTTCCTCGCCACCACCAGCTGGGTGGTGACGCTTGCGATCAACGCGAGTCCCTTCATGCGCTTCGACGGCTATTTTCTGCTGTCCGACGCGCTCGATCTGCCCAACCTGCACGCCCGGGCCGGCGCGCTCGCCCGGGCCTGGATGCGCCGCGTGCTGCTCGGCTGGGACGAGCCCGACCCCGAGCCATTCCCGCCGCGTCTGCGTGCCGGTCTGATCGTGTTCGCGCTCGTCACCTGGGTCTACCGCCTGCTGGTGTTCGTCGCGATCGCGCTCGCGGTCTACCACGTGTTCTTCAAGCTGCTCGGACTGCTGCTCTTCGCGGTCGAGATCATCTGGTTCGTGCTGAGGCCTGTGGGGCTCGAGCTGCGCGAATGGGTGCGCCGACGCGATGCGATCGTGCCGAGCCGCCGCTTCGCGGCGTTGGTCGCGATCGGCATGCTGCTCGGCGCGCTGGCCTGGCCGTGGCGAACGCCCGTGCGCGCAGAGGGATGGCTCCACGCCGAAAGACAGCACCTGGTCTACAGCCCCCTGCCGGCCCGTGTCGCCCAGATCCGCGAGCCCGGCCCGGTTCGCGCGGGCGACCTGCTGGTGCTGCTCGACTCCCCGGAGGTTCGCAGTCGTGCGGTGCAGTCGGCCGTGTCGGTCGACGCGCTCGCGTTGCAGCTCGACCGGACGGTCGGTCGCGCCGATGGGCATGAGCGCCGCGCGACGATCGCCGAGCAGCTCGCCGGCGCCGTCGCCGAGGTCGACGCCCAACGGGCCGAACTGCAGCGCCTGGTGCTGCGGGCCCCCTTCGACGGCGTGCTCGGCGACCGGGATCCGCAGGTCCAGCCGGGTGCCTGGGTGAACGCCACCCAGCCGATCGCCATGCTGCATGCCCCGCAGGCCTGGGTCGTCGATGCGCTGGTCGCCCAGGAGGCGATCGGTCGCTTCGAGAGCGGCGCGCGGGCCCGCTTCCACCGCCGCGGACAGTGGGAATCACCCCTGCCCGGAACGGTGGTGGCGATCGACGGTACGCGGGCGCAGACGCTCCCTCACCCGATGCTCGCCACCGAGCACGGCGGACGCGTGCCGACGCTGCGCCAGCCCGATGGCCGCCTGGTGCCGCGCGACGGCCTGTATCGGGTGCGTCTGCGCCTCGATGCACCCCCTCCGCATGCTCTGCGTGGCGCTGTCGCGGTGGGCACCGTCAGCATCGAGGCCGAGCCGCGGAACCTGCTCCTCGATGGCGTGCGGGACATCGCCGCAGTGCTGGTCCGGGAGAGCGGTTTCTGAGCTCAGGCACCGGATTCCGACGCCTTCCCGAAGCTCGAAGGAAGCCGGCAGCCTCGGCCCTACGGAACCCTGCTATAGTTCGCCCCCTTCGACGCGAGGCGCGTGCATGGAGCGCGATGAGGGTCTGGGCGGTGGTGCTGCGAGAGCGGTGCTACGGTGCGGGTGGCCTGAGGGGGCATGCCGAGAGGCCGGTCCGGTGTGCGAGAAAAAAAGTTCGAGGTTCTGCCGCGAGCGACTTGCAGACTGAAAGAAAGGTTGCTATAGTCACTGGCTCACCTGATCGAAACGCGGCGCGACAGCGAAGCGAAGCGGTCGGGAGAGGGGGAAAGAGAGCGGCAAGCGTTCTCGTGCTGACCTGCAGTGGGCAGCAAGTTCT
>JBIIPQ010000391.1:0-4312 GCA_044342535.1 Burkholderiaceae bacterium
GGCGTCGTGCTCTCGCAGCCCGGGCTCGTGGTGCTGCTCGCGCTGGCCGCGGTCGCGGTGAAGGCGGTGGTGCTCGCGGTGCTCGCGCGGGTGTTCAGGCTGAGCACGCCCGACCGCTGGGTGTTCGCGATCGTGCTGTCGCACGTCGGCGAGTTCGCGTTCCTGCTGCTCGCCTCGGCCCAGGGGTTCGGGCTGCTGCCGGCGCGCGAGGCGGCGCTGCTCACCGCGGCGGTCGCGCTGTCGATGCTGTCGACGCCCCTGCTGATGCTGGCCTACGAGCGGGGGGTCGCGCCCCGCTTCACCACCGCGGGCACACGCGTGTTCGACACGATCGACGAGCGCAACGCGGTGATCGTCGCGGGCGCCGGGCGCTTCGGGCAGATCGTCGCGCGGCTGCTGCTCGGACGCGGCATGACGGTGACGGTGATCGACCACGACCCGAACCAGATCGACCTGATGCGCCGCTTCGCGTTCCGCGGCTTCTACGGCGACGCCAGCCGACCGGACGTGCTGGCCTCGGCGGGCGCGGCCGAGGCGCGGCTGCTGGTGCTGGCGATCGACGACCCGGAGACGGTGCGGCGCACCGTCGAGCACTGCCGCGTGCACTACCCGCAGCTCGCGCTGATCGCCCGGGCGCGCGGCCGCGTCGATGCCTACGCGCTGACCGCGCTCGGCGTGCCGGCGGTCCGCGAGACCTTCGGCTCGGCGCTCGAGACCGCCGAACTCGCGCTGCGCGCGCTCGGCCAGGGGGCCTTCCAGGCCCGCAGCATCGTCCACCGCTTCCGCCAGCACGACGAGGCGCAGTTCGCCGAGCAGATGGCCGCGCAGGGCGACGTCGAGGCGCTCAAGGCGCTCGCCAGGTCCAGCCGCGCGCAGCTCGAGCGGCTGCTCGCCGACGACGCCGAGGACATCGCCGCCGCGCGCCGCGCCGGCAAGGACACAGACTGGTGATCCGCGGCCTGCCGGCAACCGTCTGGATGCTCGGTGCCATCAGCTTCCTGAATGACGCCGCCTCCGACCTGGTCTATCCGCTGGTGCCGCTGTTCGTGGCGCAGGTGCTGGGCGCCGGGCCACGCGCGCTCGGCATCATCGAGGGGCTGGCCAATGCCACCGCCGCGCTGCTGAAGCTGGTCTCGGGCGCGCTGTACGACCGCTTTCCGCGCGCCAAGGGCTGGATCCTCGCCGGCTACGGGCTGCCCGCGCTCGCCCGCCCGGCGATCGCCTTCGCGACCTCCGCCTGGACGCTCGGCGTGCTGCGGGTCGCCGACCGCATCGGCAAGGGCCTGCGCTCGGCGCCGCGCGACGCGCTGCTCGCGCGTTCGGTCGAGCCCTCGCGCCGAGGGCTCGCCTTCGGCGTGCACCGCTCGATGGACCATGCCGGGGCGGTCGTCGGGCCCCTGGTGGCCGCGGCGCTGCTGGCCGGCGGCATGGGGCTGCGCGAGATCTTCCTGTGGACGCTGGTGCCCGGCATCGCCTGCGTGGCGCTTGCGCTGATGGTCCGCGAGCCGCCCGGCGCGCTGGCCGCCACCGAGCGCATCGACTGGTCGCTGGCCAGCCTGCCGCCCGCCTTCCGCACCTACCTCGCGATCGTCGCGCTCTACACGCTGTCGCAGGCCTCGAACCTGTTCCTGCTGCTGCGCGCCGCACAGCTCGGCGTGCCGGCGGCCAGCATCCCGCTGCTGTGGGCAGTGCAGTCGACGATCGCGATGCTGCTCAGCACGCCGCTGTCGTCGCTGTCGGACCGGGTGCCGCGCCTGTGGCTGATCTGCGGCGGCTGGCTGCTGTACGCGGTGGTGTTCGGCGTGGTCGGCGCGAGCGTCGACACGCTGGCCGGCATCGCCGCGCTGCTCGCCTTCTACGGCGTGGTGCTCGCGCTCACCGAAGGCGTGGAGAAGGCGATGGTGGCCGACCTCGTGCCGACGCAGCGCCTGGGCACGGCCTTCGGCTGGTTCCACCTGGTCACCGGCCTGGCGCTGGTGCCGGCGTCGGCCGGCTTCGGGTGGACCTGGGAGCGGTTCGGCGCGCCGGCGGCGTTCGGGGCGAGCGGGGTGATCGCGGCGGTGGCGGCCGTGTGGCTGGCGGCGTCGATGCGGCGGGCTCGGAAGAAGGGCTCGCCCGCAAGGCCGTAGCGCGTACCGCTGTCGGCGGCGGCGCCGCACCGGGACGCAAGCACATGCCCGAGTCGACGACCTGCGGGCGTCATCAGGTCCCCCGATCATCCATCCTCATCGTCGAGGCGTGGCCTGCGCCGCACGCACCAGCAGCAGCGCCGTCCGGCACCGGCCGGCGACCCGCGTCGCCACCGATCCCATCGGGCCATGGCGGGCGGCGCCGAAACCGACCGACCCCAGCGCCAGCAGATCGAGCTTGCCGCGGGTGGCCTCGGCCGCGATCGCGTCGCCCGCGGCCTGTCCGACCAGCCGGACCTCGCTGGCCGAGATCCCGGCCGTGGCGAGGACCTCGTGAACCGGTCCGAACACGTTCTCGAATGCAGCCTTCTGCATCGCCTCGACCTGCGCCGGCCTGATCCCGGTGGGCACCTCCCGCTCGATCCACCCCGGCACGGCGATCTTCGCCAGGTCGGGCACGACGTGGATCAGGCTCACCGAGGGCGACGCGCCGAACAGGTCGTGGTGCAGCGCCACGAAACGCGCGACGGCGAGGTCGAGGGAGCTGCCGTCCACAGCGATGCCGAGCCGCAGCGAGTCGCGCCGGGGGACCGGTGCGCCGCGCATGACGAGCAGCGGCGTGGTGCACGAGACGGCCACGGTGCTCGCCACCGAGCCGAGCAGCAGGCTCTTGAGCCCCGTGTGGCCGTGCGAGCCCATCACGATCAGGTCGGCACGGTCGGCGGCCACGATGGAGGCCAGCTCGTTCGCCACCGTCCCGACGGCATACCTCGCCGTAGCGTCGGCGCCGGCCCGTCGGAGGGCCTTCTCCGCGGGCTTCAAGGCCTTGGCGGCCTCGGTCTCGTGCCACGACGCCACGATGTCCTTGCCCAGGGCACGCGCGGCGCGCGACGGGGCCGGATACTGGACGTTGACCAGCTCGACCTCGGTCGGGTGCTTCAGCAGCGTCTTGCGGGACGCCACGAAGGCGACGGCGGCTTCGCTGTACGCGCTGCCGTCGACGGGCATCAGGATGCGCATCGGACCTCCTCGAATCGTGTGCGACGCTCGATCGAGGCGCGGGTCGAGGGCTCGGGAGCAGCGAGAATCCAAGCGCACATGTGCGGCCCGTCCGTCAGTGGATGAACCGCACACCATGCGCCGTCGACTTCCATCCGGAAAGCAGGCTTTCCGATGCTTCGGGATCGGAAAAACCTGAACGTGACTCGAGGCCCGCGTCGCCCGCTCAAGCCAGCCGGAACGTCGCCACCGCCTGCACCAGCTGCCCCGCCTGCTGCCTGAGGCTCTCGGCCGCGGCCGCGCTTTCTTCGACCAGCGCCGCGTTCTGCTGCGTGACGCGGTCCATCTGCGAGACCGCATCGCCGACCAGCGACACGCCGCGGCTCTGCTCCTCACTGGCCGAGCTGATCTCGCCGACGATGTCGGTGACCTTGCGGATCGACGCGACGATCTCCTGCATGGTCTCGCCCGTGCGATCGACCAGCGCGGTGCCGCTGTCGACGCGGCCGACCGACTCCTCGATCAGCCCCTTGATCTGGCGCGCGGCGTCGGCGCTGCGCTGCGCGAGCGTGCGCACCTCGCTCGCCACCACCGCGAAGCCACGGCCCTGCTCGCCGGCCCGCGCCGCCTCGACCGCCGCGTTCAGCGCGAGGATGTTCGTCTGGAACGCGATCCCGTCGATCACGCCGATGATGTCGGCGATCTTGCGCGAGCTCTCGTTGATGCCGCGCATCGTATCGACCACTTCGCGCACCATCTCGCCGCCGTGCTCGGCGACCTGCGACGAGCCGATCGCCAGCTGGTTCGCCTGGCGCGCGTTCTCGGCGTTCTGCCGCACCGTGGTGCCCAGCTCCTCCATCGAGGACGCGGTCTGCTGAAGCGAGCTCGCCTGCTGCTCGGTGCGCGCCGACAGGTCGGAATTGCCGCTGGCGATCTCGCCGCTCGCGCTGGCCACCGCATCGGCGTTCGCGCGGACCTCCTGCACGGTGCGGGCGAGGTTGTCGCGCATGGTGCCCAGCGCCGCCATCACGCTGTCGGTGTCGCCCGCGCGCAGCTGGATGCGGGTCGCGAGGTCGCCCGCGGCCACCGCGCTCGCCACCTCCTTGAGACGCTCGGGCTCGTCGCCGAGCTGGCGCAGCACGCGGGTCACGTACCAGGCGAAGCCGCCGATCCCGAGACCCACG
>JBIIPQ010000209.1:0-7511 GCA_044342535.1 Burkholderiaceae bacterium
GCTGGACGTCTACCACTCCTCCACCCCGCCGCGCGCGCGCGCGCCCGCGCCGGCCACCGTGCGCCGCGACGGCGACAAGGTCGGCCGCAACGACCCCTGCCCCTGCGGCTCGGGCAAGAAGTACAAGTCCTGCCACGGAGCGGGGACCGTGCATTGACGACAGCCGCGCACGGCCCGGACTCGCGGTACGCGTGGCTTCGGCTGTGCGTGTCGCTCGCCCTGATGACGGTGGGCGCGAGCGGCATGTACGTGGTGAGCGTCGTGCTGCCCGCCGTGCAGGCCGATTTCGGCGTCGACCGCTCGGCCGCGTCGATGCCGTACACGATGACGATGATCGGCTTCGGCATCGGTGGCCTGTTCATGGGCCGGCTGGCCGACCGATTCGGCATCATGCTGCCGAGCGCGATCGGCGCGTTCGGGCTCGGCATCGGGTTCGTGCTGGCCGGCAGCGCTCCCGGCCTGCTGCTGTTCGGCCTCGCTCAGGGCATCCTGATCGGTGCGCTCGGCACCGCGACCACCTTCTCGCCGCTGATTTCTGACACCACGCTCTGGTTCGACAAGCGCCGCGGCATCGCGGTGGCGATCTGCGCGAGCGGCAACTACCTGGGCGGCGCGCTGTGGCCGCCGATCACCCAGCACTTCATCGAGACCGTCGGCTGGCGCGCCACCTACGTCGGCATCGGCGTGTTCTGCGTCGTGACGATGCTGCCGCTCGCGCTGATGCTGCGCCGCCGCCCGCCCGCGCCGCCGTCGGCCGCGGCTGCGGCCGCGTCGGCCGCGAACCGTCCCGCCGCCGCACGAGGCGTCGACTTCGCGCGCCCGCTCGGCATGTCGCCGCGCACGCTGCAGTGGCTGCTCAACGTCGCGGGCGTCTCGTGCTGCGTGGCGATGGCGATGCCGCAGGTGCACATCGTCGCCTACTGCACCGACCTCGGCTTCGGTGCAGCGCGTGGCGCCGAGATGCTGTCGCTGATGCTCGGCGCGGGCATCGTCAGCCGGCTGGTGTCCGGGGCGATCTCCGACCGCATCGGCGGGCTGCGCACGCTGCTGCTCGGCTCGGTGCTGCAGGGCGTGGCGCTGCTGATGTTCCTGCCGTTCGACGGGATGGTGTCGCTCTACCTGATCTCGGCGATGTTCGGCCTCTTCCAGGGCGGCATCGTGCCGTCCTACGCGCTCATCGTCCGCGAGCACTTCCCGCCGTCCGAGGCGGGCACCCGGGTGAGCCAGGTGATCACCGCGACGCTGGTGGGCATGGCGCTCGGCGGCTGGATGTCGGGCGCGATCTTCGACGCGACCGGCTCCTACCATGCCGCCTTCATCAACGGCATCGGCTGGAACCTGCTGAACGTCGCCATCGCGGTGATGCTGCTGCGGCGCGCGGGCCCGCTTCGGCCGCGGGCGTCGGCGCCCGGCGGCCCGGTCACCGCCTGAGGGCGACCGTCGTCTGACGGTGCCCTCGGGCACCGGTCCTCAGACGATCGTCAGCGTCACGTCGACGTTGTCGCGGGTGGCGTTCGAGTACGGGCACACCTGGTGGGCCGCATGCACCAGCGCCTCGGCGTCGGCGCGCGCCATGCCGAGGATCGACACCTTCAGCTCGACCTCGATGCCGAAGCCGGCCGGGATCTGCCCGATGCCCACGAGCCCGGTGATCGACGTGTCGGCCGGCAGCGCGATCAGGGGATGGGTTCAGGGACGGGTGGACGGGGCGGTGCCGCCGTCACCGGCTTCGGCGATCGTGTCGCGAAGCTGGAGCAGGCGTCGGCGCAGCTGCGCAGCGTGTGGCCCGCCGCGGTGAGGTGCACGGCCACGCGGCGCTCGTCCTCGGCGAGGCGGCTGCGGGCGATCAGGCCCGCCGACTCGAGCCGCTTGAGCAGCGGGGTGAGCGTGCCGGAGTCCAGGTGCAGACGCTCGCCGAGCTCGGACACGGTCTGCGCGTCGCGCTCCCGCAGCACCCTCATCGCCAGGTACTGCGGGTAGGTCGGGCCGAGCGCATCGAGCAGCAGGCGGTACGCCTTGGTCATCGCGAGCGACGACGAGTAGAGCGCGCGGCACAGCTGCTCGTCGAGCTTCGGGGCGGGGAGTCGGGTCGGGGCGCAGGCCCCGCCGCATGCGGTCCGGGATCGGGCGGCGCGCCCCGCTCAGGGCGTGGCGAGACCGTCCATCGCCATCGCCTCGAAGTCGCCGCCGCGCAGTCGGCCCAGGTCGGCCGCCAGCCGCGCCGAGTCCCAGCGTGCGTCGGGTGCGCCCTCGATCGTCAGCCCGGGCCCGACGCCGGCGACGATCATCCCGTAGGTCTTGAGCGCCTGCAGGATGGCGCGCGACGCGGGGCTCGCATCTGCCGGGATCGCGACGTCGGCCTTCAGGCGCAGCCGCAGCCCGATCGGCGGCAGCCCGCCGTCGTGCGCTGCGGAGGCGGCGCGGCGTGCGGGCGGCACCCAGGCGGCGCGGACCGCGGGGACGGTGACGCGCAGCGCGTGGCGGATCACGCCCGCCATGGCCTCGTCGTAGCGCACGAGGCCGGGGAAGACCGGCAGGCCGCCGTCGTCGACCGGGGTGCCCACCGCATCGACCGGTGCGCCGTCGGCGACGTCGAGCTTCCAGCTCGTGCCGCTCTCGGCGTCCCAGGTGCCGTCGATGCGGCGCGCGGCACCGCGCAGCTCGTGGAGGAGGCCTGCGTCGCGGTCGACCAGCACCAGCCTCGCCGAGGTGTCGGCCGAGGGCTGCAGGTCGATCGGGATCGGCCAGGTGCGCGTCGCGCCGGTGCCTGCGAAGCGCACGACGACTCCCGGCTGCAGGCGGTCGACGACGGCGTACGGCACGCCGGCGAGCGCGCCGAACCCGGGCGAGAGCCGCGCGCCCGGGCCGATCGCGGCGATCAGCGCATGCGAGGCGTGGTCCGGCACGGCACGCACGAGGTCGCGGTTCCAGGCGTCGTCGATCGGGAACGGCAGCGCGCCCGACAGCGACTGTCCGATGCCGGGCAGTGCGGTCGAGGGCACGCCGTAGCGGACCTTGCCGATCAGCGGCAGGGCACCGGCGCCGGCCGCGGAGGCGTCGGGCGGACTGCCGAGCGGCTTGTTGGTGGTGAGGCTCATCGACTCGACGGCGACCGCGGTCGCTGGGGTCGACGGTCCCGCCGGATCGCCGCCTGCACAGGCGGCGAGCAGCACGACAAGCGCTGCTGCGGACGCGCCGCGAAGGCGGATCGCCGCGCGGAACGGGGCGCAGTGCGCGCTCGGAATGGAAGACTGTGCCATGCCCGAACTGTATGTGCTGGAGTGCACACCGGGCGCACCGTCCGGGGGGCGGCATCGACCGTTCGGGAAAACCCTCAGCGCAGGGCGGTCGCGATTCTCGCGAACAGGGCGTCGGTCTGCTCGGGCTGCACCCAGCGCGACGCGACAACGAGGTCGCGCTCGGGATCGATCCAGGTCACGTGCCCGCCGGCGCCGATCATGAACACGCTCGAGGGGCTCGCCGACGGGTACACCGGGCGCGCCGATCCGTTGCGCCACACCAGCATCCCGTAGAACGGCGCGATCGGGCACGGCGCCATCATCCGCTCGATCCAGCCGCGCGACAGCAGCTGTCGGCCCGCATGCTCGCCGTCGCGCAGCAGCAGGCCGCCGACACGCGCCTGGTCGCGTGCCGAGATCGACACGCCGCCGCCCCAGTGCGTGCCGCCGGGCACCGACTGCACGCGACGCGTGCCGCTCGTGCCCTCGCGACCGTCGGGCAGATCGACCCACGCGTCGTCGTAGCCGACCCAGCGCCAGTCGCCGCTCGCGCCGAGCGGCACGAGGATCGAGGCCTCGAAGACCTCGGGCAGCGGCCGCCCGAACAGGTGCAGCAGCGCGAGCGAGAGCTGGTTGATGCGGACGTCGTTGTACTCCCAGAACGTGCCGGGCGCGCGCAGCGGCCGCGCGTCGCCCTTGCGGCCCGCGGCCGGCTCGCCGCCGTAGGCCACGGTGCGGTAGCGGTCGACGGTGTCGGGCAGCCCGAGGCAGCTGCCCTCCCATTCGCTCGTCTGCTGCAGCATCTGCGTCCAGGTGACCGATGCGGCGCGCGGCGTGTCGAAGCCGATGCCGGCGGGCACGCGCGCGCGCACCGGCTCGTCGGGGTCGGGCAGCAGGCCCGCGTCGTGCGCGACGCCCGCGAGCAGCGCGAGGTAGGTCTTGGCGATGCTGAAGGTCAGGTCGGCGCGGTCGGGCTCGCCCCAGGCCGCAACCTCGACGCCCCGGTGCACGATCGTGCCCGAGCTCGGGCCGCGCGCATGCACCGGCCCGCGCAGCACGTTCCACGGCGGCGGGTCCTGCAGGTGGATGCCCCAGTGGCCGGGGTCGGCCGCAGGGTCGCGCGCCCACGGCGTCTCGTGGGCGGCGGCGAACGCGATGGCTTCCGAGAAGGCGGTCATCGGTCGATCCTATACGATGGCGACAGCCCATCGACAGGAGACGTTCCATGCAATCCGCCGTCCGAAGCCAGACGCTCGGCGACCTGCTGCGCCGAACCGCCGCCCGCCTGCCCGACAAGCCCGCGATCCGCTGCGGCGCCACCGCCTGGACGTACCGCGAGTTCGACGCGATCGTGAACCGCCTGGCCCGCGGCCTGGCCGAGGGCGGCGCCGGCGCGCCGGTCTGCGCCGGCGATCGCGTCGCGGTGCTGGCGCGCAACTCGCACGCGTTCGCGGCGCTGCGCTTCGCGCTCGCGCGGCTGGGCGCGGTGCTCGTGCCGATCAACTTCATGCTGAACGCCGACGAGGTCGCGTACATCCTGAAGCACTCGGATGCGCGCCTGCTCGCGCTCGGGCCCGACCTGGTCGAGCTCGGCCGTGCCGCGGCCGCGAAGGGCACCTCGGTCGAGCACATGCTGTGGCTCGAAGGCGAGGACCCCGCCGAGCCGCCCGCCGGCATGCGGACCTTCGCCGGGCTGCTGTCGGACGACGCGAGCGCGCCCGCGGTCGAGCTCGACTCGCGGATGCTCGCGCAGATCATCTACACCAGCGGCACCGAGTCGCTGCCCAAGGGTGCGATGCTCACGCACGAGGCGGTGTGCTGGGAGTACGTGAGCTGCGTGATCGAGGGCGAGATCGCCGAGTCCGACACGATGCTGCACGCGCTGCCGCTCTATCACTGCGCCCAACTCGACGTGTTCCTCGGGCCGGCCATCTATGTGGGTGCCTCCAGCGTCATCACCGGCAAGCCCACGCCCGACAACATCCTGTCGCTGCTCGCAGCACACCGCATCGACTCGTTCTTCGCGCCCCCCTCCATCTGGATCGCGCTGATGCGCTCGCCGGGCTTCGAGGCCGCCGACCTGGGCGCGCTGCGCAAGGGCTACTACGGCGCGTCGATCATGCCGGTCGAGGTGCTCAAGGAGATGGGCCGCCGACTGCCCGAGGTGCGGCTCTGGAACTTCTACGGCCAGACCGAGATCGCGCCGCTGGCGACCGTGCTCAAGCCCGAGGACCAGCTGCGAAAGGCCGGCTCCGCGGGGCGCGCGGTGCTCAACGTCGAGACGCGCGTGGTCGACGACGCGATGCACGACGTGGCCGTGGGCGAGGTCGGCGAGATCGTCCACCGCTCGCCGCAGCTGCTCTCCGGCTACTTCAACGACCCCGAGCGCACCGCCGCCGCCTTCGAGGGCGGCTGGTTCCACAGCGGCGACCTGGCGACCATCGACGACGAGGGCTACATCACCGTCGTCGACCGCAAGAAGGACATGATCAAGACCGGCGGCGAGAACGTCGCCTCGCGCGAGGTCGAGGAGACGGTCTATCGGTTCGAGGGCGTGTCCGAGGTCGCGGTCGTCGGCCTGCCGCATCCCTACTGGATCGAGGCGGTGACCGCGGTCATCGTGCGCAAGCCCGGCCACGATGCGATGACCGAGGAGCAGGTCATCGCGCACTGCCGCGCGCAGATGGCGCACTTCAAGGTGCCGAAGAAGGTGGTGTTCGTCGACGCGCTGCCCAAGAACCCGAGCGGCAAGCTGCTCAAGCGCGAGCTGCGCACCCGCTTCGAGGGCGTGATGAAGGACCTGCCGGCCGGGAACCGCTGATGGCCCGGGGGCGGCGTCGCGGCCTGCTCGCGAGCGTGGCTGCGTTCGCCGCGGCCCCGCTCGCCGGCTGCTCGTGGGGCGGCGCGCTCGCCGCGGCGGGGCCTGTCGACGCACGCGAGCTGGCAGACCTCGCGTTCGGCGAGGATCCACGCCATCGGCTCGACGTCTACCTGCCCGCCGGCACGCCGCCCGCGGCCGGCTGGCCGGTGGTGGTGTTCTTCTATGGCGGCTCGTGGAATGGCGGCTCGCGCGCGACCTACCGCTTCGTCGGTCGCGCGCTCGCCTCGCGCGGCATGCTGGCCGTGATTCCCGACTACCGCGTCTATCCGCAGGTCCGCTATCCGGCGTTCCTCGAGGACGGCGCGCGTGCGCTCGCCTGGACGCGCCGCCAGCTCGGCAGCTGGGGCGGCGATCCCGCGCGGCTCTTCGTGGCCGGGCACAGCGCGGGCGCCTACAACGCCGCGATGCTCGCCTTCGACCGGCGCTGGCTCGCAGAGGCCGGCGTGCCGCCCGGCGCCCTCGCCGGCTTCTGGGGGCTCGCCGGTCCGTACGATTTCCTGCCGATCGAGAACCCCGCCGTCAAGCCGGTGTTCTTCCATCCCGACTATCCCGCGGGCTCGCAGCCGATCGAGCATGCGCGCGGCTTCGACCGGCCGGTGTTCCTGGGCGCGGCCGCCTCGGACTCGCTGGTCGATCCGAAGCGCAACACTTCGCAGCTCGCGGGCCGGCTGCGCGAGGCCGGCACGCCAGTCGTCGAGCGGCTCTACGGGCGTGCCAACCACTTCACGCTGGTCGGTGCGTTCGCGTGGCCCCTGCGCTGGATCGCGCCGGTGCTCGACGACGTGACGGCGTTCGTCGCGGGCGGCTGAGCTGCAGCCACAGAAAGCTGAACTCGAGTGCCTGCATGTGGGCGCGCTGGGCGTTGTCGGCCGCGCCGCCATGGCCGCCTTCCATGTTCTCCCAGTACACAACGGCGTGGCCTTGCTCGATCATGCGGGCGGCCATCTTGCGGGCGTGACCCGGGTGGACACGGTCGTCGCGGGTGCTGGTGCTGAAGAAGATCCTGGGCAGCCGGGTACCGGGCTTCACGTTCTGGTACGGGCTGTAGCGACTGATGACGGCCCAGTCCTCGGGCTTGCTGGGGTCTCCGTATTCGGCCATCCACGAAGCGCCGGCCAGCAACTGGCTGTAGCGCCGCATGTCGAGCAAAGGCACCTGGCACACCACGGCGTTGAACAGTTCGGGCCGCTGCAGCATCACCGCCGCCACCAGCAGGCCGCCATTGCTGCCGCCCTGGATGCCCAGGTTCGCCGGCGCCGTGACCTGCGTGGCGATGAGGTCCTCGGCCACAGCGGCGAAGTCGTCGTAGCTCTTCTGCTTGTCGGCCTTGAGCGCGGCCTGGTGCCAGCCCGGACCGAACTCGCCGCCGCCGCGGATGTTGGCAATGACGT
>JBIIPQ010000216.1:0-7312 GCA_044342535.1 Burkholderiaceae bacterium
CCCACATTGCCCGAATAGAACGGCGTGAGCGAAATCTCGAAGCCGCCGTAACCGTAGAGCAGCGTCGGGTTCTTGCCGTCGGCCTGGGCGTCTCTGGGCCAGATCACGAAATACGGGACTCGGGTGCCGTCCTTGGACCGGGCAAAGCGCTGTTCGGCCCGCATACCGGTGGCGTCATAGAAGCTAGGACGCGACTTCAGGATTTCCAGCGTGGCGCTGCCGATCCGGCCCAACTGCAACGAATCGGGTTCGAGGAAATCGCTTGTGTTCAGCAGGTAGGCTTCGGCCAGGGGATCGATAGCCAGCGACGGGTCATGCAGTGCCGTGACGCCGAGGGTGCCGGGGTAAGGCGCTTCGATCTCGGCCCGCAGCCAGGTGCCGTCTTTCAGCGACCATGCCTCCAGCCGCGACGCCACCGTGTCCAGCACATTGATCAGCACGGTGCTGCGGGTGATGCTGTAGCCGGCCAGTGAGCGCGTGGCCGTGGGCGTGAACAGCGCCGTGAACTCGCGACGCCCAGCCAGATGGGCTGCCGCGTCGGTCACCAGCAACGATCCTCGCGGCCAGGATTGCCCGCCGATCTGCCCGCCCACCGGCATATCGCTGCGCAATTCGATGAGCAGCCGATCGCGGTCGAACCGCGGGGCCGCATCCAGTGGCAGGTCGAGGGGCACGAGGGCCTCGCCCTGCAGCAGCAAGAGTTTCTGGTTGTAGAAGTCCAGCCGCCGGCCGAACACCGTGCGCTCGAAACCCGGCGTGCGGTCCACCACAACGAAGGCCATCACATCCTGCGTCTCGGCTTCGAAGACCGTCACCGCGTCTGCCAGCGCTTGGCCCCGCGTCCAGCGCTTGATCACGCGCGGATAGCCTGAATCCGTCAGCGAGCCGGCCCCGAAATCGCTGCCCACGTAGACGTGTTCCTCGTCGATCCAATGGACCTGACTCTTGGCCTCGGGCAGTTCGAAGCCGCCATCGATGAAGCGCCGAGAGACCGTGTCGAACTCACGCATGACGTGGGCGTCGGAGCCGCCCCTGGACAATGCAACCAGGCAGCGCCGGTAGTCGGGGGCCAGGGCGTTGGCACCGCCCCATACCCAGTTCTCGCCTTCGGCCTGGGCCAGGGCGTCGATGTCGATCACGGTTTCCCACGCCGGCTGCGCCTTGCGGTACTCATCGAGCGTGGTGCGCCGCCACAGTCCCCGGGGGTTGGCGCCGTCGCGCCACAGGTTGTAGAGCCAGTCGCCCCGGCGGCTGACGTAGGGGATCTGGTCGCGTGAGTCCAGCACCTCGCGCAGGCTGGACGCCAACGCCGCGTAGCCGGGTTGCGACTGCAGCAAGTCCTCGCTGTGCGCGTTGCGCTCGCGCACCCAGGCCAGGGCGCGTTCGCCCAGGATTTCTTCGAGCCAGAGATAGGGGTCGGGTGTATCGGACATGGTCGGTGCCTTGCTGACCGGCTCGCATTCACAAGCAAGGCTCGACAAGGCCTTGTCTGAATCGTCCGCGATGGTAGGGATCGACGTCGCGAGCCTACACGTAGACGTGGCAGCGATCGGAGCCGAATTGCCGGCATCGCTTGCCCGAACGAGCAAGACCGACCGGATCGATGCCGCCACGCTGGCCGAAGTCGCCGGCCTGCTGGCGCGCGGGCCCGACGCCAGCTCGACGATGTCGAGGCCGAGAGCGCCGTGATACTCGACGATCGCGTCTATCCGCAGTTCCGTTATCCGGCGTTCCTGGGCGCGGCCGCCTCGCACTCGCGGGTCGATCCGAAGCGCAACACGTCGCACCTCGCCGGCCGGCTGACGCTGCAGCCGCTCGACTCGGTGCGCACGGCGCTCGCTACGGCACTGGCGCGCGCGGGTTGTCCAGGCGGCCCGCTGCCGCTAGGATCGACCGGCGTCCAGCCAGGGGAGCGCAGCATGAACATGCCGGTCCATTTCGACGCAGACGTCGGCGAGCAGTTCCTGCGCTACGCGCGGATGGTGTCGGCGCGCGGCTACGTGCACAACACGCTCGGCAACATGGCGGTGCGTGTGCCGCATCCGGACTACCCGGACGGCGTCGCCTACACCAAGCATGCCGGCGTGTCGCTCGAGGAGATGGGGCTCGCGAACATCGTCGTCACCGACATCCCGAGCAGCCGGCTGCTGTACGGGACGCGCACCACCAGCGTCGGCCACAACCTGAACCGCGAGATCCTCCGGCTTCGCCCGGACGTCGGCGCGGTGATCCACGTGCACGACGACGCGACGATCGCCTTCCTCGGCAGCGGTGCGTTCGACCGGGTGCGGGTGCTATCGCTCGACATGCCGTTCATCCTGGGCAGGGCGCCGCACTACGTGCCCGCGAGCCTGGACGTCGAGGCCGACGTGGCGCCCGTCGCGGGCTTCATCGCCGACACCAACACCGTCGTGCTGGTCGGCCACGGCGTCACCTCGCTCGGTCGGACGCTGTCGGAGGCGTACCACCGACTGAACGCGTTCGTCTCCGAAGTCCGCCGCAACATCCTCGCCGAGCAACTCGCAGCGCTCAAGGGCACGCGCCCGACCTACCGCAGCGACGAAGAGATCGAGGCGATGCACCGCTTCGCCGATGCGGTCATCTACCCGACGCGCGCCGAGCAGGTGATGCGCCCCGACGATGCCTGACGGCGGGGAGGGTCTCCGGAAGCGATGCGCAGGAGCGCTCGCGTCAGGACAAACCATCCCGCGCGTCGCCGAACGCCTGGGTGAAGCCTAAGCGTGAAGATCGTCCATGTCGCAGCCGAGTACTGCGGCCAGCTTCGCCAGCAGGTCAGTCGATGGCTTGGCCTTGGCATGTTCGACCATTCAAGTTTTCCGGGGGGACGTCAATCGTGTCTTCCAAGGCTGGGCGTTCTTGGTTGTTGCCAAATTTTGCCAAAGAACCTAAGCTCGCGGCATGAGCACGATGAACATCTCCTTGCCCGACAGCCTCAAAGCGTTCGTCGACGAGCAGGTCAGCCAACGCGGCTACGGAACCAGCAGCGAATACGTGCGCGAACTCATCCGCCGCGATCGGGACCGGCTGCAGCTGCGCAACCTGCTGCTGGCGGGGGCATCGTCAGCGCCCACGGCGCCGGTGACCGAGACCTACTTCGAGGGCTTGCGCGAGCGGGTACGCGGCACGGCCAAGGCGACAGGCAGGAGACGCAGCCGGTCGTGAAGGTCAAGCCCATCGTCCCGCGCGAGCAAGCCCACCGGGACGTCGAGGACGCGGTGGCGCACGACCTCGCAGAGAACGCCGAGGCAGCCGCGCTCGGCTTCATCGACGCCTTGGAGAACGCGTACGGTCACATCGGCCGGCATCCGGCCACTGGCTCGCCGCGATACGCCCACGCGTTGAACCTGCCGGGCCTTCGCTCCTGGCCGCTCACGCGCTACCCCTACCTCGTCTTCTACGTCGAGCGGTCCGACCGCGTCGATGTCTGGCGTGTGCTGCACGGGCAGCGTGACATCCCGGCTTGGATGCAGGAACCGGACGGCGTGTGATCGCGGCATGCGCTGCGGCGAACGTGATCTGAGGCCGGTTTCGATGCTGCAGGCTGAACGCCGCCAAGCCTCGACCACGATGCGCGGTTCGCGTCGGATCCGGAATCACTCTGGAGGGGGCTCGGTCCGGAACGGCGCGAGCCCTGCGTGCGACGCGCCCCGGCTGCGGCGGCCGTGCCGCCGCTCGCGGGAGTCAGGCCTCAGGTGCCGATCGCGTATAGGCGGCGCAGCGCGCTCGCGCGGACCCTGAACACCGAGCAGCGCCCAGAATCCAGTCCGAGCATGCCGAGGATCTGGGGCTCTGCTCTGCGCCGCCATCGGAAGGGTGAGGCGCTGTTTGATGGCCGCCGGAATCGCCGTACACTTCGACCGACCGCAGAGCCCGGCGAATCGACAACGCACGGTGTCAACACGGTCACTGCCTTCAGCCCGTCACCAGGAATGCCCGATGAACATCAACGATGCCCTCGACAAAGCCTATGAGTCGATGAGCCTTGCAGAGCTCGTCAATGCCCCCATCGCCGCGCTGCAGGGCGTGAGCGACAGCGATGCGGAGCTGCTGGCGAAGGCCTTCAATGTGAAGACCATCAAGGATCTCGCCGAACTGAAGTATGTGCACTGGGCGCAGGCCATCGTGACGCTGGCCGCGCTCGAGACCAAGTAGGCGCAGCGACCGAGCACCGACCGCTGCGGCCTGCAGCGAATCTCGAGACCGCCCGCCGCCCGAACAGCGAGCGCGCGGCCTCGTAGTCGGTGCTGGCGGAGAGGGTGGCTGCCGAGACCCTCACGGATATGGGATTTCCGGTCACCTGGATCAACCACCCACTTCGCACCCACCCGCGCTGCGTTGCTCTGCACCTCGACGCTTGGGCACCACACCCACGGCCACCCGTGCCGCATCGGTCAGGCGCGTACGGAGGCGGCTGATGCCCTCCGAGGAGATCCGAGGGTATCATCGGCCACGCCATGAACACCCCCCGAGACCGCGCCGCCGTCGCCGATGCGCCCGCCTACACCGGGGCGGAGGTCGCGCGCCTCCTGGCCCTACCGGCGGCGACTGTGCGGGCATGGTTCTTCGGAATGCCAAACTCGACAGAACGCGAGTTCGAGCGGGTGCTGACGCCCGCCGACCCGCGGCGCCGGCTCCTGTCGTTCGTGAACCTGTGCGAGGCGCACGTCTTGGCAATTGTCCGACGGTCGCGCCGCGTCCCGCTTCCCTCGGTCCGGATGGCAATGAGCCACCTTGCCGAGAAGCATCAGGTCGAGCATCCACTGCTCAGCCGTAGACTCGTAACGGACACGCAGGGTGGCCTGTTCGTCGACGATGGGGATGGCCGGCTGCTCCAGATGACTCGCAGCGGCCAGTACGCGATGCGCGAGGTCCTGGAACAGGCCCTCTCGCGAATCGACTGGAGCGAGCGTGACACGCCGGTCCGGCTGTTCCCGGTACCTGCGTACGCCGGGTCGCCGGACACGGCGCCCCGGCAGGTGGCGATCGACCCGGCCATCCGCTTCGGGCGCCCGATACTGCTCGGCGCCGGCGTGACGACAGAGGTGATCTCGGATCGCTTCCGGGCGGGGGACACCATCGACGAGCTCGCCTCGGACTTCGGCGTGGACTGCGCGGCGATCGAGGAGGCGATCCGGTTCCAGCAGCGCGTCGAAGCGGGTAGTGAGCAGCGCGCCACCGCCTGACGGGGTCAGGCTCTTCATCGACCGTTGCGCCTGGAGCGCGGTGATGGGGGAACGGCTGAAGGCCGCGGGGATCCCCTACGTCAACCACGCCGACCGCTTCGCCCACGACTCACCAGACGACGAGTGGCTCGCGCTGCCAGGTGCTGAGGGTTGGCCGGTCGTGACCCGGGACAAGCGCTGGAGGTACCGAGCGAACGAGTCGGCGGCCTACTCGGACGCCAAGGTGCTCGGCTTCGTGTTCCTCAACGGGAACCTTTCGGGCCGCCAGACGGCCGATGCACTCGTGAAGGCTTACCCCGCGATCCTCAAGATCGCGGCGACCGTGAAGCGGCCGGCGATCTACTCGATCGGCGCCGACGGGTCGGTGCGCCCTCTTCAACTCGACAAGCGGCTGAGGCAGCCCAGGACGGGCGCGCGCGATCCTGGCTCAGCCCCGGACTCCCCGCCCGACGAAGTGCCATCGCGGGCTATCGAATGACGACCCCTGCTATCTCCGTCCCCGACACGAAGGCCGTAGTCCTTGCGAAGCAGGTGCTCGGCGAGGCTCAAGCCCACTTCGACCGACGCACCGCCCTGGGCCGAGGGCTTGCCGTATCACTGGCCCAGGATGCAGCCGAATCGATCCTCCGCAGCCTTGCTCGGTTCTGGGCGCTGGAGGTGAAGCAGCCCGAGCACATCCAGTTCCATGAATTGCTATCGGAATGCGACACCGCATTCAAGGCTCGTGGCCTCGGACGGCTGCCGCGCCGTCAACGGGGCGGATCGGCGCGGCGGTCAACTCGGGTCGGCCCAGTTCTCGAGCTTGAGCCCCGGGACCCGGCTGAACGCCCGGGTGTTGTTGCTCACGAGCGTCGCGCCGATCGCATGCGCGTGTGCAGCGATCAGCGTGTCGTAAGGCCCGATCGGCGTGCCTTGCGAAACCAGCCACGCGCGCAGTGACCCGCTCAGCTCTGCGGCGATCTCGTCGAAAGCAGCGATCTCCAACGTGGACAGGAAATCCCTCAGCGCCTTCATGTTGCGCTGCGAACCGGTTCGCGCAACGCCGAAGTGCAGCTCGGCCGCTGTGATCGACGAGATGCCGAGCCCGGCATCATGGTGTTCACGCAAGGCCTTCAACACCGCAGCAGGACGCTCGTTGATGGCGTAGATGCAGATATCCGTGTCCAGCATGTAGCGCATCAGCGCTCCGGCGAAATGTCGATTCGTGACTGCGCGGAGGGTTGATCCCGGTGGATCCGGACGTCGGGCTCGAAATCCAGAAGTGCGCCGACCAGTGCGTCCGCGTCCGATCGCGGCACGGCACTCAGCACGACTTCGTTGCCGACGCGACGAACGTGGACCTCGGTCCCATCGAACCGGAACTCCTTGGGCAGTCGCACGGCCTGGCTTCCGCCGTGATTGAAGAGCTTGGCGACCTTCACGTTGCACTCCTCGACGGGGTGAAGCAGAAAGTATATACATCGTAGTCACGCCTTCGCCACCCCAGTCTTCGACCACCCCTTCGCGAGCACCGAGACCAACCCAGGCTCCAGCGCGATCGCCGCCATCAGCCCGCTCATCGCCGCGGCCTCCACACCGGCGCCGGCCACGTCCTGCCCCGCGAGCAGCAAGCCCGGCACGGGCGTGCGTACGTTCAGCGCGGTGGATCCCAGGCGCTTTGCGTCCATCTCGATGCCGTACATCGCACCGTCGGGCGAGCGGCTGAAATGCTGCTGGGTGAGCGGCGTGGACAGTTCGTGGAAGCGGATCATTGGTGCGAGCGCGGGGAAGTGCCGCTCGAACTGCGCGAGCATGCGTGCCTGTGATCGCTCGGGTCAGGACATTCGGTTGAGCGACATGCTTACGAAAAAACCAACCCCCGGGCCGCTCGGCCCACCCAGCCCATCGCCCACCTGTACCTGACCACCCAAGCGCAAGGCCGCTTGCCGCACGATGGCCAGGCCCAGGCCCGAGCCATTGGCGGCGTGGCCAAGGCCACGGTAGAAGCGCTCGAAGATGCGCTGGTGTTCGGTGACAGCAATGCCGGGTCCGTCGTCCTGAACCGCCAAGTGGAGGAGGCCTCCGTCCTGCCGCAGCGTAACGGACACGTTGCCGCCCTCCTGCACGTA
>JBIIPQ010000335.1:0-4994 GCA_044342535.1 Burkholderiaceae bacterium
GAGCACCGGCTGAGTTTCTTGTCGGACAGCGCGTTCGCGGCCCTCGGCGGCGACTGGGTGAAGTCCGGTATCGGCAAGCGCCGCTGGGATGTCAGGACCACCGACTTCCCGAAGGCCGACTGGGAACACCATCGCGCGGACCTCGTCGCGAACCGGCCGTTCGAGGCCTTCGAGTTCGGCCTGCTCGACCCGCAGGGCAACGTGCACCTGGTGTCGCTGTCGGGCCGGCCGATCTTCGACGACGCCGGGCTCTTCCGCGGCTACCGCGGCGTGGGCCGCGAGGTCACCCGCGAGCGCCAGCAGCAGCTGCTGCTGCAGCTCGAGAGCGAGATGGCCTCGATCATGCGCGAGCAGACCGAGCCCGAGCGCGTGATCACCGCGCTGATCATCACGCTGTGCGGGCTGATGGGCTGGTCGGGCGGCGCCCACCTCGTCCAGATCCCCGGCACGCGCGCGCTCACGGTGCGCGAGCGCTGGGGCTCGCCCACGCTCACCCGGATGCTCGCCGAGCTGCCCGCGCAGCTGCCGATGAGCGCCGACGGGGTGGAGGGGCGGGCCTGGGCCACCGGCCAGGCGGTCTGGCTGCACGATCTCTCGAGCGAACCCGAGTTCGCCCAGCGCTACCAGACCGCAGCGCTCGGACAGAACGCCGCCTTCATCGCGCCGATCATGGACGAGCAGCACAACGTGCTGTCGGCACTGCTGTGCTTCGGCTCGGTCGGATTCCGCGCCGAAGCGCTGCTGCAGCAGCTCGCCGAAATCCTGTCGCGGACGATGTCGCTCTACCTGCAGCGCAAGTCGGCCGAGAAGCGCCTCATGCACGCGTCGCTGCATGATGCGCTCACCGGCCTGCCCAACCGCGTCTACCTGACCCACCAGCTGGAGGAGGCGCTCAAGCACGAGCGCGCCGCGGCGGTGCTGTACGTCGACCTCGACCGCTACAAGATCATCAACGACACGCTCGGTCACTCGGTCGGCGACCAGGTGCTGATCGAAGTGGCACGACGCTTCCGCGAATCCATCCGCCCGACCGACGTCGCAGGCCGGATCGGCGGCGACGAGTTCATCCTGCTGCTGCTCGACCTGAAGGACCGCGCCGAGATCGAGCGGCTCGCGCGCCGCGTGCTCGCCGCGATCGAGAAGCCCTTCGTGCTGGTGAACCGCGCGCACTTCCTGTCCGCCTCCATCGGCGTCTCGGTCGCGCCGGATGACGGCCGCGACGCGCACCTGCTGATCAAGTGCGCCGACAGCGCGATGTACCGCGTGAAGTCAGAGGGCCGCAACGATGTACGCTTCTTCGCCGGTGATCTCTCCGACGAGCGCAGCGACCAGCTGCAGCTCGGCGCCGAGTTCCCGCTGGCGCTGCAGCGCGGCGAGGTCGACCTGTACTACCAGCCGGTGCTCGCGGTCGGCGAGCGGCGCATCGTCGGCATCGAGGCTCTGATGCGCTGGCGGCACCCGGTGCGCGGGCTGCTGCTGCCCGAGAAGTTCCTGCCCGCCGCCGAGCAGAGCAACCTCGTGCGCGAGGTCGGCCTGTGGGCGATCCGGCGCGCGCTGGACGACCGGGTCGAGCTCGGCCTCGACAAGTTCGAGGAGGTGGCGATCTCGGTGAACATCTCGCCGCGCCAGCTCGCCGAGGACGGCTTCCTCGCCCAGCTCAACGCGCTGTTGACCGAACGCAACGTGCCGCCCAGCCTGCTGCGCCTCGAGCTCACCGAGAACGCGCTGATCGACAACAGCGACAAGACGGTCGCGCTGCTCGCCGAGCTGCGCCGGCTCGGCGTGAAGGTCATCATCGACAACTTCGGCACCGGCTACGCGTCGCTGTCGTACCTGAAGAACCTGCCAGTCGACGGCCTGAAGATCGACCGCACCTTCATCCGCGGCCTGCCCGAGGATCGCGGCAACGCGGCGATCATCCAGGCCATCACGACGCTCGCCGGCAAGCTCGGGCTGCAGGCGATGGCCGAAGGGGTGGAGACTGCGGCCGAGATGCGCGCGCTGCGTACCTTCGACTGCGACCGCATGCAGGGCTCGTTCATCTGCGACCCGCTGCCGCTGGGACAGCTGCGGGACTTCCTCGACTCGCTGCCGCAGCTGCGGCAGATGCATCTGGTCAGCACCGGAGCACGCGGCCCGGTCGGCCCGGCCCGCTGACGGGTGCCGGCGTCCGCCGGTCAGACGTATCCGAGCCCCATCGCGTCCTTGACGTCGCGCATCGTCTCGGCTGCGACGGCGCGGGCGCGCTCGCAGCCGGCGTCCATGATGTCGCGCACGCGGCGCGGCTCTTCGACATAGGGCCTCGCGCGCTCGACGAACACCGTCTGCTCGGCGACGATCGCGTCGATCACCGGCTGCTTGCAGTCGAGGCAGCCGATGCCGGCGGTGGTGCAGCCCTGCCGCGCCCAGGCCTTGACCTCGGCATTCGAGTACACCTGGTGCAGCTGCCACACCGGGCAGTTGTCCGGGTTGCCCGGGTCGGTGCGGCGCACCCGCGCCGGATCCGTCGGCATCTGGCGCAGCTTCTTGGTGACCGAGGCCGGGTCCTCGCGCATCGCAACCGCATTGCCGTAGCTCTTCGACATCTTCGCGCCGTCCAGGCCCGGCACCTTCGAGGTCTCGGTCAGCAGCGCCTGCGGCTCGACCAGGATCCGGCGGCGGCCACCCTCGAGCCAGCCGAGCAGCCGCGCGCGGTCATCGTCCGACAGGCTCTGCGTGCCGGCGACGAGCGAGCGCGCGCCCTCGAGCGCGGCGGCCTCGCCGTTCTGCTGGTAGCGCACGCGGTAGTCCTCGTAGGCCTGGCCACGCTTGCCGCCGAGCTTCTTGAGCGCCGCAGCGGCCTTGTCCTCGAACCCTGCCTCGCGGCCGAACAGGTGGTTGAAGCGGCGGGCGACCTCGCGGGTGAGCTCGACATGCGGCACCTGGTCCTCGCCGACCGGCACCCACTGGGCGCGGTACATGAGGATGTCGGCGGCCTGCAGCAGCGGATAGCCGAGGAAGCCGTAGGTCGTGAGGTCCCGCTCGGTGAGCTTCTCCTGCTGATCCTTGTAGGTCGGCACGCGCTCGAGCCAGCCCAGCGGCGTCATCATCGACAGCGCGAGATGGAGTTCGGCGTGCTGCGGCAGGCGTGACTGGATGAAGAGCACCGCCTTGGCCGGATCGACGCCGGCGGCGAGCCAGTCGATCACCATCTCCCAGACGTTGTTGCCGATGACCTCGGGCGAGTCGTAGTGGGTGGTGAGCGCGTGCCAGTCGGCGACGAAGAAGAAGCAGTCGTGCGCCTCCTGGAGCCTGACCCAGTTCTTGAGCGCGCCGTGGTAGTGGCCGAGGTGCAGTGCGCCGGTGGGGCGCATGCCGGAGAGGACGCGGTCGGATGCCATGGCGCGCGATTGTAGCAGCGGCCTCCGGGCGGCCCCGGCGCGGGGCGCAGCGCCCGCGCCCGGCTCAGGTCCCGGTCATGCGGTCGATCGGCCCGCGCCCGGCCCGCACGACCACCGGTTCGTCGCCGGTCATGTCGATGACCGTGGTCGGCTCGAAGCCCTGGCTGCCGGCGTCGAGGACGACGTCCACGCGCTTGGCGAGGCGCTTCATCGCGTCGTCCGGATCGGTGATCGGCTCGTCGTCGCCAGGCAGGATCAGGCTGGTGGCGAGCACCGGCGCGCCGTGCTCGGCGAGCAGCTGCAGCACGACCGGATGGTCGGGCACGCGCAGCCCCACCGTCTTGCGCGACGGATGCCACAGGCGCCGCGGCACCTCCTTGGTGGCCGGCAGCACGAAGGTGTAGGCGCCCGGCGTCCAGTCGCGCAGGAAACGGTACTGGCGGTTGTCGAGCTGCGCGTAGGTCGAGACCTCCTTGAGGTCGCTGCAGACGAGCGTCAGCAGGTGCTTGTCGTCGAGGTTGCGCAGCGCGCGCAGACGGTCGACCGCCTCCTTGTCGTCGAGGCGGCAGGCGAGCACGTAGCAGGCGTCGGTGGGCATGACGACCAGGCCGCCCTCGCCCAGGATCGTGGCGGCTTGGCGGATCAGCCGGGGCTGCGGATGCGTGGGATGGAGCTCGAAGCGCTGGGTCACCGACGCTCCAGCGCCTGCGCCTCGGGCCAGTCCTGCCAGACCGGCCGCAGCTGCCTGTCGAGCGGGGGCAGCGAGCCGAGGTCGTGCCGGCTCTCGCCAGGACCGTGGAAGTCGGAACCGCGCGAGGCGGCAAGCCCGTAGCGCTGCGCGACGGCCGCCCACTCGGCGTACTGGTCGGGGGTGTGGCTGCCGCTCACCACCTCGATCGCGGCGCCGCCGGCCTCGCGGAACTCCCCGAGCATCTGGTCCATGCACAGGTCGGAGAGGCGATAGCGGCCCGGATGCGCCATGACGGCGGTGCCGCCGGCCGCGCGGATCCAGGCGACGGCCTCGCCGAGCGTGGCCCAGCGGTGCGGCACGTAGCCGGGCTTGCCCTCGACCAGGAAGCGGCGGAACACCTCGCCGATGTCCTCGCAGGTGCCTGTCTCGACGATGTAGCGGGCGAAGTGGCTGCGCGAGATCAGCTCCGGGTTGCCGGCGTAGCGCAACGCCCCCTCGTAGGCATCGGGGATGCCGGCCGTGGCGAGTTGGTCGGCGATCTCCTGCGCGCGGCCGTCGCGCCCGCTGCGGGTGCGCAGCAGGCCGGCGAGCAGGCCCGGGTCGCGGAAGTCGATGCGCAGGCCGACGACGTGGATGGTCTCGCCGCCCCAGGTGACCGAGACCTCCACGCCAGGCACGAACGGCAGGCCGAGCTGGGCGGCGCGGTCCTGCGCGGCGGCGAGCCCGCCGACCTCGTCATGATCGGTGAGCGCGAGGATCTCGACGCCGTTGCGGTGCGCGCGCTCGACGATGGCCTCGGGCGTGAGCGTGCCGTCGGAGACGACCGAGTGGCAGTGAAGGTCCGCGTTGATGCGGTGCGAACCGCGGGCGAGGCTGGCAAGCCGATCAAGCATCGAAGAACTCGTCGATCAGCGACGCGACCC
>JBIIPQ010000073.1:0-14781 GCA_044342535.1 Burkholderiaceae bacterium
GGCCTGCGCCGCGCGGATCCGGGCCACGAGCGCGAGATGGTGGGTGCCGGTCATGTGCTGGCTGCCGATCGCGAACGGCTGCTCGGCCTCGATGCGGGCGAGCCCGCGCAGCGCCGGTACGGCATCGACGAGGGCGGCCACGGGCACCGCGCCGGGCCGGTAGCCCTGGGTGCGGTCGGCGGAGGGCGCGGCACCGGCGATGGTACCGCCGGTGGCGATCAGCAGCAGGCGGGGGAGGTCCATCCCGCGATGCTACTGCCGCACCGCCACGGTTTCGTAACGCGGGCGGCGCACGGCGCCGGTATGATCGGTGTTCCGGTACTTTCACGGAACGGATGCCCCCGATGCACGACATCCTCGTTCTCGACGTCGCCGGCACGCCGGTGAGGTGGGTCGACCACGAGTCCGCCGCGGCGTACTACGCCAGCGGCAAGGTGCGCTGGGAACTCGGCACCGACCGCCTCGTGCTGCATGGCGGCATCAGCCGCCTGCACGGGCAGCGCTCCACGCTCGAGATCGCGGCGATCATCGCGATCGACGGCCCGCGCTGGAAGGTGCGCGGCACCGAGGACCGCGCCCCGCTGTCGCGCTCGATGGTCTTTGCCCGAGACCGCCACGTCTGCGCGTACTGCGGCGGGCGCTTCACGCAGGCCGCCCTCGAGATGGAGCATGTGACGCCGAGCTCGCGCGGCGGGCTCACCGTCTGGCAGAACGTGGTGTCGGCCTGCCGCGCCTGCAATCAGCGCAAGGGCAACCGCACGCCCGAGTCGGCGTCCATGCCGCTGCTGTACGTGCCCTACGTCCCGAACCGGCACGAGGCGTTCATCCTCGCGAACCGCCGGATCCTCGCCGACCAGATGCACTTCCTGCTCGCTGGCGTGCCGCGTCACTCGCGGCTGTGGGTGTCCGACGAGGCGCCCGATCAGCCGGCGGTCTCGCTGCTCGGCACGAGGAAGCGCGCGCCGCACTCGTCCGGCGGCAAGGGCCGCGAGAACAGATAGCCCTGCATCGCGCGGCAACCGAGCGCGAGGAGCGCCTCGCGCTGCGCATCGGTCTCGACGCCCTCGGCCACCACCTCGGCCCCGAGGCTGTGCGCGATCGCGACGATCGCCGGCACGATGGCCGCCTGCTTGCCGCGGCCGGCACGCCCGAGGTCGCCGACGAAGGCCCGGTCGATCTTGATGCAGTGGATCGGGAAGGTGCGCAGGTAGGCGAGCGACGAATGCCCGGTGCCGAAGTCGTCGAGCGCGATCCGCACCCCCATCGCCGCGAGCTCGCCGAGCACGCGCGCGGCCCCCTCGGGGTCGGCCATCACCGTCCCTTCGGTCAGCTCGAGCTGCAGTCGCGAGGCCGGCAGGCCGGTGTCGGCGAGCAGCGCGCGCAGCTCGCGCACGAAGCCGCCGTCGCGCAGCTGCACCGGAGAGACGTTCACCGACAGGTAGGCCTCGGTGCTGGCGTCGTCTCGCCGTCCGTCCCAGTCGACCTGCTGTGCGCACGAGCGTGCGAGCACCTGTGCGCCGACCGCGCCGATCAGTCCGGTCTCCTCGGCCAGCGGCACGAAGACCGCGGGGCCGACCGCGCCGCGCTCGGGGTCGTCCCATCGAGCGAGCGCCTCGACGCCGAGCACCCGGCCGTCGCGGCCGTCGACGATCGGCTGGTAGGCGACGCCGAGCCCGCCGCGTGCGACCGCGGCGCGCAGGTCGTTGACCATCGCGAGCTTCTCGCGAAGCGACGCGTTGATCCGCGGCGCATAGAAGCGCAGCGCGTTGCGGCCGTCCTGCTTGGCCTGGTACATCGCAGCGTCGGCGTTCTTCAGCAGCCAGCGCGGGTCGTCCCCGTCCTCCGGGAACATCGCGATGCCGATGCTCGCGCTGACGGTGGCCATCATGCCGTCGAGCGGCAGCGGCGTGGCCACCGCCTCGAGGATCTTGCGGGTCACGGTCTCGACGTCGCGGCGCCGGCGCACAGGATCGATCAGCACCAGGAACTCGTCGCCGCCGAAGCGCGCGAGGCGGTCGTCCTTGCGCAGGCACTTTCGGATGCGCGCCGCGACCTGCTGCAGCAGCTCGTCGCCGGCATCGTGCCCGAGCGAGTCGTTGATCTCCTTGAAGCCGTCGAGGTCGAGGAACAGCAGCGCGAAGCGCGAGCGGCGCACGCGTGCGCGCTCGACGGCCTGGGCGATGTCCTGCTTGAACGCGCTGCGGTTGGGCAGTCCGGTGAGCTCGTCCTGCAGCGCCTGGCGCTGCACGCGCAGTTCGGCGAGGCGGCGCGAGGTCACGTCGAGCATCGCGCCGTGCAGCTGCGAGACGCCCCCCTGGGCATCGGCCTGCGAGGCGATCGTCGCCGCGAACCAGCGGACCTCGCCGCGGGCGTCGCGCACCCGCAGCTCCCCGCTGTAGCGCCCGGGTGTCCGCAGCGCGGCCCGCACCGCACGGTGTGCCGTCTCGCGGTCGTCCTCCAGCACGTAGTCGAGCAGCGCCTCGATGCCCGCAGGCGGCGTGTCCGGATCCATGCCGAGCCGCCGCGCGAACGGCTCGGAGACGTCGATGCGGCCGTCGCCGACGCGCAGCGACCAGCTGCCCAGCCCGGCCAGCCGCTGGGCCTGCATCAGGTCGGTCCGGCTCTGCTCGAGCTGCGCGGTGCGCTCGTCGACGCGCAGCTCCAAGTCGTCGCGCTGGTCGCGCAGGCGCAGCGTCGCACGGGTCAGCGCGTCGGCCGCGTAGCGGTAGGCCCGGCGTGAGTCCTCGAGCTCGAGCTGCAGCCGGCCGAGGTCGCGCTCGAGCGTGGCCAGCAGCGACTGCCAGCGGGCGGCGTCGGGCGGCGCCTCGACCGGGGCGAGCGCGTGCGGCGCCAGCAGCCGGGTCAGCAGCGGGTACGGGATGTGGGTCACGACGGTCGGCGCGCGCTCATGGCTGGCGAGTCTGACGAACGGACGGCGCCGGCGGTGTGACCGAGTGCCCTGCGGCCACCGCCGTCGATGCCCCGCGCCGATGGACGGTCGTGCGCCGGGTACCGGGCGGCGTGCCCCTACACTCGGACCGGGTCGGGCGCGCAGTGCGGCGGCCCGAAACGAGGGCGACGCGATGATCGACGACGACACGCTGCGGATCTGGGAACTGGCCAGCTACCTGGTGACGGTGGTCGGCCTGCCGCTGGCGGCGTTCGCGCTGTGGCGCGAGTCGCGGGCCGAGCGCGACAACGAGCGCAAGGAGATCGAGCAGCGCGACGAGGAGACCTACCTGCGGCTGTCCGAGCAGTACACCGAGTTCGTCCGCGACGTGCTGGGCTATCCCGAGCTCGGGCTGCATCCGCGGCTGCCGCCGCCGTCCGGCCTCGATGCCGACCAAGCGGCGCGCCGGCTGCTCTTCTTCGAGATGCTGATCGCCCTCTTCGAGCGTGCCTACATCCTGCTGTACGACGAGGCGTCCGATCCACAGGGGGCCCGGCGCTGGCAGTCGTGGGCCGACACGATGCAGCAGTGGTGCGCCCGTCACGATTTCCGCGAGGCGCTGCCCGGCCTGCTGGTCGGGGAAGATCCGGCGTTCTGCGCCTACATTCTCGGGCTGTGCGAGGCGCCGCTGTCCTCCGCGTGATCCGCGATGCGGTCGGGCGCCGGCGGGCGCTGCGCCGGATCGCGCTCGAGCGCGGACTTCACCAGCAGATGGGCCGCGATCGGTGCGGTGACGAACACGAACACCGTGATCAGCAGCTCGTGGATCACCAGCCGCTGTCCGGTCCAGCCGAAGACGAGCATCGAGGCGAGCAGCGCCCCGCCGACGCCGAGCGTGCTCGCCTTGGTGGGCGCGTGCACGCGCAGGTAGAAGTCCCGCAGCCGCGCCAGGCCGATGGCACCGACCAGCGCGAAGCCGCCGCCGGCCACCAGCAGCAGGCTGGCCACCAGGTCGATCGCGAAGGGCAGGGCGTCGTGGGTCATCGGGTGTCCCGCCGTTCAGTCGTGGTCGATCACGTCGCCGCGCGCCACGAAGCGCGCGGTGACCACGGTGCCGACGAAGCCGAGCATCGCGATCACCAGCGCGGCCTCGAAGTACACCTGCGTGCGGAACCGGATCCCGAGCAGGATGACGATCGCCAGCGCGTTCACGTAGAGGGTGTCGAGCGCGAGCACGCGGTCGAGCACGTCGGGCCCGGCGAGCAGTCGCCAGCAGGTGAGCAGCAGGGCGATGCAGAACATCCCGAGCGACAGGGTCAGCGCATGGTCGATCATTCGAACAGCTCCCGGATCGGTGCTTCGTAGCGGGTCTTGATCTCCGCGACCAGGGCCTGCGGATCGTCGACGTCCAGGCCGTGGACCAGCAGGTGGCGGTGGTCGTCCGACAGCTCGGCCGACAGCGTGCCCGGCGTCATCGTGACGATGCCGGCGAGCAGCGAGATCGAGCGCGGCCGCCGCACGTCGAGCGGCACCCAGACGAACTTCGGATCCAGCGCGTCCTGGCGGCCCAGGATGCGCCGCGCGACCTGCAGGTTCGCGACCACGATGTCGTGCAGCACCGTCCAGGCGAGCCGCAGCGCGATGCCGGGGCGGCGCCATCCCGCTCGGCCACGGCCCGGGTCCGGCAGCGCGCCGCGGGCGGTGCCGCCCAGCCGGGCGAACACGAGTGCGAGGACGAGCCCGAGCAGCAGGTGTCCGGGCGCGAGCGTCTGGTTCAGCAGCAGCCAGGCGAGCCACAGCCCCAGCGCCGTCCCCGGACGGGGCAGCAGCCGGCGCAGCAGACTGGACCGGGACGCGGGGGCCGGGCTCATCGGAACGACTCCGGGCGCGACTGGTGGGGGCCGGCACGCGGCACCGTGCGCAGCACCTGATCGACGAGCGCCTCGGGTGCGAGCAGCTGGGCCGCGGTCGCCTGCGCGTAGCGCTGCATGGGCGCTGCGAACACCGTGATCGCGACGACTGCGGCCAGCGCGAGCAGGCAGGGCAGCAGTTCGCGCACGGACGTTGCGGGCGCGCCGGGCACCGGCGCGGCCTCGGACTTCCAGAACAGCACGCTGCCGGCCCTCGCGAGCGCGATCAGCGCGAACAGGCTGCCGCCGAGCACCACCGCCCACATCACGCCGACCGAGGCGGCGGGCGAGCCGGTGTCGGGCAGCATCGCCGCCAGCAGCATCGCTTTGCCGATGAAGCCCCCCAGCGGCGGCAGCCCGGCCACTGCGACCGCGGTGGCGAAGAACAGCAGCCCGACCGCGGCCGGACGCAGTGGCGCTGGGCCCGGCCGCAGCCGGTCGGCGGCCTCGCCGCGCCCGCGCGCCACCAGGTCGGCCACCAGATACAGCGCCGCCGCCGACAGCGTGGTGTGCGGCAGGTAGAAGACCGCCGCCGCGATCGAGCGCTCGGTACCCAGGCCGACGCCGATCAGCAGGAAGCCCGCCGAGCCGATCAGCAGCATCGAGGCGAGCCGTCGCAGGTCGGCGCCCGCGAGTGCGCCGAGCATCGCGAGCAGGTAGCCCGCGGCGGCCAGGCCCGCGATCCACGGGAACGCGGCGTTCGCGAGCGCACCGGCGCCCGCGCCGAACACCATCGTGAACACCCTGAGCACCGCGTAGAGCCCGACCTTGGTCATCACCGCGAACAGCGCCGCCACCGGCGGGCTCGCGGCGGAGTAGGTGCCGGGCAGCCACAGGTAGAGCGGCAGGATCGCGGCCTTCAGGCAGAACACCGTGAGCAGCATCCAGGCGCCCGCCCGGGCCAGCGTCGCGTCGCCGCCCGCGAGCGCGGGCATGCGCGCCGCCAGATCGGCGAAGTTCAGCGTGCCGGTCACGCCGTACAGCAGGCTCGCCGCGACGAGGAAGAGTGCCGAGCCGAACAGGTTCAGCGTCACGAAGCGCAGCCCCGCCGCGATCCGCGGGCGGCCGTCCCCATGCACCAGCAGGCCGTACGAGGCGATCAGCAGCACCTCGAAGAAGACGAACAGGTTGAACAGGTCGCCGGTGAGGAAGGCGCCGTTCAGGCCCATCAGCTGCACCTGCAGCAGCGGATGGAAGTGCTCGCCGCGGGTATCCCAGCGCTTGTGCGCGGCGCCGAGCGCGACCACGGCGAGCAGCGCGGTCAGTCCGACCATCAGCGCCGAGAGCCGGTCGGCCACCAGCACGATGCCGTAGGGCGCGGCCCAGTTGCCCGCCAGGTAGACGCCGCGCCAGCCGTCGGCGGCGAGCGTCACCAGCCATGCGCCGCTGGCCGCCAGCAGCAGCGTCGACACCCAGGCGAGCAGGCGCTGCGAGGCGATGCGCCGGTCGATCAGCATCAGCGCGGCGGCGAGCGCCGGCAGCACGATCGGGACGATCGCCGCGTGGTTCATCGCGCCCCGCCGCCTGCGGGCGGCTCGCCGCCGTCCACGTCGTCGCTGCCGCTCGCGGCCTTCGCCCGCACCGCCAGCACCAGCAGCAGTGCCGTCATCGCGAAGCTGATCACGATCGCGGTCAGCACCAGCGCCTGCGGCAGCGGATCGGCGTAGCCCGAGCCGCCGGCCTCGACGATCGGCGCGCGTCCGACGGTGAGCCGGCCCATGGAGAAGATGAACAGGTTGACCGCGTACGAGAGGAGCGTCAGCCCGAGGATGGTGTCGAAGGTGCGCGGACGCAGCAGCAGGTAGATCCCCGAGCCGCTCAGCACCGCGATGCCGCTCGCCATGAGGAGCTCCATCTCAGCGCTCCCGGCGCGCGAGGCGCCCGATGCCGGTGAGCGCGAGCACGGTCGCGCCGACCACCACGAGGAAGACCCCGAAGTCGAAGGCGGCCGCGCTCGCGAGCGGCAGCTCCCCGACCCAGGGCAGCACCGGATGCCCGAAGGTGCTGGTGAGGAACGGGTAGCCGAACAGCCAGGACCCCAGTCCGCTCAGGCAGGCGATCAGCAGGCCCGCGCCCAGGGTCAGGTGCAGCCGGTCGAGCCGGCGCGCGACGAGGGCCGCCGGGTCGGACCCGGGACGCCCGGCCGCCGGTCCCGCGGCCACGGCCTGCATCAGCAGGGCGATCGCGGCGAGCAGCCCGGCGACGAAGCCTCCGCCCGGCAGGTTGTGCCCGCGCAGCAGGAAGTAGACCGCCACCAGCAGCGCGAACGGCAGCAGCGCGCGCGCCAGCGTCGCGAACATCAGCGGATGGCGCCGCTCGCCGGGGGCGCCGGTGGCCCGCTCCGGACCCGAGACCGCGGGCAGCGCGATCCGCGCGATCAGCGCGTGGATCACGAGGCCCGCCACCAGCATCACCGTCATCTCGCCGAAGGTGTCCAGCCCGCGGAAGTCGACGATGATCACGTTGACCGCGTTCGTGCCGCCGCCTTCCGACACGGTCCGCTCGATGAACCACGGCGCGATCGACGCGTCGAACGGCCGCACCATCACCGCCCAGGCGATCGCGCCCAGCCCGATGCCGGCCACCGCGGCCAGCGCCGCGTCGCGCAGCTTGCGCCGGTCGTCGGGCTCGCGAGGCGACTCCGGCGGCAGGTAACGCAGCGACAGCATCATCAGCAGCGTCGTCGCCACCTCCACCAGCAGCTGCGTGAGCGCGAGGTCGGGGGCACCGAACCACACGAACGCGAGGCTCACCACCAGTCCGACCGCGCCCACCGCCACCAGCGCGACCAGCCGCTGGCCCGCGAACGCGACGGTCCCGAGCGTCGCCGCCGCGCCGACCGCCCAGACCGCCGTGAGGCCCGGCGAGATCTCGCCGAGCGCGTCGCGCTGCAGGCCGGCGAAGGGCGAGAGGCCCAGCATCCAGGGCAGCGCGCCGGCCGCGACCGCGACGCCCACTGCCAGCAGCAGCGTGCGCCGCGCGCCGCCGCCCTCGAGCGTGGCGGTGACCGCCCGCGCCGCGGCCAGCAGCGCGGCGATCGTGCGCTCGAAGCCGCGCTTGCCGGCGCCCACGTCGTCCGCGACCTCGTGCAGGCTGCGATGGCGCGCGAGCCAGAAGTACAGCCCCGTGCCGCCCGCCAGCGCGAAGAGGCTGAACGCCAGCGGTGCGTTGAACCCGTGCCAGATCGCCAGCGAGTACTCGGGCAGCGTGCCGCCGAGCACGTCGCGCGAGGCCAGCGCCAGCAGCGGCCCGACGGTCAGCGAGGGCAGCAGGCCGACCAGCAGGCAGAGCACCACCAGCAGCTCCACCGGCACCCGCATCCAGTGCGGTGGCTCGTGCGGCGTGCGCGGCAGGTTCACCGGCTCGCCGTTGAAGAACACGTCGTGGATGAAGCGCACCGAGTAGGCCACCGACAGCGCGGTGGCGAGCGCCGCCGCCGCCGGGACGAGGAAACGCACCGCGCGGTGACCCTCGACCGCGAGCGTCTCGGCGAGGAACATCTCCTTCGACAGGAATCCGTTGAGCAGCGGCACGCCGGCCATTGCGGCGGAGGCGACGATCGCGAGCGTCGCCGTCACCGGCATCCATTTGCGCAGGCCGTTGATGCGCCGCATGTCGCGCGTCCCGGTCTCGTGGTCGATGATCCCCGCCGCCATGAACAGCGAGGCCTTGAAGGTCGCGTGGTTCAGCAGGTGGAAGACGGCGGCGACCGCCGCCATCGGCGAGTCCAGGCCGAACAGCATGGTGATCAGGCCGAGGTGGCTGATCGTCGAGTACGCCAGCAGGCCCTTGAGGTCGTGCTGGAAGATCGCGTGCCAGGCGCCGGTGAGCAGTGTGGCCGCGCCGACGCCGGTCACGGTGTAGAACCACAGGTCGGTGCCCGAGAGCGTCGGGTAGAGCCGCGCCATCAGGAACAGGCCCGCCTTCACCATCGTGGCCGAGTGCAGGTAGGCCGACACCGGCGTGGGCGCCGCCATCGCGTGCGGCAGCCAGAAGTGCACCGGGAACTGCGCGGACTTGGTGAAGGCGCCGGCCAGGATCAGCAGCAGGCAGACCGGGTAGAGCGCATGCGCCCGCACCCGGTCGCCCGCGGCCAGTACGGTGTCGAGGTCCCAGCCGCCGGCGATCCAGCCGAGCAGCAGCACGCCCGCGAGGAGCGCCAGGCCGCCGGTGCCGGTGACGGTGAGCGCCATCCGCGCCCCCTCGCGTGCATCGGCCCGGTGCTGCCAGAAGCCGATCAGCAGGAACGAGGTGAGGCTGGTGAGCTCCCAGAAGATCGCCAGCAGGATCAGGTTGTCGGACAGCGCGATGCCGAGCATCGCGCCCATGAAGGCCAGCAGCAGCGCGAAGAAGCGCGGCGTGCGCTCCTGGGGCGACAGGTACCAGCGCGCGTACAGCACCACCAGCAGGCCGATGCCGAGGATGAGGCCGGCGAACATCAGCGCCAGCCCGTCCATCCGCAGCCCGAAGCCGACGCCGAGCGCCGGCAGCCACTCCCATCGCAGCCGCTGCACCTCGCCGTCGAACACCGAGGGCGCGAGCAGCGCGAAGGCGAAGGCCGCGATCAGCGCGGCGGTGCCGGCGATCCAGGCCGAGTGCCGCAGCCGGCCCTGCGGCGTCGAGGTGGCCATCACCTGCGACAGGCAGCCGAGCACCAGCGCGCCGGCGAAGGGCGCGAGCACCAGGACGAGCAGCGCGCCCGGCATCCGGTTCAGGCGCGCGGCGCGGCGCGCCCGCCGCGCCAGGTGAGCACGCCGATCGTGACCGCGGTGAGCGGCAGCACCACGTACAGCATCACCGTCCTGTAGTCGCCGAGCGCGTCGTGGCCGGAGGCGTCGAGCACCAGCCAGGCGACGTAGGCCGCGTAGTAGGCGAGGAACATCAGCCCTTCCCAGCGGCCGATCCGGCAGTTCGACACGAACACCGGCAGGCAGGCGATCGCGACCATGACCATCGCCGGCAGGTCGAAGCGCAGCACCGAGGTCGGCACGCCGAGCGCCTCGGGCGCGACCAGCCCCGCCGCGCCGAGCACGCCGAGGATGTTGAAGGTGTTGCTGCCCACCACGTTGCCCACCGCGATGTCGCGTTCGCCGCGGCGCAGCGCCATCAGCGAGGCGGCGACCTCGGGGGTCGAGGTGCCAGCGGCGACGATGGTCAGCCCGATCACGAGTTCCGAGAGCCCGAGCAGGCGGGCGAACTGAACCGCGGCCGAGACCAGCCATTCGGAGCCGAGCACCAGCAGCACGAGGCCCGCCGCCACCAGCCCGAGCTGCACCCACTTCGGGTCGTCCCACGACCGGGCCGCGGGGACTGTCGGCGCGGCCGGCGGCGCGGCGGCCGCCGAGGCGCGGCGGCTCTGCACGACGAGGAACACCGTGTACGCGACCAGCAGCCCGCACAGCACCGCGGCCTCGCCGCGCCCGATCCCGCCGTCGAGCGTCATCGCCACGAGCAGCAGCGAGGCGCCGATCATGATCGGGACCTCCTGCCGGATGATCTGGTCGGCGACGGCGAGCGGCACGATGGCCGCGCACAGCCCGAGGATGAAGAGCACGTTGAAGATGTTCGAGCCGACGACGTTGCCGATCGCGATGTCGGTGGCGCCGGCGAGCGCGCCCTGCACCGAGACCGCCATCTCCGGCGAGCTGGTGCCGAAGGCGACCACGGTCAGCCCGACCACCAGCGGCGAGATGCCGAGGGACAGCGCGAGCTTGGAGGCCCCGCGCACGAGCAGCTCCGAGCCCACCACCAGGGCGGCCAGGCCTGCGACGAACAGCAGCAGCGTGGTCATCGTCGATCGGTCGGGGAACGGGTGGGCGGCAGGCCGGCCGGGCAGCCGACTGGCGGGACGGCGCAGTATAGCGATGCCCCGATCGGCGCTCCGAAGTTCCGGTATCGTGCGGGGTCAATGAGCGCTCCCTCCCTGGTCACACTCGTCGACGCGCAGCTCGCGTACGGCGATCTCCCCCTGCTCGACTGCGCGTCGCTGTCGCTGCTGTCCGGCGAACGGATCGGCCTGGTCGGCCGCAACGGCACGGGCAAGTCCTCGCTGCTCGGCATCCTGTCGGCGCGCGCGCCGCTCGACGACGGCCTCGTGCAGCGCCGCGACGGCCTGCGCGTCGCCACCGTCGAGCAGGAGCCCGAGCTGCCCGCGGCCGAGACGCTGCACGACAGCCTGCTCGAGCGCGGCGGCCTCGAGTCGCTCGACGACGACCGCGAGCGCTGGCGCGTGCAGGCCCGGCTGGGCGAGTACCTGCAGCGGTTCGGCCTCGACCCGTCGGCGGATCCGGCGTCGGCCTCGGGCGGCGAGCGAAAGCGCGCCGCGCTCGCGCTCGCCTTCGCGCTCGACCCCGAGCTGCTGCTGCTCGACGAGCCGACCAACCACCTCGACATCGCCGGCATCGAGCTGCTCGAATCGCTGCTGCAGAAGGTCCCGGCGGCCGTCTTCGTGACGCATGACCGCTTCTTCCTCGATGCGGTGGCCACCCGCATCGTCGAACTCGACCGCGGCGTGCTGCGCTCGTTCCCGGGCAACTTCACCACCTACCAGCGGGTGCGCGCCGAGCAGCTCGCTGTCGAGCGCACCGCCGCGCGCCGCTTCGACAAGTTCTGGGCGCAGGAGGAGGTCTGGATCCGCAAGGGCGTCGAGGCGCGCCGCACCCGCAACGAGGGCCGCGTGCGCCGACTCGAGCAGCTGCGCGTCGATCGCGATGCGCGGCGCGAGCGCCAGGGCGGCGTGAAGATGGCGGTCGATGCCGGCGAGCGCAGCGGCAAGCTGGTGGCCGAGCTGACCGACGTCTCGAAGGCCTTCGACGGCAAGCGGGTCATCGACGGCCTGTCGATGATCGTCAGCCGCGGCGACCGGCTCGCGCTGGTCGGCCCGAACGGCGCCGGCAAGTCGACGCTGCTCAAGCTGATCCTCGGGCAGCTCGAGCCCGATGCCGGCTCGGTGCGGCTCGGCACGCAGCTCTCGGTCGCCTACTTCGACCAGATGCGCGAGCAGCTCGACCCGGAGAAGAGCGTCGTCGAGACCATCAGCCCCGGCTCGGACTGGATCGAGGTCGGCGGCGAGCGCAAGCACGTGATGAGCTACCTCGGCGACTTCCTCTTCCCGCCCCGCCGCGCGCAGTCGCCGGTGCGCACGCTGTCGGGCGGGGAGCGCAACCGGCTGCTGCTGGCGAGGCTCTTCGCCCGGCCCGCGAACCTGCTGGTGCTCGACGAGCCGACCAACGACCTCGACATCGAATCCCTCGAGCTGCTCGAGGACACGCTGCAGGCCTACACGGGCACGCTGCTGCTGGTCAGCCACGACCGCGCCTTCCTCGACAACGTGGCCACGCAGGTGCTGCTGGCCGAGGGCGACGGATTCTGGCGCGAGTACGTCGGCGGCTGGAGCGACGCGCTGCGCCAGCGCCAGGCCTCGGCCGAGGTCGCCGCGGGCGTCGCCGTGCCGGCGGGCGGGCCCCCGTCCGGCGGCGCGCGCGGTGTGGCGGCGGCGCCCGAGGCCCGGGTGCGCAAGCTCGGCTTCAAGGAGCAGCGCGAGCTGCAGGAGCTGCCCGCGCGCATCGAGGCGCTCGAGACCGAGCAGGCGGCGCTGGCCGCGAAGATGGCCGACGCCGACTACTTCAGGCAGGACGCCCGCGTGCTGCGTGCCGACCAGGAGCGCGTGCAGGCGATCGAGGCGGGGCTGCTCGAGCTGCTCGAGCGCTGGGAGATCCTGGAGCGCCGCTCGAAGGAGGGCGGCCGGTGAGCGGCGCGGCCCGGCGCGTGCGCGGGCTCGCCGCGACCCTGGCGACGGGCCTCGGGCTCGCCGCCATCGCGCTGCCCGTAGCCGCGCAGCTGCGGGCCTTCGAGTTCGCCCTCGACAACGACCAGTTCGCCTTCGCCCCGCCGAGCGAGGAACGCTGGTACACCAGCGGCGGGTTCATCCGTGCCGCCTTCGACGCGCCCGCCGGATCGGCCGACGCGCGGCTCGCCGCAGCCTGGTGCCGGATCGTCTTCGGCTGCGACCGGGACGCGCGGATCTACCGCGTGCTGTCGCTGAACCATGCGATCTACACGCCGAGCCTGCCCGCCAGCACCGCCGCGCCGCAGCCCTACGACCGGCCGTACGCGGCCGCGCTGTCGCTCGGCGCGGATTCGGTCGTCATCGGCGCGAGCACGCGCCAGACGCTGTCGCTTCGGCTCGGTGCCATCGGCCCGGCCGCGCTCGGCGAGCCGGTGCAGAACGGCATCCACCGCGTGCTCGGCCAGGCGCCCACGCTCGGCTGGGGCTGGCAGGTCCGGGCCCAGCCGGTGGTGCAGCTCGGCTGGTCGCGGCTGTCGGCGATCGGCGCGCCCGGCGGCGGCGCGGACCTGGTGCTGCGCACCGCGGTGCTCGCGGGCAATCCGGTGACCGAGGCGGCACTCGGCGCGATGGTCCGCTTCGGCCGGCGGCCGGCCGGTCCGACCTGGCCCGGCGAGACGCTCGGGGCACGCGAGCCCGACGGCTGGCATGTGTTCGCCGGCGTCGAGGGGCGCGCGATCGCGCGGGACGCGCTCGTCGACGGCCGACCCTACGGGTACGCGTCGCGCATCGAGCGCGAGCCGTTCGCCGGCTCGGCCTTCGTCGGCGCCTCGTTCGGCGCGGTCTCCGACTGGCGGATCGACCTGACGTTCGCGCTGCACTCGATCCCGTTCGCCTCGCCCATCGAGCCGGCGACCATGAAGCCGCAACGCATCGGGACCATCGGGCTGCGCTGGCAGCCGGCGCGCTGAGGTCGACGACGACCAGACGGGGCTCGGATCCAGACGGAGCTCGGATCCAGATAGGGCTCGGATCCAGACAGGGCTCGGATCGGGCCCGAGCGGGCGGCGCCGGGCCGCCGGTCGGCCCCCCCTCCGGGGCGGCGCGCTTCAGTCCCGCCCGCGCAGCCGGGCGATCTCGCGCTTGAAGAACGGGTACAGGAGGGGCGCGGCCACCAGCCCCTGAACGCCGAACAGCGCCTCGCCGGTGAGCATCGCGGCCAGGATCTCCCACGAGGCCACCCGCACGTGCGAGCCCACGGTGCGGGCGTTGATGAAGTATTCGGTCTTGTGGATCATCACCAGGAAGACCAGCGAGCCGATCGCCAGCAACGGCGACACCGCCAGCGAGATCAGCGTCACCAGCGTGTTGGCCAGCAGGTTGCCGAGCACGGGCAGCACGCCGGTCACCAGCGTGAACAGGCACAGCAGCCCGCGGAAGGGCAGCACGAATCCGAATGCCGGCAGGATCACGAACAGGTAGAGCGCGGTCGCCGAGGTGTTGAACAACGCGATCCGCATCTGCGCGAGCACGACGCGCTCGAGCACCAGCAGCAGCCGGCCGATGAACTTCTCTTCGGACTGCAGCGCGCGCGGCTGCCAGGTCGCGGCGGCGGCCATCGCGGCGACCAGGATCGCGAAGATGCCCTGCACCAGCGCGTGGGCGACCTTGCCCCCGAGTCCGCCGAGGCTCGCCGCATGGTCGCGCAGCCAGGCGAACACCCGCATGCGCAGCTCGACCAGGTCCTGCGGCATCGAGGCCGCGATGCTCTCGGGCAGCGCCTCGCGGAACGCGTCGAGCGAGTCCTCGATGCGCAGCAGGAAGACCCTCAGGTCGTCGGCCGAGGCGAGCGCGACCGTCCAGGTGACGATGCCTGCGAAGGCCGCGAACACCAGCGAACCGACCACCGCGCCGCAGATGCCGGCGACCGTCCGCGACGGCCCGAACCGGTTCGACATCCGGTCCGCGAGCAGGCAGGTCCAGGCATAGACGACCAGCCCGAGCAGCACGGGCACGAGCAGTCGCTGCCACAGCACGAGGAGGGCGACGGCCGCCGTCAGCACCAGCCGCAGCAGCTCCGGGCGAAGGGGAAAGGAACCGACGATGATGGCTGGACTCCGGGAAGGCCCCGAACTCTAGCGCATCTCGTCGCGGCCGGATCCGCCGCCTCGCTGCCGCCGCGGGACATGTGTCGG
>JBIIPQ010000336.1:0-4955 GCA_044342535.1 Burkholderiaceae bacterium
TGCCGACCAGGTCCGAGGGCACCAGGTCGGGCGTGAACTGGATGCGCTTGAACTGGCCGCGGATCGTCGTGGCCAGCGTCTTCACCGTCAGCGTCTTGGCGAGTCCCGGCACGCCCTCGACCAGCAGGTGGCCCTGGGCGAGGATCGCCACCAGTACCCGTTCGAGGAAGTGGTCCTGGCCGACGACGACCTTCTTCACCTCGAACAGGATGCGCTCCATCAGCGCGGAGACCTCGTTGCCGGTGGTCGGGGTGTCGTTCATGGGCAGGGCCTCGGGGTGACGGGGTCGGACGGAGGGCGGGGCGGACGGGGGGCTGCGGGCGACGGTGCTGCGGGCCGCTCAGAACGGCGACATGCCGGCGCCGGCGGCGGCGCTCTCGATCGGGACGGCGAAGCCGATGCCGACGAACACGCGCTGCTCGGTCGGGTTGAGCACCGCGGTGACGATGCCGATCACCTCGCCCTCGGGTGTGATCAGCGGCCCGCCGGAACTGCCGGGGTTCACCGCCGCATCGAACTGGATCAGGTTGGTCAGCTGCCGCTTGCCCTCGGGCGAGCGGAACTCGCGCTTCAGACCCGAGACGACGCCGGAGGTCACCGAGGGCCCGATGCCGAACGGAAAGCCCGCCGCCACGACGACGTCGCCCGGGCGCACGTCGGCGGTCGACTTCAGGGTGGCCGGCACCAGGTCGTCGGGCAGCGTCTTGGCCTGCAGCACCGCGAGGTCCTGCTCCGGCTGCGCCTGCACCATCACCGCGTCGGATTCGAGTCCGTCCGCGAAGACCACCTTGATCGAGTCCGCCCCGGCGACGACGTGCAGGTTGGTGAGGATCAGCCCGGTCTCGACGACGACCACGCCGCTGCCCACGCCGATGTCCTCGCCGGGGGCGCCGTCCTTGCCGGGCGGTCCGATGCGGCGCACCCGCACGACGGAGGGCCGGATCACCTCCCACGCCTTGGCCGCCTGCGACGGCAGGGGCTGCGTCTCCAGCGTGCGCAGCACCGCGGCATCGATGTCCTCCTGGGTGAGCGCGCGCGGCGGCGGGTACAGGCCGCGCTGCAGCATCACGCCCGCGAGGGCGGCCAGCACGCCGAGCACGACCAGCAGCGGGCGCTCGCCGCGCGCCACCAGGTGGCGCAGCCGTGCGAAGCGGCGGGGCGCCGGCGGGGGCGGGGTCCCGGCGGCAGAGGGCCGAGCTGCCGGCGTCTCGGGGCGCTCCCAGGGCGATCCGCCGCGGACCGGAGAACCGCGCGCGGCAGGGCCCGGGCGGGCGGGCGGGCCGGGCGCATCGGTATCGCGCCCTCCGCTCGCCTCTGGGGGCGCCGGGTCCGGCGACGCCCCGGGGGAGCGGCTGTAGAGCGCGCGGCGGGCCATCTCAGCGGCTCGTTCCGGCAGCGGCCGACCGGCGCTCGCGTGCCGGGCCTGCGTCGCTCGTGCCGCCTGCGATCAAGGGTGCTCCAGCCGGAAGGGTGACGGGGATCGGAGAGAACCGTATCACGCGGGCCGGCAAGGGTAAACCGTGGTCCGGCAGGGACCACCTGCCGCAGGCGCGGAGCCGCTCTCGCCTGACTCAGAGCATCGTCGCGTCCGTGGGCAGGCCCATCAGCACGCGGCCCGCCAGCTCGAGCGTCGAGGCCGACACCATCGCGTGCTGCGTGCCCACGTGGGCGTCGCGAAAGCGCCGCTGCAGCGGGCTCGACAGGTAGACCGCCGAGCCGCCGCCGAGGTCGTGCATCGCGCGGGTCACGTCGGCCGCCGCACGGGTCGCCGTCGTGGCCGAGAGCCGCAGCGCGGCGCGCGCCCGCAGATCGGGCGCGTCGCCCGCGCAGGCGAGCCGCCAGGCCTGGCCGACGGCATCGACGCAGTAGGCCCGCGCCGAGCGCAGCGAGGCCTCGGCGCGCGCGAGCTCGGCCTGCGCGCCGGTGCGCTCGGCCAGCGTGCGTCGGCTGCCCCCCGGCGTCTTCGTGCCGGCCAGCGTCACCAGCTCGTCGATGGCGCCGCGCGCGTTGCCGAGCATCACCGCGGCGATCCCCTGGGCGAGCAGCCCGAAGGGCGGCATCCGGTAGAGCGGACCGTCCTCGCGCGGCGCATCGGTCATCAGCGACACGGAGCGCTCGCGCGGCACGCGCAGGCCCTCGAGCGCGACCTCGCCGCTGCCCGTGCCCTGCAGGCCGGCGACATGCCAGCCGTCGAGCCGCGTGCCGGACTCGGCCGGGAAGAACACCATCCGCGCATCCGGCATGCCGTTGGGCAGCATTCGCATCCGGCCGTCCTCGATCACCGTGCACCCCGCGGACAGCCAGGCACAGTGCGCATGCCCCGAGAACCAGGGCCAGCGCCCGCTCACGACGTAGTCGTCGCCGTCGACCACGGCGCGGCCGATCGGCGCGAAGACGCCGCCGGTCACCGTCTCGGGCGTGGCGTGCACAACTGTCGCGACCGAGGGATCGAGCCAGGCGGCGGACATCGCGGCGGTGGCACCGATCATGGTGCACCAGCCGGCCGAGGCATCGGCCTCGCCCATCGCCTCCATCGTGGCGAGCGCGAGCAGCGGCTCGCATTCCAGGCCGCCGAAGCGACGCGGCAGCAGCGTGCGGAACAGGCCGGCGCGCGCGAGCGACGCCGCCAGGTCGGCGGGCAGGGTACGCGTGCGCTCGATCTCGTCGGCGCGGTCGCGGACTTCGGGCCCGAATGCTCGAGCGGTGGCGAGGATGTCCATCACGCGATTATGGCCGCGCCCGTGCCGAACCGGAACGCTGCAGCGCGCCATGAATGGGGGGCCCTCGGACCGCCGGACGAGGCCGGCCGCCTCGGGCGCGATCCGCTCGACGCGGCCCGGCCGGGACGTTCAGCCGGCCCGGCCGCTCACCTGAGCAGCACCTTCACCGTGTCGTCGACGCTCGAAGGCTTGATGTAGCCGACCGCCAGCTTGTTGGCGGCCACCGCCTTCTTGACCTCGGCGTCGCCGTCGACGACCTTCGGCGGCGTCGCCTTGCCGCTGAAGACGAGCTGCGCCCAGGCGGCCTTCACCTGTGCGGCGCTGCGCCCGACGAAGGTCGAGTAGAACGCGGCGCGCGTGGGGTTGTCGTCGCCGAGGTCGAACAGGGTGACCGTACCGCCGTCGGGCCAGCTGCGGGCCTCGCCGGTGAACGCCTTGGCGATGAAGGCCTTGTCGACAGCGCCGGCGTTGTCCTTGTTGACGATGACGACGACGTCGTTCGCGAGGGCGGGCGACAGCGTCGCGGTGACGATCGCGGCCGTCGCCAGCAGTCGCTTGATGGGGGGGGTCATGTTCGCTCCTCGGTCGTCAGAAGATGAAGGCGACGCTGGCGGCCAGCATCTGCCAGGTCTTCTGGCCCTGGCCCGCCGCCGTCTCGCCGGACAGCGCGGCCGCGCCATAGCCGGTGTTGAAGTGGTTCTCGAGCCGCAGCGCGAGGTTGCCGTTCATCCGATACGTGACGCCGATCGCCACGGTGTTCTGGTAGGTCGCCGCGTTGCCGCTGTCGTAGCCCGGCGCGCGCAGCATGTCGTAGCGCGCGAACGGGATCCAGTTGTCGGTCAGCGAGTAGCCGGCCTGCAGGTAGGCCACGCTCGTCTTGCTGTCCAGGCTGCCCATGGAGCGGGAGATATGGCCGTACTCGGCCTTGAGGTCGAGCCGGTCGGCGGTGTAGCCGGCCGACAGGATCATCGAGGTGTTGGTGGTGTCGTCCGGGTCGCCCAGGGTCCGCTGCTTCTTCGTCGACGCCGAGAGCATCAGCCGCAGCCCGTCGATCGGCGTGCGCCAGTCGATGCGGCCGCCGAAGAGCCCTTTCTGCTTCTGCGACGCCGCCTCCCCGGCGAACTCGACGATCTGGCCGCCATACAGGTCAAAGTCGATCCGGCCGCTCGTCATCGGCATCGTCCAGGTTCCGCCCAGGCCGCCGTAGGCCTCGACGACCAGGTCGGTGTCCGGCTGGTACAGCAGCGGCAGGATCGTCGACTGCTGCAGGAAGCGCGCGTCGATGAACTCGTTGTAGAAGCCGAGCGGGGTGAGCACTTTGCCTGCCCGCATCGTCAGGTTGTCACCGAAAGTCCGGTCGACATAGAACCAGTGCACGTCGATCGAGGTGCCGCTGATGGAGGTCAGCTGTGACCAGATCTTGGAGCGCTCGTCGAGCTTCGCGGTGAGCACGAGCGCGAACACATTCTCATTGAACGAGCCGCTGCCGTCGGCGCCGAGCCAGGTGTTGTCTGTGGTCTTCAGGAACGACTGGTGGCCGTAGCCGTTGATCGTGATGTTGCCGAACTCCGCGGCCTGGGCGGCGCCGGTCGCGAAGGCGAGGCCGGCGAGCGCGGCGGCTGCGCGGCGAAGGAACGACGGTTGGGGCATGGTGGACCTCTCGGAGGTGCGTGCAGGAGCGGAAGGGACGGTTCGGGGGATGGGCAGGGCGGTGCTCATGCGCTGGCCTCGGTTCGGAAGACGGCGATCATCCGGCCGAGCTCGCCGGCCTGGTTCTCGAGCGACAGCGTCGCGGCCGAGGCCTGCTCGACGAGCGCCGCGTTCTGCTGCGTGGCGCGTTCGATCTCGCCGATCGTGCCGTTCAGCGTCGTGATGCCGGTGTCCTGCTCGACCGAGGCATCGGAGATCTGCGCGACGTACTGGTTGACGCGGCGGATGCCCTGGACGATCTCGTGCATCAGCACGCCGGCCGCGGCGACCTGGCGGGAGCCGTCTTCGACGCGCTGCACCGAGTCGCCGATCAGGCCGGCGATCTGCTTGGCGGCGTCGGCGCTGCGCTGCGCGAGGCTGCGCACCTCGCTGGCGACGACCGCGAAGCCGCGGCCCTGCTCGCCGGCGCGGGCGGCCTCGACCGCCGCGTTCAGCGCCAGGATGTTGGTCTGGAACGCGATGCCGTCGATCAGACCGATGATCTCGGCGACGCGCCGGCCGCTCTCGTTGATCGACGACATCGTG
>JBIIPQ010000337.1:0-4939 GCA_044342535.1 Burkholderiaceae bacterium
CCAGCACGCGGACACGCCGCTCGATGAACGCGCGCCTGGGATCGGCTTCACAGGCGAACAGGTGCCGATACTCGAGCCAGACCAGTTCGGTCCAGGTGTCGAAGCGCACCGGCGGGTCGCCGAGCGTGGCGAGATCGAGCGCGATCACCGCGGCCGATTCGGCCGAGCCCGGACTGTGTCCGGCGGTGTCGCGGATCATCGCGCAGGCGTGCTCGACCTCATCGCCCGGCAGGTCCGCACGCCCGTGCGCCGCCTGCCTCAGCAGCAGGGCCGACAGCGCCTCGTTGCTCCCCGCCTCCGCCCCCGCTACATAGACCGCGTCGTGGAACAGCAGCGCGAGCACCTGCGCGCGCGTCAGCGACAGGCCCCGGGCGGCGGCCCGCGCGAACACGTCGTGCACGTGCCATGACGCGTGGTAATGGCGCTGCGGCTCGGCGTAGCGGGCCAGCGTCGCATCGACGAGGTCGGCACCGATCCCGGCCGTGGCGGTCGCGGCGCGCAGTGCCCGATCGTCCGGCAACGGGACTGGCACGAAGCGGGGCCGCGGGTCGCCGTCGAGCGCGCTGACCGTCTCGACGAACGACTCGAGGGGGCGGGTCCACGCCCGACGTGCCGTATCGGCGAGCGGGCGGTAGACGACGTCGGTCTGGCCGTCGGTCTCGCGCACGGCCAGCGCCTCGATCCGGTACAGGCCGCCCTTCCAGTGCTGGACGAGCGTGCCGGGGGAGAGGTCGGCCGCGGTGGGGGAGCGCATCCGGCGATTGTCGCGGAATCGATGCGGCCGTGCGAACCCTCACACGGGGGACCGTTCGTCGGTCGGCGATGTGACAAGTTGCCATGACGCGTGACCGACCCGCGGCGACCCTGCGGTTCGTCCCCGGCCCCGTCCATGCCAGCCATCGCCCTCACGCCGCCGTTCGTCCGCCTCGCCGTGTCGATCCTCGTGGCGTGTGCGGCACTGCCGTCCGCCGCAGTGGTCCCGACGAGCGGCGATCGGACCGTTGCACTGGCCCCCGAGGCGGCGCTGTCCTGGCCGGCCCTTCGGGTGGGCGCGCCCGCCGCCTGGACGCTCGGGGCGAGCGGCAGCGGCGTCGTCGTCGCGATCGTCGACACGGGCGTGCGTGCGACCCATCTGGAGTTCTCCGGCCGGCTCCTGCAGGGCTGGGATGCGACCGGTCGCAGCCTCGTCCCCACCGACGGCATGGGGCACGGCACCCATGTCGCCGGCCTGCTCGCCGCCGCCCGCGACGGCGCGGGCATGGCGGGGGTCGCACCCGGGGCGTCGATCCTGCCGGTGCGCGTGTTCACCGACGGCGCGGCGAGCGACGCGGTGCTGTCGGCCGGCGTACGCTGGGCGGCGGCGCGCTCCGGCATCCTGAACATGAGCCTGACCTCGCCCGCGCCGATCGCGGGACCGGCGATCCGTGAGGCGGTGAGCAGCGGCGCGCTGGTGGTGATCGCGGCCGGCAACCGCGGTGCCGCGAACCCCGACTGGCCGGCACGGTTCGCCCGCGAGGCCTGGGCGAACGGCCCCTCGGTGGCGGGTGCGGTCATCGCGGTGGGCGCGGTCGATTCGGCCAACCGCATCGCGGACTTCTCGAACCGTGCGGGCGACACGGCCGCGTGGTACCTGGTCGCGCCGGGCGTGGCGTTGCTGTCCTCATCGGCCGACGGCGACGCGTCCTATGCGCGCCTGTCGGGCACCTCGATGGCCGCGCCCGCGGTGTCGGGCGCGGCCGCGCTGCTGCAGTCACGGTGGCCGCGACTGAGCGGCGGGGACGCCGCGGCGATCCTGCTGGCGACGGCCCGGGACCTCGGCGCCCCGGGCACCGATCCGGTCTACGGCCGCGGCCTGCTCGACGTCGAGGCGGCGCTTCGTCCGGTGGGGGCGCTGAGCACCCTCGGCCCGGCGGGCGAGCGACCGCTGTCGGCCACCGGCCTGCTGACCTCGCCCGCGACGGTGGCGCTCGCGCAGGCGACCGCGCGCTCCGGGCTGTCCGCGGTCGTGCTCGACGCCTACCGGCGCGACTTCACCGCGGACCTGTCGTCGCGCATCGTCGCGCCGCTTCCGATGGCCGTGCAGCGTGCCATCGACGACCTCGATCGCCGGATGGAGCGGCTCGAGCGCACGTTGCCGGGCGAGGCGCGGCTGTCGATGCAGCCGGGCGACTCGTTCGCGCTCACCGGGCGCGACGCGATCGGCGACTACGCGTTCGGCGCGGGTGCGAGGGCACGCGACTGGTTCGGCGTGGCCGCCGCCCTGGACGTGGCGGCGCTCGCCAACCCGTACGCGGCACTCTCGCCGCGCGGCGCGCTGCTCGGTCGCGGCCTGTCGATCGGCGACACCACGCTGAAGGCCGGCCTGCTGGGCGGCTCGGAGTCGGTCACCTCGGGCACCGGCTGGAGCTCGGTCTCGGCGACCATCACGGTGATCGAGGCCCAGCGTCGGATCGCACCGTGGCTGGCGGCATCGGCGACCTGGACCCGTTCGATGGAGCGGGGCACCTGGCTCGGCGCCATCGGCTCGGGCGCGTTCGCAGCGGCCGACTCCGTCCGCACCGATGCGATCCAGGTCGGCGCGACCGCGGTGCTCGCGCCGGGGTGGACGCTGGCCGGCACGCGTTCGTGGGGCCGCACGCCCGGGCACCAGGGGGCGGGGCTGATCGGTTCGGTCGGGACCTCGCGGAGCGATGCGACCTCGCTCGCCCTGGTGCGCCGCGGTGCGGTGATGCCCGACGACGCGCTGTCGCTGTCGGTGTCGCAGCCGATGCGCACGCGATCCGGCGAAGCCCGGGCGGTCGTGCAGGCCGGCCTCGCCGAAGACGGCTCGGCGCTCCTCGGGGCCACCGCGTACTCGCTCGTGCCGGACGGGCGCGAGCGGATCGCCGAGATCGGATGGCGGGCGCCGCTCGGGCGCACGTCGAGCCTCGGTGCCTCGGTGGCCCGTCGCTGGCAGCCCAACCATGACGCTCGGGCCGAGGCGGATACGCTGATCGCGCTGCGCTACCGCATGGTGTTCTGATCTCGGGTGCCCGTTCGGGCGTCGGATGACAGTCGTCCGATCGCGGGCGTCCGACCCAGGGCATCGGGCCCCGCGCGCCGCGGATGCCCGATGCGGCGATGCCAGGCGTCGGGCCGTCAGCGCTTTCCGCCGCTGTTCTGCCCGCCCTTGCGGCCGGCCTCGGATGCGCGCCCGGGGTCGTTCCTGAAGTTGCCGCCGCGCTTCTCGCCGCCCTTGCGGCCGGCCTGCGACGCGCGCTCGGGGTCGTTCGCGAAGTTGCCGCCGCTCGCCTGGCCACCCCTGCTCGCGATCTCCCGCTGCCGCTCGGGATCCATCGAGGCGAATCCGTGGTGCGAGGTATCCGTCCGGTTCCTGTTGCCTCGAGCCATGTGGTCACTCCTGTGCTGAGTCGTGGTCGTCGTGCCCCACTGCTGGGGCCGCGCGTCGAACTTCCCGATCGGGTCGGTCTCGGCCGACGTCTCCGGGAAGGTGGCCCCCCGGCATGCAGGCGGCGGGCCCGGAGCGGGGCGGACGCGCCCCGGCGCGGCGCGGCTTGTTGGCGCGGCGGCGTTGCTGCTATGATCGGCGATCGGGATGTGCGAGGGCGGCCACCGAGCCCGCCGGCCGGGATGCCCATCCCCGGCTCCGATCCGACCGATCGACTTGCCCCGTGCCGCGCCGCTTCCCTGCCGCTTCGTTCGCGGCTTGCGTGCATGGCGTACGCTCGTCAGACAGCGCCACGGCCCGAGGCGGGCCGTCCATCCGACACGATAGGGTTCCAGCCGCGTGATGAACACCGCGGACGTCAAGCGCATCATCGAGGCCGTGCTGCTCAGCGCACAGCAGCCGATGCCGCTGTCCGAATTCCGCCGCCTGTTCGCCGAGGACGTCGAGCTCGGTGCAGACACCGTTCGCGCGCTGCTCGACGAGCTGCGCATCGCCTGGCAGGGGCGCGGTGTCGAACTGGTGTCGCTGGCCAGCGGCTGGCGTTTCCAGACGACCCCCGACATCGCCCGGTTCGTGGTGCGCCTGCATCCCGAGCGGCCGCCCCGCTACTCCCGGGCGGTCCTCGAGACCCTGTCGATCGTCGCCTATCGGCAGCCGGTCACGCGCGGCGATATCGAAGAGATCCGCGGTGTCGCGGTGTCGTCGCAGATCGTCAAGACGCTGGAGGATCGGGGCTGGATCGAAGTCATCGGCCACAAGGACGTGGTCGGACGGCCCGCGCTGTTCGCGACCACCCGGCAGTTCCTCGACGATCTGGGCCTGCGCTCGCTCCAGGAGCTGCCGGCCCTCGATGCCGAGCTGCCCGGCGCCGAGGCCTTCGGCCAGCAGATGATGGCGCTCGTGGACGCGACGCCCGTCGAGGGGGCGCCCGGCGTCCTCCGGGACGATGCGGAGGCCCACACCGAGGCGATCTCGGTCGCGGCGGGTACCGAGCCCGGACTGGATCCCGTGCCCCCGGCCGAGTCCGGGGCGGAGCCCGCAGGCATCCCCGAGTCCCTGGCCCGGTCCACCACCGAGCCACACGGCGAGCCAGGCACCGAGCCGCCTGGCGAGCCAGGTACCGAGCCGCCTTGTGCCGGGGACGATCCGTCCGCGGTCCGGCATGCGCCCGAACCCGATTCCGGCGCCTTCTCCGACCCGGCTTCGCCGGGGCCGGCCCATCCCCGTTCCCCCATCGACTTCCAGCCCGACCCATGAGCGAGCATCCCGAGCCCAACGAACCCGCCGTGCCCGGCAGCCCTGCGGTCGAGGGCGCGCCGTCGCCGCGACCGCGACGACGCGGCCGCCGCGGTGCCGGAGGGGCGGGCGGTGCGGCAGTCGAGGCCCCGGAGGGCGGCGCCACGACCGTGGCGGCCGATGCGGGCGGCGCGTCCGACGGCCCGGCCGCCGAGCGCCCGACGCGTCCGGCCAGACCGCCGCGTCGGGCGCGCG
>JBIIPQ010000338.1:0-4934 GCA_044342535.1 Burkholderiaceae bacterium
TCAGCTCCACCAGGTGCATGTAGCGCGGCGGGTTGAAGAAGTGCACGCCGCAGAAGCGCTTCTCGAGCGCCTCGTCGAAGCCCTCGGACAGCCCGCCGATCGACAGGCCCGAGGTGTTCGACGCGAAGATCGCATGCGGTGCGAGCGCCGGCGCCACCTTGCGGTACAGGTCGTGTTTCCAGTCCATGCGCTCGGCGATCGCCTCGATCACCAGGTCGCAGCCGCCAAGCGCGGCCAGGTCGTCCTCGTAGTTGGCGGGGACGATGAAGGCCGCGAGCTCGGGGTGGCCGAGCGGCGCGGGCGAGAGCTTCTTCAGGCCCTCGATCGCCTTCTTCGCGATCGCGCTCTTGTCGCCGTCCTTGGCCGGCAGGTCGTACAGCATCACGTCGACCTTCGCGTTGACGAGGTGCGCGGCGATCTGCGCACCCATCACGCCGGCGCCGAGCACGGCGACCTTGCGGACGATGAATGGGGTCATGGGGTCGGACTCCAGTGTGGAATGGGGTGTCGTTTCAGCCGCGTTCCGAAGCCGTGAAGAAACCGTAGCGAGCAGGCCCGAGTCGGCGACGAGGAGCGCAGCCGTACGTGATGTACGGCGAGCACCGCAGTCGTCGAATCGGGACGCGCAGTAGGTTTATTCACGGCTTCGTTCAGTTCTCGCGGATCCAGGTCTGGGTGCGGCCCAGCGTCGGGATGCCGACGTAGCCGCGCAGCTCGAGCTTGCGGCCGGCCTCGGCGAGCTTGACCTTCGCCTTGTAGAGCTTGCCGTTGTTCGGGTCGAGGATCTCGCCGCCGGCCCACTCGTCGCCGTCCTTCTTCAGGCCGGTGAGGATGGTCATGCCCTGCACCGGCTTGTCCTTGCGGGCGTCGGTGCATTTCTCGCAGAGCGCATCGGCCTTGTCGGTCAGGATCTTCTCGATACGCCCGACCAGCGCCCCCGCGCGCTCCTCGATCCGGATCAGCGCCTTGGGCTGCTTCGTCTCGTCGTCGATGCTCCTCCAGAGGCCGACCGGGGAGTCGGCCGATTGGGCGAGCGCCGCGGGGGCGAGCGGGCCGACGCAGAGCGCGGCCAGGGTGGCGCCGAAGGCGGCGCTGCGGAGGATCGTGCGCATCGTGTGTCTCCTGGGATGTCGTGGGTGCGGTCGGCGCGAGGGTCAGAACAGCTCGGGCTCGAGGTCCATCAGAGCCTTGGAACCGGCGCGAGCGCTGCGCATCAGCGACGCGGTCTCGGGCTGCAGCTTGGCGAAGTAGAAGCGCGCAGTCGCGAGCTTGGAGCGGTAGAACGGCTCCACCGCATCACCGTCGGCCTCGACCTTCGCGAGCGCCACCTTCGCCATCCGCGCCCAGAAGTACGACATCACCAGGTGGCCGATCACGCGCAGGTAGTCGACCGCGGCGGCGCCCGCCTCGTCCGCGTTGCCCATCGCCTTCATGCCCAACTCCATCGTGAGCTTGGTGGTCTTCTCGCCGAGATCGGCCAGCGGGTTGACGAACTCGGCCATGTCGTCGTTCGTGCCTTCCTCCTCGACGAAGTCCTGGATCAGCTTGCCGAAGGCCTTGAGCTTCGCGCCGTTGTCGCCCAGCACCTTGCGGCCCAGCAGGTCGAGCGACTGGATGGTGTTCGTGCCCTCGTAGATCATGTTGATCCGGGCGTCGCGCACGTACTGCTCCATGCCCCATTCGCGGATGTAGCCGTGGCCGCCGTAGACCTGCAGCGCGAGGTTGGTGGTGAGGAAGGCGTTGTCGGTGATGAAGGCCTTGACCACCGGCGTGAGCAGCTGCAGCAGGTCGTGCGAGGCCTTGCGCGCGTCGGCGTCCGGATGGCCGTCGGCCACGTCCGCCTGCAGCGCCAGCCAGTAGGCGAAGCAGCGCGCGCCCTCGGTGTAGGCCTTCTGCGTGAGCAGCATGCGGCGCACGTCCGGATGCACGATGATCGGGTCGGCCGCCTTCTCCGGCGCCTTCGGGCCGGTCAGCGAGCGCGACTGGATGCGGTCCTTCGCGTACGCCAGCGAGTTCTGGTAGGCGACCTCCATCAGCCCGAGCGACTGCATGCCCACGCCGATGCGGGCCACGTTCATCATCACGAACATCGCGTTCAGGCCCTTGTTCGGCTCGCCCACGAGCCAGCCGGTCGCGCCGATCAGGTTCATCTCGCAGGTCGCGTTGCCGTGGATGCCCATCTTCTCCTCGATGCGCCCGCAGGTGATGCCGTTGCGTGCGCCGAGCGAGCCGTCCGCGTTCGGCACGACCTTCGGCACGATGAACAGCGAGATGCCCTTCGTGCCGATCGGTGCGTCCGGCAGGCGCGCGAGCACCAGGTGCACGATGTTGGCCGCCATGTCGTGCTCGCCCGACGAGATGAAGATCTTCGTGCCGGTGATCGCGAAGCTGCCATCCGGGTTCGGCTCGGCCTTGCTGCGCAGCATGCCGAGGTCGGTGCCGCAGTGCGGCTCGGTCAGGCACATCGTGCCCATCCACTCGCCCGACACGAAGCGCGGCAGATAGAGCGCCTTCTGCACGTCGGTGCCGTGCTCCTTCAGGCAGTCGTAGGCGCCGTGCGTCAGGCCCGGGTACATCGACCAGGCCTGGTTGGCCGAGTTCATCATCTCCTGGAAGGCCATGCCGACCGTGGCCGGCAATCCCTGGCCGCCGAACTCCGGAGCGCAGGTGAGCGTCGGCCAGCCGCCGTCCTTGAACTGCTGCCAGGCTTCCTTGAAGCCCTTGGGCGTCTTCACCACGCCGTTGCCCGCGTAGGTGCAGCCTTCCTCGTCGCCGCTGCGGTTGATCGGGAACAGCACCTCGGCGCAGAACTTGCCGCCTTCCTCGAGGACCTGGTCGGCGAGCTCGCGGGTGATCTCGGCATGCGGGGGCAGCCCGCGCAGCGCATCGATCGCGCCGTGGACTTCGTGGAGGACGAACTGCATGTCGCGAAGCGGGGGCGTGTACTGGGCCATCGTTGGACTCCTGGGATGGTCTCGGTGAGACGGGTCGGTGGGGTTCGGATTCAGGGCGCCACGGCCCGGGCGATCCGGGTCGGGCGGCGGTGGGAGGGCGGTGCAGCGAGCGACGGCGCCGGCACCGCGTAGGACGTCATGAGCCGCTCGAACGCACGGCGCGCGCGGGCGGGCGCGTCGGCGCTCTCGATCAGTCTGGCATCGTGATGCAGCACCAGGATGACGCCGTAGAGGTCGAAGACCAGCTCGCCCGGGTCGGTGTCGGCGTGCAGCTCGCCGGTGTCCATGGCCTGGCGGATCGCCCGGACCAGCTCGCGCTGCCAGGACTTCACCATGCCGACCAGCTCGTCACGGACCGGGCCCGGACGGTCGTCGTACTCGGTCGCGCCGGAGATCCAGATGCAGGCGCTCGCCGCCTCGACCGCGGTGCGGTCGAGCCAGTTGCCGACGATCGCGCGCAGCCTCGCCAGCCCGCGCGGCGCCTCGAGGCCGGGCCGCAGCACGTCCTCGACGAAACGCAGCTCGTAGGCCTTGAGCACCGCGATCTGCAGGTCCTCGCGCGAACCGAAATGCGCGAAGACGCCGCTCTTGGACATGCCCATGCGCTCGGCGAGCGCGCCGATCGTCAGGCCCTCGAGACCGCCGCGGGCGGCGAGCTCGCAGGCGGCGGCGAGGATCGCGGAACGGGTCTGTTCACCTTTGCGCATCGGGTCCTGGTGGGAAATAAAACGAACGGTCGTTCTTTTGCGAACGGTCGTACTATTTCCGGGATCGAGCGACGTGTCAACCGCGGCGGGACGGGCGGAGCGCGGATTAGAGGCGGGGGTCTATTGGTGCGGTGCAGCAGCGGTATCTCTGCGCCCTGTGAGCCGGTCGGCCGGATCGCGGACCGCAGCCGTCGGGATGAGCCCAGACACCGGGTGTGGCTGGCACTGATCGCAGCCGGCGCAAGTCGACCCGACGGCGTCGGCGGCACGTTTCAGGTCGAGTGTCCGGTCCACTCGGAAAACGGTCGTTCGCCGATCGCGTCCATCCGACCGACCTCTTGCGACGATCCCTGCTCGTCGATCACACGCAGTCCTGTCACCAAAGCATGCGACGCTGTTCATCAGGATGACACACGGTCTGCATCAGCGTCTCGAGCACCACGCGGCCGAGTTGGGCGATCGGCCGATCACCCTTGGCGCCCTGGCACAGGCGCACGGGCCCGCGCTGCCGGGCTCGCTGCTGGTGCTGGTGTCCGCGCCCTGCGCCTTGCCGATTCCGGGCGTCGGGAACGTGCTCGGCGTCACGATGATGGTGATGGCATTGGCCATGTGGCGCGGCGAAGACTGGGCGGTCCTGCCCTCGCGCGTGGCCCGTCTGGAGATCTCTGCACGCGCCGCTCGATGGGTGTTGCTGCTGTTGGCTCATGTCTATCGGCTGGCCGGACGCTGGTCGCGCGAACGCCTGTGCCGTCTGACAGTGCTGCAGCGCCGCACCTGGGTGGCGCCCATGCTGGCGCTGATGGGCGTGGTGATCTTCCTGCCTCTGCCGTTCGGCAACGTCCTCCCGGCGCTGGCGATCGTGGTGCTGGGCGTCGGCATGGCGTTCCGTGATGGCCTGGCGGTGGTGTCTTCTGTCGGCATGGCGCTGATGTCGGTGGCCTATGCCGCTGCGATGGCTGCGGGTGCGTGGGCCTGGATCGTCGAGCCGCTGGTCACCTGGAGCCGAATCGCGGCGTAGCCGCACCGGCATGCCATCGGGAACGCGTGCCCGCCCCACTGTCGAGGAGGCCCCCCTTTCCTCGACCCCCTGCTGCTCAGCCGCGTGGGCCTGCCCCTGGCGGTCGCGTGGTGTCAGCCGGCGCGCAGTTGTGCCAGCGCGATGGACTGTTCCTGCAGCACCCGGTTGTCCAGATCGAGCAGCGACAGCTTCAGTTCGCCCGCGGCGAAGTCGACACTGACGATGCCATGGTGGTTGACCGTGACCAGCGGGCCG
>JBIIPQ010000339.1:0-4933 GCA_044342535.1 Burkholderiaceae bacterium
CTCGCTCGCATCGTCGAGGCAGCCGCCCGCGTCGTTCACCATCGTCAGGACCGCGATATGCTCGCCGTCCCGCTCCAGCCTCACCCGTTCGCCATGCATCCCCTGCTCTCCCGTCTGAGGGTGCCGCTGGTCGCGGCCCCGATGTTCCGTGTGTCCTCGCCCGAGCTGGTGGTCGCCGCGGCGCGCGCCGGCATCGTCGGCGCGTTCCCGACGCTCAATGCCCGCGAGCCCGACGGCCTCGACGCCTGGCTCGAACGCATCCTGCGCGACTGCGCGGGCGCCCCGGGCCTGCCCGCCGCGAACCTGATTCTGCACAAGTCCAACCCGCGGCGCGACGCGGACCTCGCGGCGGTGCTGCGCCACCGCGTGCCGGTGGTGATCGCCTCGGTGGGCGCGCCCGACGAGGTGGTCGGCCCGGTGCATGCCTACGGCGGGCTGGTGCTCGCCGACGTCGCGACCGTGCGCCATGCGCGCCGCGCGGTACAGGCCGGCGTCGACGGGCTGGTGCTGCTGACGGCGGGGGCCGGCGGCAACACCGGGTGGCTCAATCCCTTCGTGTTCATCGCCGAGGTCAGGCGCTTCTTCGACGGGCTGCTCGCGGTCGCCGGCGGCCTGACCGAGGGCCGTCAGCTGCACGCGCTGCAGGTGGCGGGCGCGGACCTGGGCTACGTCGGCACCCCGTTCATCGCGACCCACGAGAGCCTGGCGGATGCCGCCTACCGCGAGGGTGTGGTCGCGGCCGGCGCCGACGACATCGTCGTCACCGACGCCGTCACCGGGATCCCGGCGAGCTTCGTGCGGGGCCGGCTGCGCGAGCTGGGCGTGCTGGACGAGCGCGACCGGCCGGCGGCGCGGCCCTCGGTCGAGGTCACCGGCTGGGGCGGCGGCGCGTGGAGCGCCGGCCAGGGATCGGGCGGCGTGGCGGACGTCTGCGGCGTGGCCGAGCGCGTGGCGCGCTTCCGGGCGCAGTTCGAGGCGAGCCGCGCGGGCCGGCCGTAGCCGGCCGGGCGCCGCGGCGGACCGCTCAGGACCGCCTCGAGTTCTCGTCGATCATCTTGTTGAGTCGGTCGGCGGGCACACCCCCGGGCAGGCGCTTGCCGTTCATGAAGAACAGCGTCGGCGTGCCGGTGATCTTGAGCTTGCGGCCAAGCTCGGCGACCTTCTCGACCGGGTTGTCGCAGGTGCCCTTGTTCTCCGGCACCTTGCCCTGGAGCATCAGCTCGTTCCAGGCCTTGACGCGATCGGACGCGCACCAAGCCTGCGCGGCCTTGGTCTTGGAGTCCGCCGTGAGGATCGGCAGCGTGAAGGTGTAGATCGTGACGTCCGGCACGGCGAGCAGGTCGCGCCGCAGGGTGCGGCAGTGGCCGCAGTTCGGGTCCTCGAAGACCGCGACCTGGCGCGTGCCCTTGCCGTTGACCTGCTTGATCGCATAGGCGAGCGGCAGGTCCTTGAAGTTGACCGCCGTGATCTCCTCGACCCGCTCCTGGGTCAGGTTCTTGTTCGACTTGAGGTCGATCAGCTGGCCCTCGACGAAGCCGTGCTGGCCCTTCTCGTCGACGTAGATCAGGTCGGTGCCGATCTGCACCTCCCAGATGCCGGCGACCGGGGAGCGACGCACCGCGTCGACCTTGAAGCGGCCCTGCAGCCAGGACTCGACGCCGGTGCGCACGACGGCGGCGGGGTCTGCGGCGGGTGCGGTTACGGGTGCAGATGCGGCGGCGGGTGCGGCAGTCGGCGCCGATGCGGCGCCCTGCGCCGACACCAGGCTCGGGGCGCCGGTGATGAACGCGGCCGCGAAGGCGGCCATGGCGACGCGGCGCAGGCGCGTCGAGCAGGTCGGATGCATGGGAAATCCTCGAGCGGGACGGGCGCGCACGGCGTGTCCCTGTGTTGTGGCGGCGGTCATCGCGCGGCCTGCGCGATCATCCGGCGTCGAATCCAGTCGGACCTTGCCACGGCGCGCCAGCCGAGGTCGCGCAGTCCGACGAGCGGGGCGGGCAACGGCCCGAACGCGCGCTTGATGCCGTCGGTGGCGTCCTGCATCAGCGACACCGCCTCGCGGCGCGCACGTTCGTAGCGCCGCCACAGCAGCGGGTCGCCCAGCTCGCGGTAGGGCTCGCGCCCGCGCAGCACGTCGAGCAGCACCGCGACGTCGCCGAAGCCCACGTTCATCCCCTGCCCGGCGAGCGGGTGCATCGCGTGGGCGGCGTCGCCCACCAGCACCATGCGGGGGGCGATCAGCCGGGGGACCCTGATCAGCCTCAGCGCGAAGGACTGTGCCGGGGTGATCGTCGCGAGCGCACCGAGCGTGCGGTGGGTCGCCTCGGCGACGCGCTCGGCGAGGGCCTCGGGCGACAGCGACAGCAGCATGTCGGCGAGCGCGTCCGGCGCCGACCACACCATGCTCGCGCGGCCCCGCTCGGGCGAGTCGGCGGGCAGCGGCAGCATCGCGAGCACGCCCAGATCCTCGCCGAACCACTGGAAGGCGGTGTCGCCGTGCGGCAGCCTGGTGTCGAAGTTGGCGACCACGCCGCGCTGGCCGTAGGCGCGCACCTGCGGCTCGATGCCAGCGAGCGTGCGCAGCGTGGAGTCCGCACCGTCGGCCGCGACCACCAGCTTCGCGGCGAGCGTACGGCCCGAGGCGAGCTCGAGCGTCGCGGCACCCTGCGGGCCCCCGTCGACGCGCATCGCGGTGACGGCGTCGTCGATGGAGGCGACCCCTGCGAAGCCGATCGCGGCGTCGAGCGTACGGACCAGCGTGCGGTTCTCGACGATCCAGGCGAGCGCCTCGATGCGGCCGGAGTAGGCGTCCAGATGCAGTTCCGGGGCGTCGGCCTGCGGGCCGCCGTAGACCCGCATGTCGTAGACCGGTGCGATGCGGGCCGCGGGCATCGCGTCCCACACGCGCAGGGTGCGCAGCAGCTCGCGGGTGCCGGGCGACAGCGCGAAGACACGGGAATCCCAGCCCTGAGGCTCGACCGTCGCGACCGGGGCGGCCGGGCCGACCCAGCCGACCCGCAGGCCGGCCTGGGCGAGTCCGAGCGCGGTGGCCGCGCCGACCGCCCCGCGGCCAGCGACGACGACGTCGAAGGAGACTTCTCGAGCGTTCATCGACGGATTATAGGCGCCGCCGGCATGCGCCTCGCCCACGGTTTGTCCGGCCGGAGTTCCTCCGATATACTGCGCGGCCTTGCCTGGCGTCAGCCGGGCCGCTGTCCTCGACGGCACGGCCAAGTAGCTCAGTTGGTAGAGCAGCGGATTGAAAATCCGCGTGTCGGTGGTTCGATTCCGCCCTTGGCCACCACTCCATTTCTGCGGGTTTGCGAGGAAGTGGTAGGAATCGGTAGGGGTCCAGTTCGAGCGTTGCTCCTGCCTACCCAGTCCGATACAGCGAACCGCATGGCCCGGCAGGTCGAAGAATCAAGGACTTGCGCGTTTGCCGCCTGACGCCAGTCGAACAAGTCGCTCCGAATTGGAACGTGCTTCGGCCAGCAACTGGCCCCAGTCCGACGGCGGCCGGCGGCTGTCGAGCATCGTGCGGAACACGCGGTAGGCGTCGTCGGCGCTCTCGTAGGCCCGCTTCGTGTTCTCGTCGTTGACCCAGGCGAAGACGATCACCTTGGCCTGAGCGTGGAACCGGAAGAACAGCCGGTACTGCTGGAAGAACTTGGCCCGGAACCAGTGCTTGTGCTCGTCGCCGAGCGTGTTGCCCTGGCGGTACTCCGGCCGGGCGGGGTCTTGCGGAATCACCTCGAACGCCAGCTTGGCGATGGCCGCCAGGCGCTTGGTGGCGTTCTTCTTTACGTAGCCGGCCGGGTCCTTGCGCTCGAGCGCCTCGACCCGTGTGGTCAGGGCGTCAAGTTGGTCTAGGAAGATCGGGTGGGCAAAGATGGTCCAGCCATTGACGACCAGCGGCCTGACCTCGCCCTTTCGGCCGCTCATTCATCGTTCGCCGACAGCGGCGCGTCCAGATCGACCTCGACACCGCCGACCAGCGCCTGGATGCGCTGAGCCAGACCGGCATCCACAGCCTGGAGCCGCTCGGGGTGCTCGGCCAAGTCGCGGGCCAGGAAGCCGAGAAACGGCACCAGTGCGGGATCGTCGTTCTCGCCAGCGGCCGCGCGCGTGAGCACGACCTCGCCGTCCGGACGGATCGTGTAGTTGATCTTGTCGCGTTTGCCCAGGCGCAGCACCCGGCGCACCGTCTCGGGCACCGTAGTCTGATACCGGTCGGTCAGTGTCGATTCGACTTGCATGGTGGCGGGCATGGCACGTCTCCGGCGAGGATGCTGTGCGCAGAGAGTAATGCACTCGCATTTCGAAGTCAATGCGAATGCATTGTCTACCGGAGATCAGGCCGGTAACGGCTTCGAACTGGGAGACTACCGCCGATGTCGTCCGTCCGAGGCGCGATGCGGGATGCATGCGGGTAGTCCCCTCGGCGCCGCTGATACGCGCTCAGATCGCAGCATCACCGCGCATCTCCGAACCTGGGGGGTAGTGCAGTTCCCATCGTATTGGCCTTGCACCACCACCTCCTCCTTCGGCGTTCATGAGCGTGCGGACCGAACGCGGATCCCTCATGCCGTTCGCCGTGCGGCAGCGCCGGAACGACCGGCCATCGGGACGCCGGCGCGTGCCGCCCTGACGGCGGGCCCGCGGCCTGCGGCCCGACGGGGCCTCGCATTCCGGCCACCCAGGGCGGCTGGGCCCGGACATCCACCGGTCGGATCGGCGTGGCAGGTCGCCCCGCGCCACCGGAGCATCCGCGCACCGACATCCGCCGTGACCCGCCATGAAGCGCATGCCACTCCGCCTGTCCGCCGCGCTGCTGCTCGCCTGCATGACGCTGCCTGCACACGCCGGCGCCGCGAAGCTGCTCATCGAGGCGATCGAGGGCGTGGTCCGCACGGGGGCCCGGGTCGGCGATGAC
>JBIIPQ010000340.1:0-4916 GCA_044342535.1 Burkholderiaceae bacterium
TAGCGCGAGGCGCCGCGGAACCCGAGCATCGGGTTCTCCTCCTCGGGCTCGTAGCGGCTGCCGCCGATCAGCTTGCGGTACTCGTTCGACTTGAAGTCGGAGAGCCGCACGATCGCGGGGCGCGGCCAGAAGGCGCCGGCGATGGTGGCGATGCCCTCGGCGAGCTTGTCGACGTAGAACGCCCGCGGGCTGGAGTGGCCGCGGGCGATGCTCTCGACGGCCTTCTTGAGGTCGGGGGCGACGTTCGGATAGTCGAGGATCGCCTTCGGATGGACGCCGATGTTGTTGTTGATGATGAACTCGAGCCGCGCGAGGCCGACGCCCTGGTTCGGCATCTGCGCGAACTCGAAGGCGAGCTGCGGGTTGCCGACGTTCATCATGATCTTGACCGGCAGCTCGGGCAGTGCGCCGGACTCGATCTCGGTGATCTCGGTCTCGAGCATGCCGTCGTAGATGTAGCCGGTGTCGCCCTCGGCACAGGAGACGGTGACCAGCGCACCGTCGTGCAGGTGGTCGGTGGCGTCGCCGCAGCCGACGACCGCCGGGATGCCGAGCTCGCGGGCGATGATCGCCGCGTGGCAGGTGCGCCCGCCACGGTTGGTGACGATGGCCGAGGCCCGCTTCATCACCGGCTCCCAGTTCGGGTCGGTCATGTCGGTGACCAGCACGTCGCCGGGCTGCACGCGTTCCATCTCGCTCGCATCGCCGACGACGCGCACCGGTCCGGCGCCGACCTTCTGGCCGATCGCGCGGCCGCTGGCCAGCACGTCGGAGGTGGCCTTCAGCCGGAAGCGCAGCTGGCGCCCCTCGTGCTGCGACTTCACGGTCTCGGGGCGGGCCTGCAGGATGTAGAGCTTGCCGTCCTGCCCGTCCCGGCCCCATTCGATGTCCATCGGGCGGCCGTAGTGCTGCTCGATGATGACCGCGTAGCGCGCGAGCTCGATCACCTCCTCGTCGACGAGCGAATAGCGGGTGCGCTGCTCGACCGAGGTGTCGACGGTCCGCACCGAGCGGCCATTGCCGCTGTCCGGCTCGAATTGCATGCGGATCAGCTTGGAGCCGAGCTGGCGCCGGATGATCGGCTTCTTGCCGGCGGCGAGCATCGGCTTGTGGACGTAGAACTCGTCCGGGTTCACCGCGCCCTGCACCACCGTCTCGCCCAGCCCGTAGGCAGCCGTGATGAAGACCACGTCCGGGAAGCCCGACTCGGTGTCCATGGTGAACATGACGCCGGAGGCACCGAGGTCGCTGCGCACCATCCGCTGCACGCCGGCCGACAGCGCCACGTCGGCATGCGCGAAGCCCTTGTGCACGCGGTAGGAGATCGCGCGGTCGTTGTACAGCGAGGCGAATACGTGCTTGATGCGGTCGAGCACGGCCTCGATGCCGACGACGTTCAGGTAGCTCTCCTGCTGGCCGGCGAACGATGCGTCGGGCAGGTCCTCGGCGGTGGCGGACGAGCGCACCGCGAGCGAGATCTCGGTGCCCGACTCGGCCTGGATCCGGGCGAAATGCTCGCGGACCTCGGTCTCGAGGCGCGTCGGCAGCGGCGACTCCACCACCCAGCGGCGGATCTCCGAACCGCAGGCGGCGAGCGCCTTGACGTCGTCGACGTCGAGCGCGGCGAGCCGGCCGTTGATGCGGGCCGTCAGGCCGCTCTCGGAGAGGAAGTCGCGGAAGGCGAGCGCGGTGGTCGCGAAGCCGCCCGGCACCCGGACATGGGCGTGGGCGAGTTGGCTGATCATCTCGCCGAGCGAGGCGTTCTTGCCGCCGACCGACTCGACGTCGGTCATCCGCAAGTCCTCGAACGGGACGACGTAGCGTCCTGCGTGGGGGTCGTTCATGGGAAAAGTCCTGGAGGGTGGGAAACCGGTGGACCGCGCGCCGGGCGGGCCGGCGCAGGCAGCGCTGTAGTCGGGCCGCTGGCGACGGGCGGCCAACGGCACGGCTGCAACACTCGGGCGGCTCCCACCTCCCGGAGGGGCGATTTTACTGTGCGCCCCACGGCGCCGCCGAGGAAAATGCCCCGTCCAGGCGGTGGCGCATGCCGCGCCCGACCCCCATCGCGTCCCGAGGTCCGCATGCCCGAAGCCCGTCACCGTCACGCCGATCGCACCGTCTTCTTCGTCTCCGACGGCACCGGCATCACCGCCGAGACCTTCGGCCATTCGGTGCTGTCGCAGTTCGAGGGACTCAAGGTGCGGCAGGTCCGACTGCCGTTCATCGACAACCCGGAGAAGGCCGACGATGCGGTCACCCGGATCAACCACCAGGGGCTGATCGACGGCCGCCGCCCGATCGTCTTCAGCACGCTGGTCAACCCGGAGATCAACGAGATCGTGCGGACGGCGCAGGCGCTGTTCCTCGACCTGATCGCGACCTTCGTCGGGCCGCTGGAGACCGAGTTCGGCGTCAAGTCGACCCACACCATCGGGCGCTTCCATGCGGTGGCCGAGTCGGACCGCTACAAGCAGCGCATCGAGGCGATCCACTACTCGATGGCCCACGACGACGGGCAGCAGCACAAGGATCTGGAGCTGGCCGATGTGATCTTCGTCGGCGTCTCGCGCTGCGGCAAGACACCGACCAGCCTCTACCTCGCCGTGCAGCACGGGATCAAGGCGGCGAACTATCCGCTGATCCCGGACGATTTCGAACGCGGGCGCCTGCCCGACGTGCTGTACCGCTACAAGGACAAGATGTTCGGGCTGACCATCTCGCCGGAGCGCCTGGCCGAGGTCCGCCACGAGCGCCGCCCGGGCAGCCGCTATGCCTCGCTCGAGACCTGCCGGATGGAGGTCAACGAGGCCGAGGCGATGATGAAGCGCGAAGGCATTCCGTGGCTGTCGACCACGACGCGCTCGATCGAGGAGATCGCGACGACCGTGCTGACGCTGCTCGACCTGGAGTAGCCACCGTCGGGTGTCGCCGCCTTCGATTTCCTTCGACCGTCTTCGGGCGGCTTCAGCCTCGTTCGGCGCGCTGGCGGCGCTGCTCGAACAGGCAGACCGCGGCGGCCGCGGCGACGTTCATCGACTCGACGCCCTCGGCCTGCGGGATCCGCACCCAGCGGGCGACGTCGGCGCCGACCTCCTCGGACAGTCCCTCGCCCTCGTTGCCGAGTAGCCAGAGTGTCGGGGCGCGCAGGTCGGCCTCGAAGATCGACTCGGCCTGCTGTGCGCGGGTGCCGATCGGGGCGACGCCCAGCCGCGTGCGCACCGTCGACCAGGGCACGGCCTCGTGGATCGACAAGTGGAAATGGGCGCCCATGCCGGCACGCAGCACCTTCGGCGACCAGCACCAGGCGGTGCCGGGCGCGGTGAGCACGGTGCGCACGCCGGCGGCCGCGCAGCTGCGCAGCAGCGTGCCGACGTTGCCAGGATCCTGCACCCGGTCGAGATAGACCGCGTCGGCATCGATCGAGGCCGGCAGGCCGGGCTGCGGCGTGTCGACGACGAAGACGAGCCCCACGCCGTGCTGCAGGGTCGAGACCGCATCGAAGAGCTCGCCGGCGAGCACGGTCGGCGACACGCCATGCCGCGCGAGCAGCGCCGAGACCTCGGGATGGGCGAGGCCCGCCTCGGTCGCGATCGCGGTCCGCGGCGCGCCGTGGCGCTGCAGCCAGGCCTCGCACAGGTGGATGCCCTCGAGCACGGAGCGGCCCTGGCGGCGGCGCTCGCGGGCGGAGTGCGCGAGCTCCGCCAGCTCGCGGAACAGAGCGTTGTCGCGCGAGGTGATCCGGCGCGGGGGCGCGGTCATCGCGGCGTTCCCGCGGCCATCGCCGCGCGCACCGGCGCGAAGCTGCGACGGTGCGCGTCGCATGGCCCCAGGCGGTGCAGCAGCGCGAGGTGTGCCGCGGTCGGATAGCCCTTGTGGCGGTCGAAGCCGTAGGCCGGGTGGAGCGCATGCAGCCGCTGCAGGTCGGCGTCGCGCTCGGTCTTGGCGAGGATCGAGGCGGCCGAGATGCACGGCTCGATCGTATCGCCCCCCACGATCAGCTCGATGCCGCAGTCGAGCGTGGGCGGCTGGTTACCGTCGACGCGGGCGAGCGTCGGCGCCATCGGCAGCGCGGCGACCGCGCGTCGCATCGCCAGCAGCGAGGCGCGCAGGATGTTGAGGCGGTCGATCTCCTCGACGCTGGCATGCGCCACGGCCCAGCCGAGCGCGCGCTCGCGGATCGCGCGGGCGAGTGCGTCGCGCTGGCCCGCGCTCAGCCGCTTGCTGTCACGAAGTCCGTGGATCGGGCGGTGCGGGTCGAGGATCACCGCGGCGGCCACCACCGGCCCGGCCAGGGGACCGCGGCCGGCCTCGTCCACGCCGCAGACGATGCGGGTGTCGAGGGCCAGGGCGAGCGCTCCCTGCCCGTCTGCGGCCGCGCGTCCGCTCATCGCGACAGCATGCGCCCGGCGGGGCGCATCTCGAGCAACGCCTCGGCCGCACGGTCGGCGCAGTCTCGGCGCAGGATCTCGTGCAGCCCGGCGAAGCGCTCCGCCAGGCGCGCCGCGAGCAGCGGATCGTCGAGCTGCGCGAGCAGCGCCGCGCCCATCGCCTCGGGCGTGGCGGCGTCCTGGATGAACTCGGGCACGACCGTCTCGTTGCAGAGGATGTTCGGCAGCCCGATCCAGGGCAGGTAGCCCATGCGCCGCATGATCCGGTAGCTGAGCCAGGCCATGCGGTAGGCGATCACCATCGGACGCCGGTACAGCGCCACCTCGAGCGTGGCCGTGCCGCTGGCGACCAGTACCGCGTCGGCGGCCGCCATCGCGTCGTGGGAGCGCCCCATCACCAGCCGCACGTCGGCCCCGTCGGGCAGGCCGCCCGAGGCCAGCAGCGCGCGCAGCCGGCCGTAGATCGTCTCGGTCGCGGCGGGAACGACGAAGACCAGTTCCGGCCTGCGGCGGGCGAGCCAGCCGATG
>JBIIPQ010000074.1:0-14602 GCA_044342535.1 Burkholderiaceae bacterium
AAGCAGTTCCTGAGCCAGATCCTGGACCGCTGAGTCCGCGCGCCCGGGCCGCGGCGGCCCGGGCACGACACGGCCGCACCCGACCGGTCCGCGCGCCGGTGCGGCCCTGCCCACCGACCTCATGAACCCGCCCTGCCTGCTGCTGTCCGACGAGATGGACCGTGCGAACGGCGCCGAGATCGACGCCATCGCCGCCGACTGCGCGCGGGGGCTGCAGCGCCTGCCGCTGTCCGCCGTCGACGCCGATCCGGCGCGGCTGGCGGCGGTGACCGGCGCCTGGTACTCACGCGATCTGTTCACCGGCGGGGGCCCCACGACGCCGAGCCCCGCCACGCTGCGCTTCTTCGAGCGAGCCGATGCCGCGCCGCGACTCGCATGGCTGCACGTGATGTCGGCCGGCACCGACCTGCCGATGTACCGCCGCGCGCATGAACGCGGCGTGCGGCTCACCACCTCGACGGGTGTGACCGCCGTGCCGATCGCGCAGACCGCGGTGGCGGCGGTGCTCGCGCATGCGCGCGGCTTTCCCGGCTGGCTCGATGCGCAGCGCCGGGGCGACTGGGCGCCGCGCTACGGCGCAGCCTCGCCCGCCGACCTCGGCGGACAGACCGCGGTGATCGTCGGTCTGGGGCCGATCGGGCTGGAGATCGCGCGGCTGCTGCGTGCGGTCGGGCTGCACACCATCGGCGTGCGCCAGCGCGAGGCGGCCTGCGAGGGCGTCGACGAGACGCGCGTCTACGCCGATCTGGATGCGCTGCTGCCGCGCTGCGACTGGCTGATCCTGTGCTGCCCGCTCACCCCGCTCACGCACGGCCTCGTCGACGCCGCGCGCCTGGCGCAACTGCCCGCACATGCGCGCGTGATCAACGTCGGGCGCGGGCCGGTGCTGCAGGAGGCGGCCCTCGTCGACGCGCTGCGCGCCGGCCGGCTCGCGGGCGCGTACCTCGACGTGTTCGAGCACGAGCCGCTGCCCGCCGACTCGCCGCTGTGGACGCTGCCCGGCGTGTGGCTGTCGCCGCACAATTCGGCCGCCTCGCTGGGCAACCCGGCGCGCGACGTGCAGCGCTTCATGCAGGCGCTGCGCGACTGGCTGCAGGCCGGCTGAGGGCGGACCGCGGGCGCTGCGCGCTGCAGCAGCGCGCCCGGCGCGACCTCAGTACGACTTCGGCTGCCCGAGCACCTTCTCGGCGATGAAGCTCAGGATGAGCTGCGGCGAGATCGGCGCGATGCGGGTCAGCATCGCCTCGCGCAGATAGCGCTCGACGTGGTACTCCCGCGAGTAGCCCATGCCGCCGTGGGTGAGCACCGCGGTCTCGCAGGCCTTGAAGCCCGCCTCGCCGGCGAAGTACTTCGCGGCGTTCGCCTCGGCGCCGCAGGGCTTGCCCTGGTCGTACAGCCAGGCCGCGCGCATCGTCAGCAGGTCCGCCGCCTCGAGCTCGATCCAGCGCTCGGCGAGCGGATGCTGCACGCCCTGGTTCTTGCCGATCGGCCGGTCGAACACGATGCGCTCGTTCGCATAGCGTGCCGCGCGCTGCAGCGCGACGCGGCCGAGCCCCACCGCCTCGGCGGCGATCAGCACGCGCTCCGGATTCATGCCGTGCAGGATGTACTCGAAGCCGCGGCCCTCCTCGCCGATCCGGTCCTCGAGCGGAATCTCCAGGCCGTCGATGAACAGCTGGTTCGAGTCCACCGCCTTGCGGCCGTGCTTGTCGATCTCGCGGACCTCGACCTTGGTGCGATCGAGGTCGGTGTAGAAGAGGCTCAGGCCGCGCGAAGGCGCCGCGGGGTCGGGGTCGGCGGTGCGCGCGAGGAGCAGGATCTTGTCGGCCACCTGCGCGGTGGAGATCCAGACCTTCTGGCCGTCGACGACGTAGCGATCGCCCCGGCGGACCGCGCGGGTCTTCAGGCGCAGCGTGTTCAGGCCGGTGTTCGGCTCGGTCACGCCGAAGCAGGCCTTCGAGCGGCCCGCGATCAGCGGCGGCAGCCAGCGCGCCTTCTGCTCGGGCGTGCCGTTGATGACCACCGGATGCAGGCCGAAGATGTTCATGTGGATCGCCGAGGCGCCCGACATGCCCGCGCCCGAGGCCGAGATCGTGCGCATCAGGATCGCCGCCTCGGTGATGCCGAGCCCCGCGCCGCCGTACTCGGCGGGCATCGCGATGCCGAGCCAGCCGGCCTCGGCGAAGGCCGCGTGGAAGTCGTGCGGGAAGCCGCCGTCGCGGTCCTTCGTGCGCCAGTAGTCGTCGTCGAAGCGCTTGCAGATCGAGACGACGGCGCGCTCGATCTCGAGCTGCTCGTCGGTGAGGGCAAAATCCATGGGGCGTCTCCTGGGGCGCGCGTCGGGCGTTCCCGGCGCTCTGGCGGCGCCGGCGGGGGCATGCGGTGCGGCGCCGCCGCGGCGGCCCCTCGCGCTCCCGCCCCGAGGTTACCCGGCTTCGTGCGGCCCGTCGCCCGGCGTGTCACCGGACGCGGCGCCCCCTGCCCCGATCACCAGGGGGCCCCGACGAAGCGGCCGTCGTACCAGAGCCAGGTGACGTTCCCGACATCGATCGCCCGGTCGAACACGCCGGCCGGCTCCGCGCGCCTGCGGTACGGCCCCGTGCCGAACGCTGCCGCATCGGGTGCTGCGACGGCGGGCCGCTCGACGAGCGCCGGGGCGCCCGGGTCGATCTCGAAACGGAAGGCCGCCAGCCGCGTGAACCCGCGTACACGCAGGGCGTCCGGCAGTTCGGTGGCGTAGGGATCGGATTCGCCCTCGTGGACGGCGACCGGCAGCGCGATCCGCAGCCGCCCGCCGACCGGGCGCAGCATCAGCCCGTGCGGGGACCCCTCGGCCGCGGAACGGCTGCCGCGCTGGCCGATCGTGCGGCTCGCGCGCTCGATCGGCGTCGTCGGGTCGCTGACGTCGATGAGCGAGAGCCGAACGCCCGTCGTGAAGTCGGCGTCGTTCCAGCTCGCCGTGTCGTGTCCGACACCGAGCAGCAGGCGGTCGGTCAGCGGGTAGAGCCGGTCGGAGAAGCCGGGCACCTCCAGCGAGCCGAGCAGCTTCGGGTCGGCCGCGTCGGCGAGCTCGATGACGTAGACCGGGTCGGTCCTGCGGAACGTGACGGCGTAGGCACGCGTCCCGACGAAGCGTACGCCGTGCACCTGCTCGCCGGGCTTGCCGATGAGTGCGGGCCGGCGCGCGTTCGGCAACGTGGCGAGCACGGCCAGCGAACCCTCGCCCCGGTCCTCGAGGATCGACAGCGTCGCGGGGCTGGCGCCCGGCGCGGATCGGGTGTCGCGGCTGGTCAGCACGCGCAGCCGTGCCGCGTCGACCGACAGCCTGAACCGGGCCCCGTCGGGCGTGCTGCCCAGGTCGCCCGGAACGCTGCCGGAGCCGCGGTAGTCGATCGAGGCCGACGACAGCGCGAACCGGTGGACGTCGGTCACCGCCTCGCCGAACGCAAGGGTCATGGCAGCGGGGTCGGACACCTCGATCGCCCCTGACCGGACTGTCGCCAGCACCAGCGTGTCGCGGGTCATGAACACCGCGTCCACCGGCGTCGCCACGCAGCGGGCCAGCGGCGCGGCCGCGGGCGCCGCGAGGTCGATGGACAGCACGCTGGTCACCGCGCCGACGGCGCCGGGCGCCGCACGCTGCAGCAGGCATGCGTCCGCGCCCATCAGCGGGCGGGGCGGGCCGTTGTCGACCCGCCAGACGGGCAGCACCGCATCGCTCGAGAGCGCGGCGAGCCACCGATCGTTGGCGGCGGGCGTACGCCATCTCCAGTCGAAGCCCTCGAGCCGCGGCTGGCTGCGCAGCACCACCCACAGCCGACCGTCGACGGCGCGGGTCGCCTGGATCTCGCCGCCCAGCTCCAGCGTGCTCAGCACCCGGGGGCGGGTCGCATCGGCGGCGTCCACGAGCAGCACCGTCGACGCGGCCTCGGGCTCGGCGGACGCGATCGGCATCGGCATCGGCATCGGCATCGGCATCGGCATCGGCACGGCGGCGCCGCCGCCGCCGCTCGACCAGGGCGCGACGCGGCGTCCGACCGCAACCACACGCCGGCGCGGGGCGTCGACGAACACCCCGTCGAAGCGGACCGCAGGGTCGAGCGCGAGCGAACCCGTGGGCACGAGTGCCGCCCCGGCATCGGCGACCCGAAAGGACTGCAGACGCTGGGCGCCCTCGGCCGAAGGCGGCGACAGTGCCCAGACCGTCTCGCCGTCGAGCCGCAGCACGTCGTCCTCGTCGACGCCCGCTTCCTGCAGCACGGTCGCGGAACCGTCGACGGCCGGGCGCGAGGTGCCGGCGGCGCTCTGCGGGACCAAGACCGTCGCCCGATCGAGCTCGCCCCCAGCCTGACGGCTCGCACGCAGCCGGGACCGGACGTGGTCGAGCAGCGCATCGGCGTCGGCGGGCACCAGCTTCTCGACCGGTCCCTGGGATGGCGTGGGCGTGGGCGCCAGCGCAGCGCCAGGCGTCGTACCGCCGCAGGCCGCGAGCACCGCGCAGGCCGCGAGCGCGGCGAGCAGCTTGCGTGGGCGTCCGATGGCCACGGGCCTGCGGGGTGCCTCGTCCGGGTTCGCGTCGTGTGCCGTGCTGCAGGGTCTGCCTTCGTCCATGGTCCGCTCCGCTCGTACGTTCGTGTATCGGCCGATCCGCCATGCTGCACGCGCGGCCATGGATCTGCCTCGTTGTAACTGGGATTTATTCCCGATTGGGATAAGATCCCATCTGTTGCCGGTTCGTCAACCCCTGGGTTACGATCGGCGCGAAACCCGTCACGAACGATGAACGAGCCCGCCCCAGAGCCTCCCGACACGCGCCAGCAGGCGATGCTGCGGCTGCTCGAGCCCCTCGCCCGGCTCGCGCTCGCGCAGGGCATCACGCTGCAGCCGCTGGCCGAGCTGATGAAGCTGGCGCTGGTGGCGGCGGCCTCGCGCGAGGATCCGGACGCATCGATGTCGCAGCTCAGCGTGCGCACCGGCGTACACCGCAAGGACCTGCGCCGGATCAGCGAGCGGCCGGTGCCTCGCCCGACCCGCTCGGCCGGGCCCGAGGTGTTCTCGCGCTGGCTCGCCGACCCGCGCTTCCTGACGGCTCGCGGCCGTCCGCGGGTCCTGCCGCGCCTGCCGCCGGCCGACGGCGGCCCGTCGTTCGAGGAGCTGTCCTACTCGGTGACGACCGACGTCCATCCGCGGGCCGTCCTCGGCGAGCTGCAGCGGCTGGCGCTCGCCGCGCTCGACGAGCGCGACCGCGTGCGCCTGACCGCAGCCGCCTACGTGCCCCACGGCGACCGCGGCGGCATGCTCGCGATGCTCGCGGACAACGTCGGCGACCACCTCGACGCCGCGGTCGCGAACCTGCGCGCGGGTGGCGAGCGTCACCTCGAGCAGGCCGTGTTCTCCGACGGGTTGTCGGCCGACGCCGCCGAGCGCTTCAACCGCGCGACCCGCCGGGCGTGGGACCGCATCCAGGCCGATCTGATGCCGATCCTCACGCGCCTGTACGACGAGGATCGGGCGCGCGGCGTCGCGGGCACCCATCGCGTGCGCCTGGGCGTGTACGGCTACATCGACGAGGACGGCGGTGCCTGAGCGCGTCCGATCCGTCGCGGCGCGCCTGGCGGCGATGCTGCTCCTGATGCTGGCCCAGGGCTGCGGCCCCGGGACCGGCGGCACCGGCCTGCCGCCGGGGGCGGACGTGACCGGCGGCGCGGTGGCGGATGCGCCAGCCGCGGCGCTGCCCGAGCCACGGGCTGACCTCGCGGGGCCGATCGAGCGCGTCGATGCGACGGTGGTCCGCATCGCCGCGACGGACCTGCCCCTCGCCCTGATCGACCCGGTGTTCGACGACGGCAGCCCCGCGACGGCAGACGCCCTGCGCCCCGGGGTCGAAGCGCGCGCGTGGCGCGTCGGCGAGCGCTGGCGGGTGTCGATCAGTCGCTGAGGCGTGGTGCGGCCGGTGCGGTTGGCTCCGGGCCGGCGCGAAGCCGCCCGCGTGCCCGCTCAGCCGTGCGCGAACACGAACTCGCGCACCACCGGGTAGATCGCGTTCTCCCAGCGCTTGCCGTTGAACACGCCGTAATGCCCGACGCCGACCTGCACATGGTGCTGGCGCATGTAGGGCCGGATCCGGCCGCAGAGGTCCTGCGCGACCACGGTCTGCCCGACGCTGCAGATGTCGTCCTTCTCGCCCTCGACGGTCAGCAGCGCCGTGCGGCGGATGGCGTTGCAGTCGATCCGCCGGCCGCGGAAGCTCATCTCGCCGGTGGCCAGCTCCGCCTTCTGGAACACCCGCTCGACGGTCTGCAGGTAGAACTCCGCGGGCATGTCGGCCATGGCGAAGTACTCCTCGTAGAACACCTTGATGGTCTCGGCCGACGCGGCGTCGCCGTCGACCAGGTGCCGGTACAGGTCCTCGAAGGCCTTGCGGTGCCGGTCGGCGTTCATCGATATGAAGGCCGAGATCTGGACTAAGCCCGAATAGACGCGGCGAACGAGGGTCGGCCGTGAGTCAGCGCCAGCCGCGCGAAGACCTCGCAGGCGGCGCGGGTGCGGCGCGCGGCCTCGGCCATCGGACCGCGCGGTAGGGCGGTCTCGAGCGCCGACTGCACGATGCGCGCCCAGGACCGCGCCGGGTCCATGAGGTCGGAGAATCCCTGGTAGGCGTGATAGAGCATCGTCTGCGTCGCGTGGATACCGCCGAGGTGCAATCGCCGTGCCAGCGCCCGGCGGCCCGGACCGACCCGTCTGGCACGACGCTTGCACGAGGCGCCCTCAGCCGCGCGGTCCGTGCGCGGGACGATCCCTTCCGGAGAGGCAAGCGATGGGCAAGGCCGTGCTGTCGATCACCAGCAAGAACTACTCGTCGTGGTCGCTGCGAGGCTGGCTGATGATGCGCATGTCGGGGCTGGCGTTCGAGGAGAAGCCGATCCCGCCGGACGACCCGGAGATGCGCGCCGACATCCTGCTGCTGTCCTCGTCGATCCGCATCCCGCGGCTCGAGCACGACGGCGTGGTCGTCTGGGACGTGCTGGCGATCGGCGAGTACCTCGCCGAACTCGAGCCGCGCGCCGGCCTGCTGCCCGCCGACCGCGCCGCCCGGGCGCACTGCCGCTCGATCTGCGGGGAGATGCACTCGGGCTTCGTGTCGCTGCGATCGGCGCTGCCGATGAACATCAAGGCACGCTTTCCGAGCTTCAAGGTCTGGTCGCGCGCGCAGGCCGACATCGACCGCGTGATCTCGATCTGGACCGACTGCCACGAGCGCCATGGCGGCCCCTGGCTGTTCGGCGAGCGCCCGACGATCGCCGACGCGATGTACGCGCCGGTGGCCACGCGATTCGTGACCTACGACGTGTCGCTGCCGAAGGTGGCGGCGGCCTACCGCGACCGGATCGTCGCGATGCCCGAGATGAAGGAATGGGCCGCAGCCGCGCTCGCCGAGCCCGAGGACATCGAGGAGCTCGAGGTCGAGTTCTGACCCGCGGCAGGGCGGGCACCGCGCACGGCGACGTGCGCGGTGCACCGCGAGCGGGCCGGGATCAGGCCGGCAGCGCCTCGCCCTGCGGCGGATCGGTCTCCTCGCGAGCCTGCATCGACCAGAGCTGCGCGTAGCGCCCGCCGCGCGCGAGCAGCTCGTCGTGGCGGCCACGCTCGACGATCCGCCCGGCGTCGAGCACCAGGATCTGGTCGGCGTCGACGATGGTCGACAGCCTGTGAGCGATCACCAGCGTCGTGCGGTGCGCGGCGACCGCCCGCAGCGCCTCCTGGATCGCCGCCTCGTTGCGCGAGTCGAGCGCCGAGGTGGCTTCGTCGAGCACCAGCACCGGCGGGTTCTTGAGCAGCATCCGGGCGATCGCCACGCGCTGCTTCTCGCCGCCGGACAGCTTCAGGCCGCGCTCGCCGACCGAGGTCTCCCAGCCCGCCGGCAGCGCCGCGATGAACGTCGAGAGCTGCGCGGCGGCCGCGGCCGCCTCGATCTCGGCGTCCGGCGCGCCCGGCCGGCCGTAGGAGACGTTGTAGCGCAGGCTGTCGTTGAAGAGCACCGTGTCCTGCGGCACGATGCCGATCGCCGCGCGCAGGCTCGACTGCGTGACCGCGCGCAGGTCGCGCCCGTCGAGGCTGATCGAGCCGCCGGTGACGTCGTAGAAGCGGAACAGCAGCCGCGCGAGCGTCGACTTGCCCGCGCCGCTCGCGCCGACCACCGCAGTGGTCGTGCCGGCGGGCACGGTGAAGCTGACGTCGTGCAGGATCACGCGGTTCGGGTCGTAGGCGAAGGACACGTGCTCGAAGCGCAGCTCGGGCGCTCGCCCGAGCTCGAGCGTGCCGGCCCCGGGCGAGTCGTCGACCTCGCGGTTGGCGTCGAGCAGCGAGAACAGACGCTCCATGTCGGCCAGGCTCTGCTTGATCTCGCGGTACAGCACGCCGAGGAAGTTCAGCGGCATGTAGAGCTGGATCATGAAGGCGTTGACCAGCACCAGGTCGCCGATGGTCATGCGGCCCTCGACGACGCCGACCGTCGCGCGCCACACCATCAGGGTGACCGCGACCGCGATGATCGCGGCCTGCCCGACGTTGAGCACCGACAGCGAGGTCTGGCTGCGTACCGCCGCGCGCTCCCAGCGCTGCATGCTCTCGTCGTAGCGGCGCGCCTCGAAGTCCTCGTTGCCGAAGTACTTCACCGTCTCGTAGTTGAGGATCGAGTCGATCGCGCGGACGTTGGCCTTGGAGTCGAGCTCGTTCATCGAGCGGCGGAACTCGGTGCGCCACTCGGTCACCGCGACGGTGTAGACGATGTAGCAGGTGAGCGCCACGCCGGTGATGCCGGCGAACCAGACGTCGTAGTTCAGCACCAGGTAGCCGAGCACCAGCGAGATCTCGACCAGCGTCGGCAGGATCGAATAGAGCGTGTACGAGACCAGGCTGGAGATGCCGCGGGTGCCGCGCTCGATGTCGCGGGTCAGGCCCCCGGTCTGACGCTCGAGGTGGAAACGCAGCGACAGCGCGTGCAGGTGTCGGAAGACCTTGAGCGCGATGGTGCGCACCGCGCTCTGCGTGACCTTCGCGAACACGAACTCGCGCAGCTCGGTGAACGCGGTCGACAGCAGGCGCAGCGCGCCGTAGGCGACCAGCAGGCCGAGCGGCACGGCCACCAGCAGCGCGGTCTGCTGGCCCGCCACCGGCGCGAGCCGGTCGACGATCTGCTTGAGCAGCACCGGCACGCCGACGGTGGCCACCTTGGCGCCGACCAGGAAGGCGATGGCGAGCGCGACCCGCCATCGGTAGTCCCACAGGTAGGGCAGCAGGCTGGCGAGGGTCTGCCAGTCGGTGCGGTCGCGGGCGCGTGGTGCGGCGGAAGGCGGGGCAGTGGCGGAGGACGGTCGCATCGGCAGGGCAGGAGAGGCGCTCGACGCCGCGGCCGCGGCGGCTTGGCGCAGCGCGGCCTTTGCGGTAGGGTCTGATGCCGGGCCGACAGGTTACTCCAAGGTCGCCCCACCCCTCCGACCCGAGCCCCCGATGCACAACGAGCCGATCGCCCCCGCCGAGCACGACCTGACGCTGCGCGTCGTGCCGATGCCGGCCGACCTCAACGGCAACGGCGATGTCTTCGGCGGCTGGGTGATGGCCCAGGTCGACATCGCCGGCGGCATCGCGGCCGCGCGGCGCGCACGCGGCCGGGTCGCCACCGTGGCGGTGAACGCCTTCCAGTTCAAGCAGCCGGTCTCGGTGGGCGACGTGCTCAGCTTCTTCACCCGCATCGAGTCGATCGGCCGTACCTCGATCACCGTGCACGTCGAGGTGATCGCAGCCCGCAACCCGGCCGACCCGTTCGTGGTCAAGGTGACCGACGCCACGCTGACCTACGTCGCGATCGACCGCGACGGGCACAAGCGGGCGGTCGACATCTAGCGTCGCGGCACGGCGGCGTCCTGCGGCGCCGTCGTGCCCCGGCTCACTTCTTCATCGAGGCCAGGAACGCGTCGATCGCTGTACCGTGCTCGGGCGTGTGGTGCGCCAGCGCCTGGAACGCGGCCGACAGCTCGAGCAGCGAGTCGAGCCGCATGTGCTGGCCCTCGCGCATCAGGCGCTTGGCCATCCGCAGCGCCGGACCGGGGTTCGCGGCGATGCGCGCGGCGAGCGCGCGCGCCTCGTCCATCAGCCGCTCGCCGGGGACGACCTTCGACACCAGCCCGCAGGCCAGCGCGTCGGCCGCATCGATGGTGTCGCCGGTGAAGGCCATCTCGGCGGCCTTCGACATGCCGACCGCGCGCGGCAGCAGCCACGCGCCGCCGTCGCCGGGGATGATGCCGAGCTTCACGAAGCTCTCGGCGAACTTCGCGCGGTCCGAGGCGATGCGGATGTCGCACATGCAGGCGAGGTCGCAGCCGGCGCCGATCGCCGGGCCGTTCACCGCGGCGATGGTCGGCACGTCGAGCTCGTAGAGGGCGAGCGGAATGCGCTGGATGCCGGCGCGGTAGCCCTCGCGGATGGCGTACGGCGAGCCCGCGGCGATCCCGGTCTTGTCCTTCATGTCCTTGACGTTGCCGCCCGCGCAGAACGCGCTGCCGGCACCGGTCAGGATCACGCAGCGGACCTCGGGGTCGCGCCCGACACGCTGGACCGCGGCGACGACCGCGTCCCATTGCGCCTGGTTCGACAGCGCGTTGCGCCGGTCGGGATCGTTGAGGGTGAGGGTGGCGACGCCACCCTCGCGGGATTCGAGAACGAAGGTGTCCATGCCAGGAATGCTCGCACGATTCGCGGGACCACGCGTCCGCGGCGAAGCGGATCCCGGCACGCCGCACGCCGGCCGATCAGGGAAACGCGACCCGATCAGGGGGTGCCATGGCGGCCAGTGCGGCCGGTGCGGCTCGTGCCGTCGGCCGACTTGACCTCGTCGCGGTCATGCTTGACCGCATCCTTCACGGCGCCGACGACCTGCTGCGCCTTGCCCTCGACCTGCTTGGCCGCGCCCTTCGCGGCCATCGCCGGGTCGTCCAGGGCCTGCCCCGCCCTGCGCTGGATCTTGCCCGCCAGATCCTTGGCCTTGCCCACCACCTTGTCTCGGTTCATGTCGCGCTCCGGTGTGCGGGGACATTCCCGCGTACCGGGAGCAAGGCAAGTGCCGGACCCGCCTGCGCCGGCTCAGCGGTGCCGTCCCAGCACGTGCGGCGCGAGCGCGTCGGCCCAGACCCGGTAGGCGCCCGGCCCGGGATGGAAGCCGTCGCTGGCCACCAACGCGGGATCGGTCATCGGCGGCATCGGCACATGGGTGGCGAGCGGGCGCACACCGCCCGGACGCGCGGCGCACCAGTGGCCGAGCGCCGCGTCGAGCGCGCGCGCATGCAGCCCCAACACGCCGCGCAGGGGCTGCGGCAGGGCCGGGAAGCGGTGCATCGGCGGCAGGCCCGACCACAGCACGCGGCGCACGCGATGGCGCGCGTGCAGCCGGGCGTGCAGCCGCTCGACGTCGCAGAGCCAGCGCGGCACGAGGCGCACCGCGGTGACGTCGTTGACGCCCAACGCGACCACCGCCACGTCGAACGGATCGGCCGGGGTCTCGTCGAGCAGCCCGAGCGCCTCGCGCGTCGTGATGCCGGAGCGCGCGACCAGCCGCCAGTCGAGCGGCCGCACGAGCGATGCGCCGAGCAGGTCGGTGAGCCGGCCCGACAGCGCGTCGGACTGCAGCGTCGCGCCGACGCCCGCGGCCGAGGAGTCGCCGACGATCAGCAGCCGCAGCGGCCGGCCGATGCGGTCGGCACCGACCCGGCCCTCGCGCGCGCCCTCGGCCTCGGGCAGCTTCGGCGTGTCGCGCCGCACGCGCCGACCCTGCCACACCAGCAGCGGCGCGAGCGGCAGTGCCGCGGCCAGGCCGAGCGCGCCGCGCATCGCCTGCTCAGTCGAAGCGCGAGAAGTCCGGACGGCGCTTCTCGAAGAACGCGGTGAACGCCTCGCGCGCCTCGGGGGCCCGCAGCATCCGGCCGAACACCGCGCCCTCCTCGGCCATCCGCTTCGGGATCGCCTCGGCGAGCGCGCCCTTCATCAGCCGCTTGGTCTCGCGCAGCGAGGCCGGCGGCAGCGAGGCGAGCTTGGCGGCCTGCGTGCGCGCGAAGCCGATCGCCTCGGCCGCCGGCAGCACGCGGTTGACGATGCCCATCTCGCGGGCCTCGTCGGCCCCGAAGGACTCGCCGAGCAGCAGCTTCTCGGCCGCCCGCTGCCAGCCGGCGACGGCGGGCATCAGCAGGCTCGAGGCGGCCTCCGGGCACAGCCCGAGCGCGGCGAACGGCACCGAGAAGCGCGCGTTGTCGCCGGCGTAGACGAGGTCGCAGTGCAGCAGCAGCGTGGTGCCCACGCCGACCGTCGGCCCGCAGGGCGCGGCGACCACCGGCTTAGCGAAACCGGCCAGCCCGTGCAGGAAGCGCCACACCGGGCTCTCGCCGCCCGACGGCGAGTTGGCGAGGAAGTCCTGCAGGTCGTTGCCGGCGGTGAAGCATTCGGCGCTGCCGGTGATCAGCACCGCGCGCACCGCCGGGTCGGCGGCCGCGGCGGCGAGCCCGTCGGCCATCGCTGCATACATCGCCGCGGTGATGGCGTTCTTCTTGTCGGGGCGGGCGAACGCGATCGTCGCGATGCCGCCGTCGGTGTGGACGTCGATGCTCATGGACCCTCCTGGCTGCCGGTCGGGGCGCGGACGCGCCCAGTCGCGCTCGATTCTACGGTGCCGGCGCATGGCGGACGGGACGCGCGCCGTAACGCGGCGCCGCCGGCGTCGACTGACCTGCAGCGCGACTCCCGCCGCCTCGCCCGGCCGGCCTGCGCCCGCCCGGCGCGTGCGCTGCGGCGGCGCCACATCCGGCCGCCGACATCGCGCCATGAACGCCCGACGATGCCTACACTGGACGATTCCTTGCCCGCCGAGACGCGCCTGTCGATGCACGATGCGCTGGCCGACCTGCAGCGGCCCCTGCAGCGATTCGCGATGCTCCAGCTGCGCGACCGGGCGCTCGCCGAGGACGTGGTCTCCGAGACGATGCTCGCGCTGCTCGAGCGCCCCGATGCGTTCGGCAACCGAAGCTCGCTGCGGACCTACGCGACCGGCATCCTCAAGCACAAGATCGTCGACGCGGTGCGCCGCCGGCGCCGCGAGGTCTCGTTCGACGAGGGCGAGGAGTCGGCCGCCGCCGACGCGATCGACGGCATGTTCCTGGCCGACGGCCACTGGGTCGAACCGCCCCGCTCGTGGCCCTCGCCCGAGCGCAGCCTCGAGCAGGCGCAGTTCTTCGAGGTGCTGCAGGTCTGCATCGACCGGCTGCCGGCCCGGCTGGCGAGGATCTTCATGATGCGCGAGTGGCTCGAGCTGGAGTCGGCCGAGATCTGCACCGAGCTGGCGATCAGCGACGGCAACTGCCGCGTGCTGCTGTACCGGGCCCGGATGCAGCTGCGCGAATGCCTGGGAACGGGCTGGTTCCGGGAGACGACGTGAACGGCGATCCGATGATCCGATGCCGGCGGGCCACGAGGCTGCTGAGCGAACGCCTGGACGGTCCGCTGCCGACCGGCCAGCGGCTGCTGCTCGCGGCGCACCTGATGATGTGCGAGCGCTGCCGCACCGCCGACCGCCAGATGGTCTTCCTGCGGGCGGCGGTCAAGGCGATGGAGCAGGCCCCGGACCCGCCGCCCGGGACGCCCCGCTGAGCGCGGCGGGGGCGGCCCGCGGGCCGCCCCCGGATCTCAGACCCGCTCGAGGATGCCGGCCGCGCCCATGCCCGTGCCCACGCACATCGACACCATGCCGTACTTCAGCTGGTGGCGGCGCAGCGCGTGCACGACGGTCGCGGCGCGGATCGCGCCGGTCGCGCCCAGCGGATGGCCGAGCGCGATCGCGCCGCCCATCGGGTTGACCCGCGCCGGGTCGAGCCCGAGGTCGCGGACCACCGCCAGCGCCTGCGCGGCGAAGGCCTCGTTGAGCTCGATCCAGCCGAGCGCGTCCTGCGACAGGCCGGCCGACTTCAGCGCGGCCGGGATGGCCTCCTTCGGCCCGATGCCCATGATCTCCGGCGGCACGCCGCGCACCGAGAACGACACGAAGCGCGCCAGCGGCGTGAGGTCGAACTGCTTGAGGATGCGCTCGGACACCACGATCAGCGCGCCCGCGCCGTCCGAGGTCTGCGAGCTGTTGCCGGCGGTGACGCTGCCTTTGGCGGCGAACACCGGACGCAGCTTGCCGAGCCCCTCGATCGAGGTGTCGGGACGCGGGCCCTCGTCGAGGCTCACCGTGCGGGTCTTCATCGTGACCTGCCCGCTCGCGAGCTCGGGGAAGCGCTCGACCACGTCGACCGGGCAGATCTCGTCGGCGAACTCGCCGGCGGCCTGTGCGGCGAGCGCGCGGCGGTGCGACTCGAGCGCGAACGCGTCCTGGTCGGCGCGCGAGACCTTCCACTGCGCGGCGACCTTCTCGGCCGTCAGGCCCATGCCGTAGGCGATGCCGAGGTTCTCGTCGCGCTCGAAGGCATGGGGATTGAACGAGGGCGTGTTGCCGCTCATCGGGATCATGCTCATCGACTCGGCGCCGGCCGCGATCATCACCTCGGCCTCGCCGACGCGGATC
>JBIIPQ010000341.1:0-4905 GCA_044342535.1 Burkholderiaceae bacterium
GCGCGGCCCGCCCGCCGACGGCAGCGGCCCGCTGCTCAGCGCTGTTTGCGCTCCTTGCCGAGTTCGTTGCCGATCAGACCGCCCGCGGCCGCGCCGCCGATGGTGCCGAGCGCGCCGCCCCCGACCGCGCTGCCCACCACCCCGCCGGCGGCCGCACCGCCCACCGTCGCCTTCTCGCGCGTGCTCAGGCCGTCCCAGGTGCTGCAGCCCGCGGTCGTGGCGAGCACTCCGATCGCGACCGCCAGGGCCGCGCCTCGTACTGCATTCATCATCGTCTCCTCATGGGGTGCCCGGCGGGCACCGTCGGGACATCGCGATGCAGCTTTCGTGCCCTACGTCGCCCGACGGCTGACCCGGTCAGCCCGCTCCGATCCCCGCCATCGCGGCCGGATCGACCCAGCGGTCGAAGTCGGCGCCGGCCACGCCTTCGGCCAGCGCTGCCGCGCGCAGCGTCGTGCCCGCCGCGATCGCCCGATGCACGATGCGTGCGGTCGCGTCGTAGCCGATGTGCGGTGCGAGCGCGGTGGCCAACATCCGGCTGCGCGCCACGTGGGCAGCGATGCGCGGCGCATCCGCCTCGATGCCCGCGACGCAGTGCACGGTGAACGAATGCGACGCGTCGGCGACCAGGCGCGCGCTCTGCAGCGCCGCATGCACCAGCAGCGGCTTGTAGACGTTGAGCTCGAGCATCCCGCCCGCGCCCGCCATCGCGACGGTGGTGTTGTTGCCGATGACCTGCACGCAGGCCATCGCGAGCGCCTCGGCCTGCGTCGGGTTGACCTTGCCCGGCATGATCGAGCTGCCCGGCTCGTTGGCCGGCAGGCGCAACTCGCCCAGACCGGCGTCTGGACCGCTGGCCAGCAGCCGCACGTCGTTGGCGATCCGCAGCAGCGAGACCGCAGCCGCCGCCAGCGCGCCATGCGCGGCCACCACCGGGTCGTGAGCCCCGATCAGTGCGAACCGGTCCGTAGCCGGCTCGAAAGGCAGCCCGCAGTCCTCGGCGAGCTCGCGCGCGACCGCCGCGCCGAACCCCGGCGGCGCGTTCAGACCGGTGCCCACCGCGGTACCGCCGATCGGCAGGGGCATCAGGTCGGCCAGGGCCGGCACCAGGGCTCGACGGGCGCGCTCGACCTGGCTCGCCCAGCCGCCGAACGCCTGGCCGAGCGTCATCGGCACGGCATCCTGCAGGTGGGTGCGGCCGATCTTCACCACCGAGCGGAACGCCTGCTCGCGCTCGCGCAGCGCCCCCGCCAGCGCGTGCAGCGCGGGTTCGACACCGCACGCGATCGCGACCGCGAGCGCGACGTGCAGCGCGGTCGGGATCACGTCGTTGGACGACTGCCCGCGATTCACGTCGTCGTTCGGATGCACGCGCGTCCCTGCGCCGAGCCGTTCCGCGGCGAGCCGGGCGAGCACCTCGTTCATGTTCATGTTCGTCTGGGTGCCGGATCCGGTCTGCCAGATCGACAGCGGAAACGCGTCCGCATGGGCACCGTGCGCGATCTCGTCGGCGACCGATTCGATCGCGCAGGCGAGCGGCGCGGGCAGCGTGCCGCCGGCGCGGTGCGCACGCGCGGCGGCCCGCTTGACGCGTGCGAGCGCGGCGATGAACTCCTGCGGCCAGCGTTCGGTGGAGATCGCGAAATGCCCGAGCGCGCGCTGCGTCTGCGCACCCCACGGCCGGTCGGCGGGCACGGCGACCTCGCCGAGGGCGTCGCACTCGATGCGCACGCCGACGGGGGGATCGAGGGGGGCGTCGAAAGATGTGTCGAGAGGTGCGTCGAGCGAGGGCGACTGGAGGGGCATGGGCGGGGTCTCCTGGCCGCGGTGGCGTGGGGGCGGTGGCTCGGCGGCTCGGCCGTGCGCCCGCGTGCCCGCGTCAGGCCTGCGGCGTGCCCGACTCGTGCGAGAGCTGCTCGCGCGGCGCGACCGGATCCCAGTCGACCCAGGCGCCGTCGCGCCAGCGTGCCGGCGCACGCTCCAGGCCGATCGCGCCGCTGGCCCGCAGGCAGCGCAGTGCGCGATCCTCGTCGCCGGCGTGGCGATCGGTCCGGATCGCGACCACGACACCGCCCGGCTTGGCCACCGGGTGCTCGGCGGTGTCGGGCAGGGTCGAGCCATCCTCGCTCGACGTGACGCCGCCGATGAGGGCGCCGCCGAATGCGCCGAGCGCCGCAGCGGTCAGCACCACCGTACCGGTCACCGGCGCCGTGGCGAACGCCGCCCCGATCGCGAAGCCCGCGGCGGCGCCGACGAGGCCGCCCTGCGCGGCGCCCGCCCCGATGTGAACCGAGCCCGCGTCGGCGCTGGCATCCCCGCCGATCGGCGTGACGCCGTGACGGCCGGCAGGACCGGTGTAGAAGACCTCGATGTCGACGGGCGAGAAGCCCGTTTCGACCAGCGCCCGGCACAGTGTCTCGGCCGCCTCCCAGGTGCCGAGCCGTCCCGAGACGGTGGTGGCCGCCTCGGTGGGGCCGTCGTCGTCGGTCCCCGGCGGGTCGTTGCGCGGAATCGGCGTGTCGAGCAGCCCGAGGCCGCCGCCGCCGCTGCCGCGCAGGTCGGCCTGCGCCGTCTCGGGGACCGAAGCGCGCCGTGCGCCCGGTCCTTCGCCATGCGTCGCACCGCCTGCCACGCCGCGTCCGTGCTCGTCGCCGATCGTCGTCATCGTTCCCGCTCCTTGTGTCCGGGCCGCGCCCGGGCGTTGCTGCGCACGCCGCGCGCGGTGCCGGTCGCCCGCGCCCGCGCCCGCGCTGGGGGCGGGAGCGGCCTCCGATCCCTTGTCCCGGCAATCGCCGTGCCCGCGCCGACCCCGGCGCGTGTCCGGGACCCTCAGCGTCCCGGTCCGCTCGCCACGCGTCGAAGCTTGCCGCTGGCCGCCTCGTGGACCGGCGACTTCGGATCGTCGAGCACGCGCACGGCGGCCAGCCCCTGCGTGTCGAGGAAGACCCGCAGCGCGCGATGGCACGCCTGGCGCGCTCCGGGAGCGCAGGCGGGCGGCAGCCGCAGCAGCAGCGTGTCCGTGTCGCGCGCGACCAGCTGGAAGTCGAAGACGCCCGCCTCGTCCTCCATCACCGTGACCAGTGCCAGCGGCAGCAGGCGCACCGGTCCGTCGAGGCCCTCGAAGACGAGCACGTCGTCGCGCCGTCCCTCGACGCGCAGCGACGGCATGGGGCTGCCGCACGGGCACGGCGCGGGGTCCACCGTCACGCTGTCGCCCAGGTCGTGGCGCAGGATCGGCTGCACGCGGTTGGCGAGGTTGGTGAGCAGCACGGTGTGAGAGGCCGTGCCGGGCGGCACGGGACACATGTGGCGGTCGACCGGCTCGAGCACCACCCAGTCGACGTTGACATGCAGCGCGCCGTGCGCGCATTCCCAGGCGATCGCCATGCACTCGGATGCGCCGTAGGTCTCGCGGACCCGACAGCCGAAGGCGTCGGCGACCTCGCGGCGGACCGCGTCGCTCAGCGGCTCGCCGCCCAGCCACAGCTCGCGCGGCCGGATGTGAAGGCGACCGGCACGCTGCTCGGCGGCGAGCAGGCCGGCGGCGGTCGGATAGGTCGCGACCACCGACGGGGCGAAGGCGTCGAGCTCGGCACACAGTGCGCGCAGCGGCTGCAGGATCGATACGGTGCGCATCGATGCGCCCGCCCAAGGCCACAGCCGGCGCAGCCGCTCGACGCTCGCGACCCCCGCGAAGTGGCCGCCGGTCGCACCGACCATGGCATAGCGGCCGCCGGCGCCGATGGGCGCACGCAGCCAGCCCTCGAGCCAGTCGGCGCCGCGTCCCGGCCGGTCGAACCCGCCGAAGCGCAGGGTCTCGAGCGCGTCGTAGACGGCGAGCGCGCGCGTGTCGTGCAGCCAGATCGCGGGCGTGCCGGTGGTGCCCGAACTGGTCCAGACCGCATAGCGGCCGAGGAAGGCCTCGCCGATCCGGGACGGGTCGGCGATGAAGGCCCGCACTGGCTCGAGCGTGACCGCGCGGTCGGTGCAGGCCTCGTCGAAGCGTGCCAGCGTCTGCGCGCGCCCGATCGGCTCGATCGATTCGAGCGGCAGGGCCGCCGCGCGCCGCGCCGCCTGCGGCGAGCGCGCCGGATCGCCGATCGAGGCCCCGCCGGCCGCCCGCAGCCGCTCGGCGTGCAGCGGTGCGGCGCAGGCCGATTCGAGCAGGTCGCGCAGCCGCCCGGCACGGCGCCGGGCCAGGCCGGCCGCATCCGCATGCCCGCCCGACCACACGTCGCAGGCGGCATTGAACGACTGCCAGGGGTCGAAGGGGCTTGCGGGCCGCAGCGCGGCGCCCCAGGCCGGAACGTCCTGCGGGTCTCGGTGCGGGGGGATCGGATCGACGGGCATCGGGCACCTCCTGTTCGCCCGGGCGCGGCGAGGCCCCATCTTGGGCCCGTCGGGCCCGCGACCCGCGCGGGCCGGTTGATGCAGGTCAACGACGGCCCGAGCGCCTACAATCGTCATCCGATGGAGACGATCCCCGACGGCCTCGATGCCGCTCGCGCACGCGCCGTGCTGCTGCGCCTGGGCCTGTGCGCCCCCGACGAGCCGCTGACCTGCGAACCGCTGGCCGGCGGCGTGTCCTCGGACATCGTCCGCGTCGACCTCCCGGGTCGCAGCGTCTGCGTCAAGCGGGCCCTCGGCCGCCTGAAGGTGGCGGCCGACTGGCGCGTGCCGGTCGAGCGCAGCGCGCACGAGGCCGAGTGGCTTCGGGTCGCGAACGGCATCGTGCCGCATGCCGTGCCTCGCTGCCTCGGCTACGACCCGGTGCTCGGCGCGCTCGCGATGCCCTGGCTGGCGCCCGATCGCCATCCGGTCTGGAAAGGCCTGCTGCGGGACGGGCACTGCGAGCCGGCGTTCGCCGCCGCGGTGGCCGAGGCCTTCGCCGCGATCCACGCCGCC
>JBIIPQ010000004.1:0-39983 GCA_044342535.1 Burkholderiaceae bacterium
ACAGCACCGTCGTGATCGCCGCCGTCAGCGTCGTCTTGCCATGGTCCACGTGACCGATCGTGCCCACGTTCACGTGGGGCTTGTTCCGCTCGAACTTTGCCTTAGCCATTTTCTCGTCGCTCCGATCTGAAAGAACGTATGTTGGGTATGCGTGCGGTGCTGATTACTTGGTGCGGGCGGCGATGATCGCCTCGGCGACGTTCTTCGGCGCCTCCGCGTACTGCTTGAACTCCATCGTGTACGTCGCGCGACCCTGGGTCTGCGAACGCAGCGACGTCGAGTAGCCGAACATCTCCGACAGCGGCACCTCGGCGCGGATCGCCTTGCCGCCGCCGACCATGTCGTCCATGCCCTGGACCATGCCCCGGCGCGACGACAGGTCGCCCATCACGGTGCCGGCGTAGTCCTCGGGGGTCTCGACCTCGACCGACATCATCGGCTCGAGCAGCACCGGGCTCGCGCGCCGCATGCCTTCCTTGAACGCCATCGAGCCCGCCATCTTGAAGGCGTTCTCGTTCGAGTCGACGTCGTGGTACGAGCCGAAGGTCAGCGTGGCCTTGACGTCGACGACCGGGTAGCCGGCGAGCACGCCTGCGGGCAGCGTGTCCTCGATGCCCTTCTGCACGGCGGGGATGAACTCCCGCGGCACCACGCCACCCTTGATCGCGTCGACGAACTCGAAGCTCTTGCCGCCAGGTGCCAGCGGCTCGATCTTCAGCACGACGTGACCGTACTGGCCGCGACCGCCCGACTGCTTGACGAACTTGCCCTCGACCTCTTCGACCATCTTGCGGATGGTCTCGCGGTACGCGACCTGCGGCTTGCCGACCGAGGCCTCGACGCCGAACTCGCGCTTCATGCGGTCGACGATGATCTCGAGGTGCAGCTCGCCCATGCCGCCGATGATCGTCTGGCCCGACTCCTCGTCGGTCCGGACGCGGAACGAAGGATCTTCGCGGGCGAGACGCTGCAGCGCGACGCCCATCTTCTCCTGGTCGGCCTTGGTCTTCGGCTCGACGGCCTGGTGGATCACCGGCTCGGGGAACACCATGCGCTCGAGGATGACCGGCGCCTCCGGGTCGCACAGGGTCTCGCCGGTGATCACTTCCTTCAGGCCGACGCAGGCCGCGATGTCGCCCGCGCGCACCTCGGAGATCTCCTCGCGCTGGTTCGCGTGCATCTGCAGCAGGCGACCGACGCGGTCCTTCTTGCCCTTGATCGGGTTGAAGACGGTGTCGCCCGAGCTGAGCACGCCCGAGTAGACGCGGATGAAGGTCAGCTGGCCGACGAACGGGTCGGTCATGAGCTTGAACGCGAGGGCCGCGAACTTCTCCTTGTCGTCCGCCTTGCGGTAGACCTCGGCCTCGTGGTCGTCCATGCCCTTGACCGGGGGGATGTCCACCGGCGACGGCATCAGCTCGACCACCTTGTCGAGCATGGCCTGCACGCCCTTGTTCTTGAAGGCGGAGCCGCACATCATCGGCTGGATCTCGCCGGCGATGGTGCGCTGACGCAGGCCCGCGAGGATCTCGGCTTCGGTGAGCTCGCCTTCCTCGAGGTACTTGTTCATCAGCTCCTCGTTGGACTCGGCGGCGGCCTCGACCATCTTCTCGCGCCACTCGGCACAGGTGTCCGCGAGTTCGGCGGGGATCTCGCCGTACTCGAACTTCATGCCCTGCGAGGCCTCGTCCCACCAGATGGCCTTCATCTTCACCAGGTCGACCACGCCCTTGAAGTTCTCCTCGGCGCCGATCGGCACCTGCAGGGGAATCGGGTTCGCCTTCAGGCGAAGGCGCATCTGGTCATAGACCTTGAAGAAGTTCGCGCCGGTCCGGTCCATCTTGTTGACGAACGCGAGCCGCGGGACGCGGTACTTGTTGGCCTGGCGCCAGACGGTCTCGGACTGCGGCTGCACGCCGCCGACCGCGCAATAGACCATGCACGCACCGTCGAGCACCCGCATCGAGCGCTCGACCTCGATGGTGAAGTCGACGTGCCCCGGGGTGTCGATGATGTTGATGCGGTGCTCGGGGAAGGAGCGATCCATCCCTTTCCAGAAGCACGTGGTCGCGGCGGACGTGATCGTGATCCCGCGCTCCTGCTCCTGCTCCATCCAGTCCATCGTCGCGGCGCCATCGTGCACCTCGCCGATCTTGTGGTTCACACCGGTGTAGAACAGGATGCGCTCGGTCGTCGTCGTCTTGCCGGCGTCGATGTGAGCCGAGATACCGATGTTCCGGTAGCGCTCGATGGGAGTCTTGCGGGCCATGATCGATCCTTCGGGGCCTCGTGGGCCCGGCGGTCAGGGTGAAACGGTGATCAGAATCGGAAGTGCGCGAAGGCCTTGTTGGCCTCGGCCATCCGGTGCACCTCGTCGCGGCGCTTGACGGCACCGCCACGGTTCTCGGCGGCTTCCATCAGTTCGTTGGCCAGGCGCAGGCCCATCGACTTCTCGCCGCGCTTCTTGGCGGCCTCGCGCAGCCAGCGCATCGCGAGCGCCATGCGGCGGACGGGACGCACCTCGACAGGCACCTGGTAGTTCGCACCGCCGACGCGGCGGCTCTTGACCTCGACCATCGGGCGGGCGTTGTTCAGCGCCAGGCCGAACACCTCGATCGGGTCCTTGCCGGACTTGGTCTTGATGGTCTCGAACGCGCCGTACAGCATCCGCTCGGCCACGGCCTTCTTGCCGGAGAGCATCAGCACGTTGATGAACTTGGTCACGTCCTCGGTCCCGTAGATGGGATCCGGCAGGACGGGGCGTTTGGGGACTTCGCGACGACGGGGCATCTCATACCTCTGGAGGATTCAGCCGGAAGGTTGCCCTTCCATGACCGTCCGACCGCCGGCATGCAAAATCGGCACGCACGGGGGAACGGTCGCTTACTCGACGGGACACCGGCCCGGGGCCGGCACTCCGCCGCGGGACCCGGATGCGCGAGGCGCAACCGGGCGAAAACGGGCTCAGGCCTTCTCGGACCTCAGGCCTTCTCGGGCCTCAGGCCTTCTTCGGTCTTTTCGCGCCGTACTTCGAGCGCGACTGCTTGCGGTCCTTGACGCCCTGCAGGTCCAGCGAGCCGCGCACGATGTGGTAGCGCACGCCCGGCAGGTCCTTGACACGGCCGCCGCGGATGAGCACCACCGAGTGCTCCTGCAGGTTGTGGCCTTCGCCGCCGATGTAGCTGATGACCTCGAAGCCGTTGGTCAGGCGGACCTTGGCGACCTTCCGCAGCGCGGAGTTCGGCTTCTTCGGGGTCGTGGTGTACACACGGGTACACACGCCGCGACGCTGCGGGGAATCCTGCAGCGCCGGGCTCTTGCTCTTGGCGTGGGCCAGTTCGCGCGGCTTGCGGACCAGCTGGTTGATGGTGGGCATCGAATACGCTCAGGCGATGTGGGGGGTCGGGCAGCCTGCCGGGACGTACCCGGACTTGCGGCTCGGACTTCACCGGAACGCCCGTCCAGCGCCCGAGCGGCGCAATGAGCGACCCGCCACGAAAGAGCGCCGGAACTTTCGTCCGGAAGAACCCATGATTATAGAACCTCGGCCGATCGGGTGTCAATCTGCGTGGCGCCAGGACGGCCTGGCGCGCGGGAGACAAGCGGGAGACAAACGCGAGACAAGGGGCCGTCCCGCGACCGGCGTTCAGGCGTCTTCCGAGAGGGTGTCACCGGAGAACATCCGCGTGACCAGGCAACGTGCCACCGCCTGCGCCCGGTTGTTCACCTGCAGCTTGCGCAGGATCCGCTGCACGTGGTTCTTGACGGTCAGGGGACTGATGCCCAGCTCGGCACCGATCGCCATGTTGGTCTTCCCGTCCCGCACGCCCAGCATGATCTGGATCTCGCGGGTCGACAGCTCCGGGACGGGAGCGCGACGCTGCATGGCGTCGACGTCCTGCAGCGCGTAACGGTGTGCCGCGAAGTGCAGGTAGGGCATCAGGATCTCGCAGACCTCGCGCGAGCGCCGCCGGGGCCCGCGGGCCAGCCGGCCGAAGATGTAGAAGCTCGCGTTCGGGCCGCGGATGTCGCGGGTGCCGTGAATGAGCGTGTTGCCCAGACCCATCTCCCAGATCATCTGCTGGATCGGGTCGCTGCCCTCCTCCCGCACCTCCGACGAGTAGAAGAGCGGCTCGCGACCGCGACGGATCCACTCGCGCACCGCCAGACGGGTGGTCTCGCGCGCCGCCTCCCACAGCTCCGGCTGCTTCTCCTGCGTGATCGCGTCGCTCGAGAACACGTCGACCTCGAACTGCTCGGTGTCGAGGTTGCCGGTTGCGCAGATCAGCGTCTGGTGCGGGAGGAACGACTGCAGCACACCTTGTGCCCAGAGGAAGAACTGGAAGCGCTTGTCGATCTGCTGGGACGACTCGATCGCGAACAGCAGCCGCTCGAGCTCCTGAGGGGTCGGCGCGAAAGCGCCGTCCTCCAAGTCCCGGGTCTGCGCGCCCGCAGGCTCGGCGCCAGGGGATTCGTTCGCTGCCCGGGCCGCGGCGGTCGGGGACGATGACTTGCGAGAATTCATGGCGGGCTTGATGTCGTTGTATGCCAGGGCCGCATTCATCACTGGGGGTTCTCCGGATTCGGGCGCGAGGACGGGATCTGCATCGGGGACGGCGACGTCGGGCGTGCAGACGGGGAGGCGGAGGCGGATGCGGGCGGGACAGGAGACGGGAAGGCCGACGGGAAGCGGGGCGGTAGAGGGGACGCTGCCAGACCGGCCGGCGCCGAGGGAGCCGGGGGCCGCGACGGACCCTGAGGGACGCTCGATCTGCCGGGGGCGGTCGGCTTGGCCGCGGCGGCGGCGGCAGCCGCGGCGGTGAACGTCCAGTCGCCGAGCGTCCGCGCCTTCTCGAACGCGACGTACTCGGGCGGGAACCCGACCTTGCGCAGCGGCGGGCGCGTCGACGCCGATCTCACGCCGACGACTCGACCCGCCTCCCGGACGACGATCCAGTCGCGTCGCGAGGTGGCGGGGTCGAGCGGCACGGTCCGCAGGTGGCGCAGCATGCGCGGCCCGCGCCGATCCTCGACGAGCTCCGCCAGCTCCTTCGGGAACTCCGGCACCGTGGCCAGCGGCGAGGCCTGATAGCTCGCCAGCGCACGCGCGATCGACGCGCCGGCGCGCAGCAGCTCGTCCTCGCGCTCGCGCTCGCGTTCGACGCGCGCGGACACCTGGGCGGTCATGCCCGCCAGGCCCACCAGCAGCGCCGCGAGCAACGCGGTCAGCAGCGCCCAACCCCGCGCTCGGGGCCGCGCGGCGAGGCGCCGCGGCCCGCCGTGGCGCCGCCCCCGGAACGTGCCGTCACAGGTCCGCAAGGCGCCCTCCTTTGCGGGCGGCGCCTTCGGCGCCGCTGCGCACGTCGCCCAGACCGGTCGCGCCGGGATCGGTCTCGGCCGCGGCGACCTCGATCCAGGTGTCGGTCCGTTCGGTCACCGGATCCAGCGGCACGCCGGACAGGTATCGGCGCTCGACCAGCTCTTCCAGGCTCCTGGGGAAGCGTCCGGTATCGGCCTGGAACCGGTCGATCGCGACCCGCATCACCTTGAGGTTCTCGCGCAGCGCGGCCTCCCGGGCGTCCTCGAGACGGTCCACGTAGCGCGGCACGGCGATCGCCACCATCAGCGAGATGATCGCCAGCACGACCAGCACCTCGACCAGGGTGAAGCCGCGGGCGCGCGACGGGCGGCAGTGGGTCGGCATCACCACTCCCTGTACGGCGTGCCGTTCAGGCCGACGCCGACGGACCTCGAGTGGACGTCGAAGACGTCCGCTCCGGGCTGCGGCCGCTCGGGCGGGCTCGCATAGCTGCGCAACCCCCAGGTGCGGGCGGCGGGAATCGACTGATCCGGCTCGAACGGATCGCGCGGCACGCGGCGCAGCAGGTAGATGCGGCCGCCGTCCGGACGGGACGCATCTGTGAAGCCGCGCGCGAGCAGGTCGAGCGAGGCCGGGTAGCCGGCTCCGCCCGGAGACGTGACCGCGATCCGGCCCTCGTCGACCAGCCGCTTGTGCGCGTCGAGCGCATCACGGATCTCGCGCAGCGCGGCACGCAGCTCGCGCTCCTGCATCCGTTGGCGCTCGAGGCGCAGCGGAGCGACGGCAACCGACGCGAGCACGGCCAGGATGGCCAGCGCCGCGACCAGCTCCACGAGCGTGAAGCCCCTGGAGGTGCGCCGTGCCGTCGCGCGGCCCATCATGGCAGGATCCCCACGGTGACCGGCTGCGGCAGCGCGATGCCCTGCGCGGCCGTGCCGTCGGCGAGCCGCGCGGTGACCGATGCGACGGAGACCGTGCCCCCGCGCGCACCGCCCGGGCTTGCCTGCAGGACCAGGCGGCCGACCTGCGGCCCGCCCTCCGGCCCCTGCAGCGTGACGACAGCGCGGCCGCTGCCACCGGCGACCACAGGCCCCGGAATACCGAAGGCAGACGGCTCGTAGGCGAGTTCGACCTCCGCGCCACGAGCGAGGGTCGCGCCCTCGAGCCTGATCTCGATCGACACGCTCTGGCCGCCGCGGACCTCGGCGGGCAGGCTCAGCGACAGGCGCGCTGCGGCCACGGCGGCCAGGGGCCCCGGTGGCGGCGGCGGCGCGGCGCCATCGGGCGGCGCGGGCGCCGGGGCATCGGATGCAGCGGGGCGGCCCGCTCGCCTCGCCGGACCCGGCCCGCCATCGCCGCCGGCCGGATCGAGCGCCGTGCCCGCGCCGGCAGACAGCAGCAGCGGCGGCGTGCCCGCGGCGGCGTCGGTTCCAGCGGCCAGCCCGCGCCCGGACTCGGTGGAGCGACCGAGATCGCGGACGATCCGGGGCGTGATCATCAGCACGATCTCGGTCTTCTCGGTCTGCGTCAGTTCGTTGGAGAAGAGCTTGCCGAGCATCGGCAATCGGCCGAGCCCGGGCACCCGGCTGGCGTTCAGCCGTTCGGAATCCTGAATCAGCCCGGCGAGCACCTGCGTCTCGCCGTCGGCGAGCCGCAGCACCGTCTGCGCCTGGCGGGTGCCGATCCGGTACGCGGTCGTTTGCGCCGGGCCGTTCACCTGCTCGAGGATGTTGGACACCTCGAGCAGCACCTTCATCGCCACCTCGTTCTCGAGGTGCACCTGCGGCTCGACCTCGACCTTCAGACCGACGTCGATGTAGGTCGTCGAGGCCCCGATCGCATTGCTGGTGCCGATGCCGGTGCCCGCGAACTGCGTGGTGAACACCGGCACCTTCTCGCCGACCTGGATCCGCGCCTTCTCCTTGTTGCGGACCCGGATACGCGGGTTCGTCAGCAGGTTGACCGATCCGTCGGTCGCCCGGAGGTTCGCGATCAGCGAGGGACTGGCGATCTGCGCGACCTGATCGCCCCAGTTCGAGCGGGTCAGGACCTGCGCGACGGTGGCACCGGTGACGTTGTTGACGGGCGCCAGTCCGTAGCCGATCTGGGTCGGATAGCGGATCCCCAGCTCCTGCAGGCGCGAGACGGCGATCTCGAGGACCTCGACCTCGAGCACGACCTCCGGATCGGCGACGTCGATGTTCGCGATCAGCTGGGCGGCGAGGCGGATCGCCTCGGGGGTGTCCTTCACCACGATCATGTTCAGCCGGTCGTCGATGAAGACGTCGCGCGACTTCACGACCGTCCGGACCAGCGTCGCGGCCTGTTTCGCGTCGACGTTCGACAGGAAGAAGGTCCGCGCCTCCAGCGGCACGTATTCCCGCGTCTTCGCGGTGGTGGCCGGGAACACCAGGTAGGTCGTCTCGTTGAGCCGGCGCATGTCGAGGCTCTGGGTCTGGAGGATCGTGCGGACCGCCTCGTCGAGCGAGACCTCGCGCAGGAACACCGTGACGCGCGTATCGCCCTTCACTTCCCGGTCGAACACGAAATTGACGCCCGCGGTTCGGGTCAGCGTCTCGAACACGTTGCGCAGGGTCGCATCGCGGAACTCGAGCGTGACCGGCTTGCGCAGCGCCGCCGGGGGCAGCTCGGGCGCATCGCTCCGCGCCGGGACCGCCCCGGCCGAAGCGAGCAGGGCGGCGTTCAGGCGCCGGGCGCCCGGATGGGCGGGATTCTCGGCGAGCACGCCGCGCACCAGCCGGCGAGCCTCGACGCTCCGCCCGGCGGCGATCGCGGCGCTCGCCTGCGCCATCGCGACCTCGTGGCGGCGGGCCGCGGCGAGCTGCTCGCGCAGCACGGGCACGCGCACGTTCGAGGGCTGCTCCGAGCGCAGCGTCGCGAGCGCCTGTTCGGCCTCGTCGAGCTGGCCGGCTCGCAGCGACGCGACGAACCGGTCGCTCAGCTGCGCGGCCCGCATCTCCTGCTGGCGCAGCAGCTCTGCGCGCAGCAGCTCGGAGCGTGTCCCTTCGCGCGCGGCCCGCTCGAGGCGGTCGACGGCGTCGATGTGACGGCCGGCCCGGCCGAGCCCCCGACTCTCCTCCACCACGTCGGGCGCCGTGCAGCCGGCAGCCAGCGCGAGCGCGAGCGCGAGCGCGAACGTCGCGCGCGACCGGGGGCCGCGGGTCATGACGGCGGGACTCGACTCAATCGGCACTCGGCGCCTCTTCTTCGGTCTGAGCAGGGGCGGCGTCCGGCCGACCGCGTCCGCGGGCGGCACTGGTCGCGTCGCCGAGCGCGATGCGGCTCGTGCTGCCGGACGCCTCGTGCAGGAAGGTCGCGGCCTCGTCGTCGAGAACGGTCATCCGGAAGCCGCCCGACCGGTCGCCCGGGCGCAGCGTCAGCACCTGCTCGCCCTGGCGCATGATCGCGGTGGGGCCGTCGGCGTCGACGATCTTGCCGATCAGCACGAAGCGCGGGCGCGGGGCCGGCGGCGGCGGCGCCGGCGGGGGTGAGGGCGTGGCGACCACGGGCGCAGCAGGCGGCGGCGGGAACAGGTCGGCACTGGCGCGCAGCGTGGTCCGCAGCGGTCCGCCGGCGGCGACCTGGCCCGACGCGGGCTCCGCGTCGCCCGGGGCCCGGGACGTGCGGACCCTATCCGGCTCACTCGGCCTGATCAACTGGGCGGCACCGGGCGTCGCGGCCACCGGCGATAGGCCGGGCACCACGGGTGCATCCTTGCGATCGGCCGCGACCGCGGCCGGCGCCGGGCGCGGGCCGCTCGAACGCGGCGCGGCATCGACCACGGCGGCATCGTCATCCGCGCCGGGCATCAGGGTGGCGGCCAGCCCCAGCGCCGCGGCCAGCCCGCACAGCATGACGAGGCGGCGGCTCAACCGTTCGCCCCGAAGTGCACGGCCAGCACGATGCGGATCTCGAGGTCGGAGTCGGCGGCGCCGGCGCGCTGCAGGCTGAGCTCGACGATCTGCGCATGCGGCATCGTCGCAAGCGCGTCGGCCAGCCATTGCCGCGCCGGCAGGTAGCGGCCCGTGGCAGTGAGCTGCACGTCGATCCGGCGCACGGAGGCACTGCTTCGCGCGGCGCGGTACTCGACAGGACCGAGCTTGAGCCCGCGGCGCTCGGCCTGCGCGAAGACCGACACCGGCAACACCGATGCGCTCGGCTTCTGCACCGGCAGGCCCACCGATACCGGGATCGGCGCAACCGCCTCCCGGCGGACCGATGGAGCCCGCACTCGAACCCGCGCAGCGTGCCGCGCCGCCTCGTGCAGCGCGACTGCCTGCGACTCGAGCGCGAGCGCCTCGGTGCGCGTCGCCTCGGCCGCGCCGAGGGCGACGATACCCGCGAGCAGCGCCGTGGCGCCGATCACGCCCAGCGGCCCCAGACCGTCGGCGAGGATGGAGATCGCGGCGCGCGCGCCGTCGAGCGCCCCCCGCGCTGCGGCCCGCAACGCGTCGGCCGGCGGCAGGGCGCTCACTGCGTCCACTCCGCTGTCGCGACGAAGTCGAGCCGGGCACCGCCCGCGCGCTGCACGGTCTCGTGGCGGGCGAGCAGCACGGCGTCCACGCCGAGCTCGAGCAGCCGGCGGCGCAGCGTCTCGAAACGCTCGAGCGACTGGGTCTCGCCGCGCAGTTCCAGGACGTGCCGGGGGGCGTCCACCTTCAGACCCGTGAGCGACACCAGTCCGGCGCCCGCCTGCTCGACCAGCAGCAGCCGGCGGTTCCAGTCGACTGCGAGGTAGCGGTCGAGCGCGACGCGCTCCACATCGGTCGCTTCGACCGGCGTCGGCGCGGCCCGCTCGCCGCGGGCCCTGGATGCGCGCGGACCGGCCGTCGACGTCGCGGCCGCCGCGGCCGCCGCGGGTGCCCGTCCGGCGGCGAGGAGCGTGGCAGCCTCGTGCTCGGCGAGCGCCACCCCGAGGCGGTGCTCGGCCTGCCAGAACTGCAGCGCGCCCGCACACGCGACGATCACGCCCAAGAGCGCCACGCATCGCGGCACGGCGGCCGGCAGGGCGCGCGGCTGCATCAGGTCGGGCAGCATCGGCCTCACGACCCGACCTCGGTGATCCGATCCGGTGCGGTGTCCACGACGCCGCCCGGGCGCAGCAGCTGCAGGGGCAGGGGCATGTCGGACATCAGCGCCTCGGTGGCGCCGTGACGGTCGATCTCCACGCGCAGGACTCGCCGCACCTCGCCGTCGATCAGCCCGCGCTCGCGGAACACCGCCTCGGCGAGCGCCGCGATCCGCGGCGAGTCGGGCAGCACGGCGCAGTCGGCCAATCTCCCGCCCTTGAACAGGAAGACCGCGCGGCTCGATCCGGTGCTGCCGATGAAGAGCGTCGTCGTCCGCGGCCGCGTCGCGATCGACACGCCGACCTCGACGAGCGACAGGGGCGTGGCCCGTCCGACACGCAGCCCGTGCACGGCCAGCGCCTCGCGCAGCGAAGTCAGCAGCGAGGTCGGCGCTGCCACGCAGAGCACCGGGCGGCCCGGCCAGGCGCCCGGGGACACGATCGTCCACTGCTCCGCGGGCAGCTCGAAGCGCTGCTCGAAGCGCGCGGCGAGGAACGCACGGAACGTCCCGATGTCGGTGATCCCGGCCGGCCAGGTGGCCCCGAAGATGCGGGTGAACGCATCGTCGATCCACACGCCGGCCGAGCGGCCCGATCGGGTCGTGGGCCGCGGCACCGGCAGCGCGCGCAGCGCCGCCAGGGCCTCGTCGATGTCGGCGTAGTGGGCGGCCGGGCCGCGGTCGCACCCGTCGGGGCGCGAGACCCCGACCGCATGCCGCGCGAGCACGACCCGCCGTCCGCTATGCCATCTCAGCAACACGTTCCAGCTCCTCGAATGATGTGCGCCCGGCGGCTGCGAGCACGGCCGCCCGCTCGGCGAGCGGCGTCATCCCGGCGGCCAGCGCCCGCGAACGCAGCACACGCGGCGACTCGCGGGACAGGATCCCTTCGCGCAGGTCGTCGTCGACGCGCAGGATCTCGGCGACCGCGATCCGGCCTCGGAAGCCGGTGCCGCGGCAGTCGCCGCAGCCGCGACCGCGGCGCCCGACCACCTCGCCGCGCAGTGCCGCGAAGCGCTCGCGCAGGCCATCGCGCGGCACGACCGGCTCGGCGCAGCGGGCGCACACCTGCCTGAGCAGGCGCTGCGCGACCACGCCGTTCAGCGCCGAGGTCAGCTCGTACGGGTCGACACCCATGTGGTGGAAGCGCGCGAGCACGTCGAAGACGGTATTCGCGTGGATCGACGACATGACGAGGTGGCCGGTGAGGGCCGCCTGCACCGCGATCTGCGCAGTCTCCCGGTCCCGGATCTCGCCGACGAGCAGCGTGTCGGGATCGTGGCGCAGGATCGCCCTCAGGCCCCGCACGAAGGTGAGCCCGGTGCGTTCGTTGACCGGCACCTGGAGCACGCCGGCGAGCTGGTACTCGACCGGGTCCTCGATGGTGATGATCTTCTGCCGGCCGGTGTTGACCTCGGACAGCGCCGCATAGAGCGTCGTGGTCTTGCCGCTGCCGGTCGGGCCGGTCACCAGCATCATGCCGTGCGGGCGCCGCGCGAGCTCGCGCAGCGCGACCAGCTCGTCGTCGCCGAAGCCGAGCCGCGCCAGATCGAGCGTGCTGCGCTCGTCGGCGAGGGCACGGCGGTCGAGAATCCGGAGCACGGCGTCCTCGCCGTGCGAGCTCGGCATGATCGATACCCGGAAGTCGACATCGCGCCCCTCGATGCGGACGCGGAACCGGCCGTCCTGCGGCAGCCTGCGCTCGCCGACGTCGAGCTGGCCGAGGACCTTGATCCGGGAGACCACCTGCTCCGCGAGCTCGCGGCCGTCGATCGAGCCACCCGGCGCGAGCACGCCGTCGAGCCTGTACTGGATCCGCGCACCGCGCGGCGTCGACTCGACGTGGATGTCGCTCGCGGCACTGCGGAACGCATCGAACAGCGTGGAACCGAGGAGCCGTACCGCGGGGTTCGCCTCGACCGACAGCGCCGCCAGCCCGATCTCCTCGGCCGGCGCCTCTCCCGGCGCCACGGGCGCGGCCGCATCGAGGCCGTCCATCGCGCGCATCTCGGCGCCGTATCGGCCAAGCAGCGCATCGAAGTCGGCATCGCGCACCCAGGCCACGCGCGCACCCTCGGCGAGACGGCCCTGGAGCCAATCCCAGGCGGCCTCGCCGGCGGCGGCGCTCACCACCGCACAGGGCGTCTGGTCGATGCGGCCGATCGCGACGCGGCGACGCGTGGCGCCGGCGAAGTCGACCGACTCGAAATCGAGCGTCATGGCGTGCAGCGCGTCGATCGACCACTCGCCGAGGCCGGGCCAGGGCGGACTGTCGGCGACTCCGGTGACGGCCGGCGCGCCTGTCTGCGATGACACGATCATGGGTGGCAGCGGCGCGTTCATCGGATGCTCTCGAAGACCTGCAGCATCGGCCAGTAAAGCGCCAGGACCACGCAGCCGACCACTGCGGCGACGCCCAGCAGCAGCACCGGCCCCCAGGCCGTGGTGGCCCGGTCCAGCAGCTTCGCGAGTCGGGCCTCGTCGGCCGTGGCGAGACGCTCGAAGCAGGCGGGCAGCCCGCCGGTGCGCTCGGCCGCGACGATCAGCTGCAGCGCGACAGGCCCGGCGAGGCCCGCATCGGCCATCGCGAGCGACGGCGCGGCGCCCTCCTGAACCCGCGCGGCGGCGCGCTCGAGGCGGGCGGCGGTCGGTGCAGGCGAGGTGCGCCGCGCGACATCGAGCGCCGTGCTCATCGTCGCACCGCCGCCCAGCAGGGCGGCCGCGACGCGCATCGCCTGTGCCCGACCGGCGAGGGTCACCACGTCGCGCGCCACGGGCAGGCGGGAGAACGCCGCGAGGACGGCCGCACGGATCGCCGGCGACGAGCCCGCCACCAGCGCCGCGATCACCACGAGCACGACGCCCAGTGCGATCGAGCCGAGGTGGTCGCCGGTCCAGCGGCCGATGTCGAAGACCAGTCGCGACGCGGCGGGCAGGTCGGTCCGCAGGTCGTCGAGCGCGGCCGCGAACTTCGGCACGACGAACCCGAGCAGGAAGCCCAGCACGCCCAGGGAAACGGCGCCGAGCACCAACGGGTACACCGAGGCCGAGATCAGCCGCCCCCGCATCTCGAGCAACCCGCGCTCGAAGCGCACGAAGCGCTCGAGCGAGGCAGGCAGCTGTCCGGTGCGCTCGCCGCTGCGCACCAGCGCGATGAGGAACGGTGACCAGCCGAGCCCGGACGACTCGAAGGCCCCCGACGGCGGCAGACCCGCGTCGAGCCCCAGCAGCAGCGCGCGGGCGACCGCGGCGCCGGCGGAGCCTTCGTCCGACGCGAGCGCACGGAGCGACTCGGAGAGCGTCAGGCCGCCGGCAAGCACCTGCTCGAGGGCCTCGCAGAAGGCGAGGCGCTCGCCACGGCCGATCGACGCCCCGCGTCCGAACGAGACGCCCGAGGACCGGCAGGCGATCTCGCGTTCGCCGGGGCGCAGCGTGGCGCGCGCCGCCGCCTTCGAGGCCGCCTCGACGCTTCGTCGCGCCAGCGTGCCGCGGTTGTCGACCAGGACCAGTTCGAAACGCATGGCGGGTCAGCGGTTGCCGAGGTCGCCGTCGGGCCCGCTGCCGCCGGGCTTTCCGTCACGCCCGAGCGAGACGATGTCGAAGTCGCCGCGCTCGCCGGGGAATCGGTAGAGGTAGGCCTGGCCCCATGGGTCCTTGGGCACCGCCTTCTTCAGGTAGGGCCCGGCCCACCGCGCATCGTCGGTCGGTGACTTCTGCAGCGCACCGAGCCCCTCCTCGGTGCTCGGATAGCGGCCGACATCGAGGCGGAAGTTCTCGATCGCCGTCTCGAGCGCGGAGATCTGGGCCCGCGCCACCTTCTCCTCGGACTTGGACACGTTGCCGAGCAACCGGGGCGCGACGAGGCTGGCGAGCAGACCGAGGATCAGCAGCACCACCAGCAGCTCGAGCAACGTGAAGCCGTCTGCGGTCACGATGCGGCGGCTCCGGATGCGGCGGCTCCGGATGCGGCGGCTGCGGTGAACACGGGGAGCGGCGTGAAGCTTCATCGGACGGGACGTGACGGCGGCGGACTCGGAGCTGAACTGTTGGCCCTGCATGTTGCACAGCGGTGAATGCGGCCTCCTGCCGCTTCACCGCTTGAGACACTCGACCCCCTCGATGTGGCCTTCACTGATCGATTCGGCGTGTCGCGGCATGACGGCCGGCGCCGATCGGGCTCGTCGATGATCCGATCGGACCACAGTCTCGATGGGTCGATCGGCGCGATGCCCGACGAGCCATCGTCCTGTCACGCGGGACGCCTAGCTTCCGTTCACCTGACTGCTTCCCACTGCCTGCCGGCCCACGCTGGCCCGGCCTGCCTGCTACCGCCATGTCGCGTCGTACACACGCATCCCTCGCCATCCTGCTCGCGCTCTCGGCCTGCTCCGCCGGCACCGACCGCCCTCGCGACTCGGGGCAGGTGGTGGCGCGGGTCGGTGATGTCGAGCTCACGACAACGCAGCTTCAGCAGACGCTGACGGCCAATGGCATCAAGCCCGAGGATGCCGCCGCGCGGCGACTGGCGCTCGACGCCCTGGTCGACCGGACGCTGCTCGTCTCGATGGCCCGCAAAGACGGGCTGGACCGGGAACCCGCAGTGCTCGCGCAGACGCAGGCGGCGGTCGACCGGATCCATGCCCAGGCGGCAGTCGAGCGCATCGCATCGGCCGTGCCGCGGCCCGGCACCGACGAGATCCGGGTCTTTCGTGAAGCCCATCCCGCGCTGTTCTCGAAACGCCGGGTCTACGGCATCGAGCAACTGACGACCGAGTCGGCGACGGTGGACGCGGCCGGGCTGCGTGCACGGGTGTCGTCCGCCCGCCGCATCGACGAGGTGGCCGACTGGCTCTCGGCGCGCGGCGTGGCCTTCGTGCGGCGGAGCGGCACGCTGCTCCCGGAGGAGGCGGGACCGACGCTCGCCGCCACCCTGCAGCAGCGCGCCGAAGGGGATCTGGTCCTGCTCGGCACGCCGCCTTCGCTGCAGGTGCTGCACTTGCGACGGATCGAAGCGCGTCCGGGCGAGGGCCCGAAGGTCGACGTCTGGATCGAGCGCCATCTGCTCGAGCAGCGTCGCCGTGCCGTCATCGACGCTGCGGTCGACAGGATGCGGCGCGACACGAAGGTCGCGCTTCTCGGCGAGTTCGCGCCGACCGCGGGCGCCATCGGCGGACCGGTCCGGTCCGATACATCCGGCTCGGTCGACCGCGGCGTCGGCGCACTCCGATGAACAGGCTCCCCATGCCCCGACAGGGCCGAAACGAGAGGCCACCATGCCGCTGACCGACTTCCTGATGCTCCTGTGGTCGCGTCGCGGCCTGTTCGTCCTGGTGTGCTCGCTGGTCATCGCGGCGACCGCCGCGATCGCCACGCTGTGGCCGCGCAACTACATCGCCACCACGAGTCTGATGATCGACGGCGGACGTGCCCGCGAGTCCCTGGTCGACTCGCCGTCGGCGGCCGCGCTCTCCCCGGGCTTCCTCTCCACCCAGGTCGACGTCATCCGAAGCCAGCGCGTGGCGCTGGCCGCGGTTCGCATGCTCGGCATCGAGCGCAGCGACGTCGCGCAGCGGATCTTCCAGCAGGCGACCGGCGGACGCGGCTCGATTGAACAGTTCTTCGCCGAACGCCTGATCGATCGGGTCCGGATCCAGCCCTCGCAGAACAGCACGGTGATCGAGATCAGCCTGCGCGCGCCCGACGCGCGCTTCGCGGCCGACGCGGCGAACGCGGTGGCTCGGGCCTACATCGCGACGCAGCTCGACCTGAAGGTGCAGCCGGCCAAGGAGTTCGCGACCTTCTACGAGGCTCAGTCGCAGGCGGTGCGTGAGCGTTTCGAGGCGGCCCAGCGCAAGCTGTCCAAGTACCAGCGCTCGAACGGGATCGTGTCCGTCGACGAGCGCCTCGACGTCGAGAGCCAGCGTCTGAACGAGCTGTCGACGCAGTTCACGACGCTGCAGGCGATCCGCAGCGAATCCGCCGAGAAGGCGCAATCGGCCGCCCGGATGAGCGACGGCGGCCAGGTGCTGCCCGACGTGCTCAACAATGCGGTGGTCTCGCAGCTGAAGTCGGAGATCGCCCGGACCCAGGCCCGCATGAGCGAACTGACGAGCCAGTTCGGGCCGCGCTATCCGTCGGTCGAGCGGCTGCGCGACGAGCTGGCGACGCTGGAGAGTGAACTGCGCAGGCACATCGACTCGGTGACCAACAGCCTGAAGCGGCAGCACGAGGTCAACCTGGCGCGCGAGAGCGAGCTGCGCGGCGCGCTTGCGTCGCAGCGCGAGAAGGTCATGTCCCTCAAGCTTCAGCGCGACGAGGTCGCAGTGCTGATGCGCGACGTCGAGACCGCGCAGCGCGCGATGGACACCCTGTCCCAGCGCCTGCTGCAGTCTTCGGTCGAGAGCGAGTCGCGCGGGGCTAACGTCGTGCAGCTCGATCCCGCGGTCGAGCCGCTGCAGCCGACGACGCCGAACCTGCTGATGGTCTGGCTGATCGGCCTGCTGCTCGCGCCGATGGCGGGCATCGTCGTCGCATCGATCGCCAGCGCCTTGGACCGCCGCGTGCTCACCGTGACCGACCTGCAGCGCGCGATGGGCTGTCCGACGCTCGCGCAGGTGCCGCGCTCACGCGCGGTGCGCCGCGTGCACCGGTCGGCACGCCCCTTCCTCTCGGGTCGTCTGCTCCCGAGGCTTCCCTTGATCGGAGGGCGCACCCATGCCTAAGCTCAACCGCCTGTCGTCGATCGGAACGCCGGATCGTGAAACGTCCGTCGCCCCGCTCGCCGACCCCGCCCCGTCGGGCAATGCGCAGATCGGCGCCATCATGATCGACCTGGGCGTGATCCGGCTCGAACAGGCCGAACGTGTGCTCGAGATGCAGCGCGAACGCGGCGGGCGCTTCGGCGACGTCGCGGTCTCTCTCGGATTCTCGACGCGGCCTCAGCTCGACATGGCGCTCGCGGTGCAGCGCGGTGCGCCGGTGCTGCTTCCCGACGACCGCCGCCAGATGGGGGCCGCGCTGCGTGCCGTGATCGACGACGTCGCGCTGTCCCGTGCCTACACCGACGCACGGACCCAGCTCGAGCTCCGGTGGTTCGGCGACGACCCGGAGCGCACCGCGCTCGCTGTGCTCGGAGACGCCCCGGGTGACGGCCGGACGCTGGCGACCGCGACCCTCGGGCTGCTGCTGGCGATGACCGGCCGCAGGGTGCTGCTGATCGACACCTGCATCGACGCGCCGAGGCTGGCCGAGGTGGTCGGCGGCATCCGGCCTGCACTGGGGCTGGCCGATGCGCTCGCCCGACCGGAGTCGGCGCTGCGCCTACCGTCGTCATTCGAATCGGTGGAGCTCTCGGTGCTCGCACCGATTGGCGCGGGCCTGGGCGCCGACGCATCCGCGTCGCGAGGCTTCGCGTCGATGCTCGCCACGCTGGTCCTTGGATGGGATGCCATCTTGGTCGACACGCCCGCGCTTTCGCTCGACCGAAGGGCCTTGTCGGTCGCGGTGCGCTGCAGCGGCGCACTGGTCGTGGCCAGGGTCGGCCGCACGCGGATGGCGAGGATGGAGGAGTTGCGACGGCTGCTCGCCGACTCCGGGGTCGAAGCGGTCGGCGTGCTCGCCAACCGCTTCTGAGCCCCGGCTCAGGCGCGCCGGGCCTTGCGCCGGCGGCTCGCGGCCGCCGCGAATGCGAGACCGGCCGACATCATCAGCAGCTCGCCCGCTTCGGGCACCGGCGTGACGCCCGCGATCGTCACGTCGAGCACCATGTCGTCGTAGTCGCCGTCGCTCGAGGCGAACGAGCCCGCACCGCCGTTGTCGTCGAGCAAAATGCGCGCGCGCCCGTCGCCGAGCATGGTCACCGCGAACGAGGGCAGATTGCCCAGGCCGTTGTTGCCGCTGTTCGTGAGCAGCGAGAGCGCCGGGTTCGTGGACGGCATCCGGAACGCGAAGTCGAGCATGCCGGCGTCGACGGACACCGTCCGCGTCGCGGCGGGGCCGATATCGGAGTTCGAGAAGAGCCTGGAACCCCGGAATTCGAAGGCGCTGTCGATCGTCGCCGCGGTGGCCAGGAGCCGGAACGTCAATTCGGCCGGCCCGGTCAGGGCCAGGCGTCCGCCGACTGTCGCGGCGGCGCCGGCGTAGTAGTCGTTCATTGGGTTCAGGGTGAACGAGGTGCCGCCGATCACGGCGAGCGCTGGAACATCGGCCTTCGCGACTGCGGGAAGGCCCAAGGCGATCACGGCCGCTGCCGCAGCCAGGACGGGACGTCGAATCATGATGGTGAGCTCCAGGTTGAGCACTGATCGTACGGCCCCGCCCTTGTCCATCGCATGACGGACGCCGACGCCCTTTAGTCCGTCCGGCGTGCGAGGGATAGTGCGGAAAGCGTCGGCACCGCGCGCAGCCGGGCCGGCGCGGCGCCGGCAGCGATCAGCCGCTTCGCGAGCAGCCAGTCGAGATCGGGTTGGAGCTGGCGGGCGGCGCGCAGCAGCGCGAGCGCATCCTGATCGGGCGCCTGGCCGGGCGCCGCCTCGAGCACGTCGCCCAGCAGCTCGAACAACCGCTTCATGTCTCGGCGCTTCATCGTCTTTCCGGTCTGTCCGTTCAACACCGTGCAACGATATCCGATGCACCTTAGGCGGTTCTTAAGGACTTGGCAGCCATGCGTATCCTGTTGATCGAAGACGACCCGCTGATCGGCGAGGCTATTCGCGCCGGTCTGGCGCAGAGGGGCTGGAGCGCCGAGTGGGTCCGCGATGCGGCGCGCGCATCGGGCGCGCTCGTCGACCACGGCTTCAATGCCGTGGTGCTCGATCTCGGACTGCCCGACCGCGATGGTCTCGACTGGCTGCGCGCCTTCCGGCAGGCGGGCGAGCGGCTGCCGGTGATCGTGGCGAGCGCGCGCGATGGCCTGGCTGACCGGCTCGCAGCCCTGGACATCGGCGCCGACGATTTCCTCGTCAAGCCTTTCGCGCTCGACGAGCTGTCCGCGCGTCTGCGGGCCCTGGTTCGCCGCAGCGCCGGGCGCTCGGTCGACACCATCGTCCATCACGGGCTGTCGGTCGACCCGATCACCCGCGAAACCACGCTGCACGGCAGGTCGGTGGACCTGTCGGCGCGCGAGTACGCCGTGCTCAGCGTGCTGCTCGAGCGTCCCGGCACGCTGCGCTCGCGCGCGGCGATCGAGCAGCGGGTGTATGGCGCGAGCGGCGAGGTGGGCAGCAACGCCCTCGAGGTCCATGTTCACGCGCTGCGGCGCAAGCTCGGCGCCGATGCGATCGTCACCGTTCGCGGCGTCGGTTACCGCATGGGACAGCCTTGAATTCGCTCCGGCACCGCCTCCTCGCGCTGCTGTTCGGCATGATCGCCGTGTTGTCGGCGGCCCACGCGACGGTCACCTGGCGGATCGCCCGGGCCGAGGCCCGAGAACAGTCCGACCTGCGCCTGCAGCAGGCGGCATCGCTGGTGCTGCGTGGCCGGTTCGCCGTTCCCGAGCGCCCCGTCACGAGCGGCCCTGGCTTCGACCCGAGGCAGGAACTCCTGGTGCGGGTGGAGGACGACACCACGCGGTGGTCCTCGCATCCCGAGGCCGCGCTCGGCAGCGGTACTGCGAGCGGCTACAGCACGGTGCGGACCGCTGACGGACCGCTCCGCGTCTATTCGCTTCAGGTCGGCAGCCGGATCGTTCGGGTCGCGCAGTTCGAGTGGGTGCGAGACGCCGATGCGCGGCGCGCGGCATTGCGCAACCTCGCGCCGACGGCGCTGCTCGTGCCGGCGCTGATGCTGTTCGCCTGGGTGGTCGTCGTTCGCGCGCTGCGGCCGCTCGATGCGCTGGCCGGCAGGCTGCGCGAGCGCGATCCGGGCGCCGGGGGCCGCATCGGCGAAGCCGGCCTGCCGCGCGAGCTGGTACCGGTGGCGCGCGCGCTCGACGCGCTGCTCGCGCGGGTCGACTCGCTGGTCTCGCTGCAGCGGGCCTTCGTCGCCGACGCAGCCCACGAGCTGCGCACGCCCGTCACCGCCCTCGGCCTGCAGCTCGACGTTCTGCGGCGCACGCCGCCCGGCCCCGAGCGCGAGGAGCGGCTCGGGCGTCTCGAGGAAGGGGTGGCACGGGCGGCACGCATGGTCGCGCAGTTGCTCACGCTGGCGCGCAGCGAGGAGGACGCGATGGCGAGCGCCGTCGGGCGGATCGACCTCGCGACCGTCTGTCGCGAGGCCGTGGCAGGCGTGATCGGACTGGCCGACACGGCGCTCCTCACCATCGAGGCGGAGTTGCCCGAGCCGCCCGACAGCGTGCTCGCGGCCGGGGATGCCGGACAGCTCGAATCGATGGTGCGCAACCTGCTGGAGAACGTGGTCCACCACGCGCCGGGCGGCGTCGTCCGGATCGTGATGCACCGGCGCGCCGATCGCCTCGAGCTCGATGTGGTCGACGACGGGCCGGGCATCGCCGGCGCCGCCCGCGAGCACGCGTTCGACCGGTTCACCCGCCTGCCCGGCTCCCCCCCGGGCGGCAGCGGTCTCGGGCTCGCCATCGTCCGCAGCATCGCCGCCCGCCATGGGGGCGATGTCGCCCTGCTCGACGGGGACGGCCCGCCGTCCCGGCCGGGACTCAGGGTGCGGGTCAGCCTGCCCGTGCAGCGCGCTTGAGCCGCACCGCGCACACCGCGGCGACGAGGGAGAGGGTCCAGACGGGCAGCGGCGCCTCGCCGTTCTCGTCGCCGGACATCGACACGGGCGACGTCGCCGCCACCGTCTGATCGATCCAGGCCGCATAGCCCGAGGCCAGCTGCCCGCCGCCCCCGGTGCCGAAGGTGCCCGGATCGGTCGGGCCGTTCGCAAAGGAGACGAGAAAGGTGTTGATGCCGAGCAGCAGCGGCGGCGAGGTGCCCGCGAGGAACGCCGGCGACCCGGAGTCGCCCGTGGCCATGCTGGTCTCGACGGCGTTGCCGAGCCCGGTTCCCCCGAGCCGGTTCGGCTGGCCGCCGCCGTCGAAGTCGAAGTAGAAGAGTTCGGCTCGGCCCGAGCCCTCGTCGTCGACGACGAAAGCGTCGGCCGTATTGCGGCCGACCCGCTTGACCGACGGATCCGCGCCGACACGGCCGGTGCCATCTCCCTGGCCACTGCCGCCGTACCCGACCGCCACGAAGGTCGTCCCCTGGACCGGCGCCGAACGGTTCAGCGGATAGATCGGCACACCGGCCGGCAGGTCTGCCTCGAGGACGACCACCGCGAGGTCGTCGCTGAGATTGGGCGTCGCGAACGCGACGAAATCCGGATGGACCACGATCGATGCGGCGGCGATCTCCACGGGCGTGGGGCCGGGATACACGCGGAACCGCACGCCGGCCGGTGACGCGCCCTTGACCACGTGCGCGGCGGTCAGCACGTGCCGCCGCCCGATCGCGACGCCGGTGAAGGTGCTCGCGTCGACCCGCAAGGCGCCCACGCCGGCCCAGGGCGATACGGCGATGTTGGCGTCGACGCGAGCCGCTGGCGAATCGGGTGCCGCGCCCGCCATGATGGCCGCAGCGGGACCGGCGGCGGCGAGCACGAGCGCCGCGGCGCCGAGCCGCCACGGCCGCCGAGCCGTCACGAGGTGCCCCGTAGCCCGGGGTGTCCGACCACCCGCGCCGTGTCGCCGCCCCGCAGATCCAGTCCCGACGCACCGGCCTGAGACGGGGCGTCGTCAGGCGTGCCCGGGGCGTCCGGCGGCAGGGGTTGCGCGGTCTCGAGCAGGCGGTAGCCCACGCCACGGACCGTGTCGACCATGCCGTCGGCACCGAAGGGCTGGAGCAGCAGCCGCAGCCGACGCACGTGGACGTCGATCACCCGGTCGTGGACGGTCTCGGAGTCGCAGATGCGCTTGACGAGCTGCGAGCGCGTGAAGACGCGGCCGGGCGCCTCCATCATGCAGGCGAGCAGATCGGCCTCGGTCCGGCGCAGCGGCAGATGCACGCCCTCGAAGGTCACCCGGCGCGAGTCCTCGTCGAAGCCCAGCGAACCGACCTGCCGCGTGGCGAGCCGACGCGGACTCGGCGCCGCCTGATCGCATCGGCGCAGCAGCGCGAGGATGCGCCGTTCGAGCTCGGGCGGAGACGCTGGCTTGTGCACGTAGTCGTCGGCGCCGGCATCGAGCGTCAGGGCGACGTCGATATCCGTGGCCCGGGTGCCGAGCATGATCAGCGGCAGCGTGCGGGTCGACGGGAACGAGCGCAGCAGCTTCAGGTACTGAACGCCCGAGCGGTCCGGCAGCGTCGAGCTGAGGAGCACGATCGAGACCTCGTGAGTCCGGAGGAACTCGTCGGCTTCCTCGCACGAGGTGGTCGCACGCACGGACAGGCCTCTCGGTCCGAGCAGCGCGGCCAGCGGCGCGGCGAGATCCGAATACGCGTCGATGAGGAGGACGTTCATGGCCGTGGCGGGACGATCCGCTCGGGGCCGACGGGCACCCGCCCGACGACCGTCCGCGCCGCGCGCATCCGGACCGTCCAGACCATCGGGGACCAGGGCATCGGGAAGCTCGGGGGCTCGGTGCACACGACTCCGATCGTGCCGCCGCTCGATGAACGCCAAGGGCGCGGGGGACTCGTGACGCTGGCTCGAACGGATCCATCGCGGCGATCCGAACGCGGCGCGCGGATCACCGTGCCGACTCAGCCAGCGATCTCGACCGCCGCGTCCCGGGAGGCCGGCAGCCACGTGCCATCCCGTTCGTGCGGACCCGGATCGGGACGCGGCGCGCTCTCGGCCCGGTGCGCCGCGATCGCCGCGGCGACCGCCTCCGCGATCCGCCGCCTGAACACAGGCGCGGCGAACCGCAACGCATTCGCCCGGCACGCGTCCGGATCGAACGTCCCGCGCTCGCGCTCGAACGCCTCGACTGCACCGATCACCGACGCCACGGTCTGCTGGTCGAAGAACAGGCCGGTCGGCGCGACCGAGCCGATCGGGATCACCGTCTCGAGCGCGCCGCCCGCGCCGAATGCGATCACCGGGGTCCCGCAGGCTTGCGCCTCCAGCGGCATGATCCCGAAATCCTCGAGCGCCCCGAACACGAACGCACGGCAGCGCTGCAGATGGTCGCGGAGCACCTCGAAGGGTTGGTGCCCGAGGAACGTGACGTTCGGGCCGCCCGCCGCCCGTGCCCGCGCGAGGTCGGGCCCGTCGCCGATCACCACGAGCCGGCGATCCGGCATCGCGGTGAACGCTTCGACGAGCATCGGTACCTTCTTGTACGGCGCCATCGATCCTGCGACCAGGTAGAAGTCGTCCTTGTCCCGGCGCAGCGAGAAGCCTTCGACGTCGACCGGCGGATGGATCACCTGTGCGTCGCGGCCCCAGCAGCGGGCGATGCGGCGGCGGACGAAATCGGAGTTGGCGACGATGTGGTCGACGCCGACGGCACTCGACCGGTCCCAGTGGCGGATGTAGTGCAGCACCGCGCGGGCGATCCAGCCCCGCAGCCCGCGCGCCATGCCCGCCTCGCGAAGGTAGTCCTCGCGCAGATCCCAGGCGTAGCGGATCGGGGTGTGCACGTAGCTGACGTGAACCTGGCCGGGCGCGGTGAGCACGCCCTTGGCGACCGCGTGGCTCGAGGACAGGACGAGGTCGTAGCCGCGCAGCTCGAGCTGCTCGATCGCGAACGGCATGATCGGCAGGTAGGCGCGATAGCGCTTGCTGGCGAACGGCAGCCGCTGCACGAAGGTCGTCGTCGCATGCTTGCCCCGGATCCCCGGGCGGTCGCCGTCGGGATAGAAGTCGACCACCGAGAACAGGTCGGCGTCCGGCCAGACCTCGAGGAGCTGCTCGAGTACGGTCTCGCCGCCGCGGCGTCCCGTGAGCCAGTCGTGAACGATCGCTACGCGCATCGGATTCCTTCGAGATCGGTGGCCAGAGACCGGCGGCCGCGAAGCACGTCGAGCAGGCCGCGCGCCGCGCGCTCCCAGGTGTAGGTCGCGGCCCGGCGGCGCCCCGCCTCGGCGAGCGCGGCCCGCAAGGTCGGGTCACCGAGCAGCCGGTCGAGCTGCGCGCGAAGCGCGGCGGCATCGTCGCGATCGAAGCTCAGCGCCGCATCGCCGCAGACCTCGGGAATCGAGGCGGCGTCCGACGCGATCACCGGGCAGCCGCAGGCCATCGCCTCGAGCGGCGGCAGGCCGAAGCCTTCGTAGCGCGACGGGAAGACGAAGCAGGCGGCCGACTCGTACAGCGCGCGCAGCTGTGCGTCGGTCACGTATCCGGTCAGACGCACGCCGGGCGGCAGCTCGAGCCCGGCGTCGCGGAAGATCTTCGAGCTCGAACCGCCGACCAGCACGGTCTGCACGGGAAGCGGGCCGCCGATCGCCGTGGCCCGCAGCAGCGTGCCGAGGTTCTTGTACGGGGCGAGGTTGCCCACTGCGAGCACGTAGCCACCGCGCGGCAGGCCCTCGCGGTCGATCACCACGGGGTCCGAGTCCTCGCGCAGGATGTGCTCCGCGCCTTCGACGAGCACCGTCACGCGCCCGCGGTCGATCCCCCAGGCCGACTGGAGCTCGCCGCGGGAGAACTCCGAGACCGTCAGCACATGATCCGCGCGTCGGCCCAGTCGCGGCATCAGCGCGGCATAGACTGCGCGGAAGGCGGGTGTGAACGCGTCGGGCATCCTCACGGTAGCGGCATCGTGGATCACGACGGCCTGGCGCCTCGGCAGCAGCGGGGCGGTGTTGCACAGGTTCAGCAGCAGGCGTCCGCGCAGGCGCCACGGCAGCTCGATCTGCTCCCAGGCCTGGCCACCGAGGCGACCGAAGCGCTCGACGCCGATATGGCTGAGCCCCTGGGGCGGCGCGGCATCCGATGGCACGAGCAGCGTCACGCGCACGTCGCGCATCGCCTCGTCGCCCTGGCGCAGCATTGCGTCGAGCGCGCGGATCGTCTCGAGCGCGAAGCGATCGACGCCCGATGGGCGTCGACGCAGGAAGCGGCCGTTGATCGCGAGGTCGAGGGTCATGCGAGCAGCCAGCCGGGCGGCAGCAGGTCCGGCGTCGGCCGGCCGTCCGCGTACCAGCGCGCCGGCGCGACGACCCGCTTCGCAGGATGCCGGCCCAGCCACGCCCCCCACCAGCTGAACGTGCTGTTGGCGATCACGAAGTGCCGGCAGGCGGCCATCAGCCGCAGGTCGTCGAGGGCGCCGCCCTGACCGGTCCGGTCGACGAAGGTCGTCGGCACGTCGAAGGCCAGGTGCGCGCGACACCACTGCGGATCGTCGGAGAACACGAACACCTCGGGACGGCGTACCTCGCCGGACAGCAGGCTCAGGGCACGCACGTAGTAGTCGGGAGCGCAGACGCCGTGGACCGCCGAGGCCTGGGCCACCTGGACGTAGTCGGTCCGGCGAACGTGGACGGCGATCGCCTCGGTGCCGGCGATGCGCTCGAGCAGATCGCGGTCCCGGTCGCCGGGGGGCGCCTTCGGCTGGAGCTCGACGGCGAGACCGAGACGGATCGGCTCGAAGTAGCGCCAGGATTGCCAGTAGCCGATCAGGTAGGACCCGTCGGCCGCCTCGAGAAGGCGCTCGTCGAAGCGGCCGCGCGGTTCGCGGCGCGGCCGCCAGCGGCGTCCGAACGGCAGCCGCGATCGCAACCGGCCGCGCAGCCGCGCGAAGCGCTCCCAGTGCAGTTCTTCGGCCAGCCGCGCTTCGATGCGCAAGCCGAGCAGGTCGAGCGTACGCGGCGTGGTCTTCTCGACGCCCGGCGCGTACCAGCTCGGGTCGATCACGACACCCGTGCCCCGCCGCAGCGCGAGGCTGCGTGCGGCCGCGTATTGGAACAGCTGGTTCCCCAGCCCCCCCTGGGCGAAGAAGGCGATCACCGCGGCGCGGCCGGGCGGCGCAGCACGTAGCAGCCGCATCCGTAGCGCTGTCGCGCCAGCAGCACCGGCGACGGATCGGTGATCAGGTCGCCGTCGGTGGCCTCGTCGGGGATCAGCGCGAATGTCTCGAGCTCGAGTCCGGAGAACATCGACTCGATCTGCTGCGGGCCGTAGATGCGATGTGCGTTGAACTGGATCCTCGCGCGGCCGCCGACCGGGACCACCAGCAGCAGCCGTCCACCCGGAGCGAGTACCCGCGAGAGCTCGGCGGCGGCGACGAGGTCGCCGTCGTAGTCGACCGGATCGCCGTATCGGCCCAGACCGACGTGCTCGAGCACGTGCATGCAGGACAGCGAGTCGACGGTGCCGTCGCCGAAGGGCAGCGCGGCGAGGCTGCCCGCGCTCGCGCGCAGCCCGTCGAGATCCAGCCGCGCCGGCCGGATGTCGACGAACTCGACCGGGACGAAGGCCGACACGCTGGTGACGAAGTACAGCGAGCTGCCGACGTCGACATGCCGGACCGGCCGGGTGCGGGACAGGATACGAGCGGCCCACGCGGTGTGGAAGATGTAGTGGCGGTCGAACTCGGTCTGGGCGGACGCCTCGCCGAGCACGAGCTTGAGGTCGCGCCTCGACAGGTCGAAGCGCGGCGACGGATGCGCGGCGAGCCGCCGGTAGGTCCGCCACGCCGCGCCGGCCTCTCCGAATCGTGACAGGCCCCGACCCAGACGCCGCATCGCACGCACGGCGAGCGCGTTCATGCCTGCCCCGCCTTCAGCCGTGACCGGTCGCGCGCGCCGTGCAGGCGGCAGGCGAGCCAGGTCGCGCCACCGATGCACTGCACCGATGCCGACAGCAGCCAGATCTCGCCACCGGTCGCCGCGGTCGCGGTCGACCCGGCCGCCGCCGCGAACCCACCGACGGCTGCCAGGCTCACCAGGTTGATCGCAAGGACCGTCCTGTCCGAGCCGCTCGCGAGCATCAGCGGATAGACGACGCTGTAGGCGCCGTTGAGCGCCACCGCCACCAGGATCGCCTGGAGGACGAAGCGCCCGTCGACCGCGGCAGTCGCATCGCCGGTCCATGCATGCAGCAGCGGCCCCGCGAACGCCGCGGCAAGCGCGCAGGGCACGATGCAGCCCACCAGGAGCGCGACCGCCATCGGGCGCAGGAGCGCGGTCGCGGCCGCCGGATCGCCGGCCTGCACCGCGACCATCCGGGGCATGAACGCGCGCACCAGCGGGTACTGAAGCTGAAGGAAGGCGAGGCCGAGCGCCGCGCTCGCCGCATAGCGCCCGAATTCGTCGATCGACAGCACCGTCGAGAGCAGCAGGCGGTCCGCCTGCGACACGACCATGCCGACCGCGACCGCGAGGGTCAGGACCGATGCCGACCGGAGCACGGCGCCGAGTTCGTCGAGTGACGGTCCGGCCCCGGCCCGGGTGGGCGAGAGCGTGCGCATCACCGAATGGCGATTCGCGAGGCATTCCACCGCGGCCCAGAACGCGAACGGCGCGAGGTAGGCGATCGCAGAAGGGTGACCGGACCCGATCACCGCCAGCGCGCTGCCGTGACGCAGCGTCATGAAGACGCACTGCCGCACGCTCGCCTGCACCTGCCGTTCGGTGCCGAGCCAGAAGCCGACGTGCGCGTTGTTCGAGAACTGGAAGAGGAACTGCACCAGCAGCAGGCGCAGCGCCCATTCGCCCTGCTCGGGGTCGACACCGCGCCGGGCGAGCCAGCCGCGGGCGATGAACGGGGCGACGACCTGTCCGACGACGAAGACGATCGACGCGAGCCCGACATAGAGCCGGGCATGGGCGCGGAATGCCCGGTCGAGCGTCGCCGGATCGCGCGCGACACGGGCGAACGCCCGGGGCATCGACTGCGTCATGCCGATGTCGAGCAGCACGAGCATCGACTGGACCGTGACGCAGGCCGCGATCAGCCCCCACTGGGCGTGGTCGAGCCACCGCAGGTAGAGCGGCGTCGACACGAGGGTCACCGCCCCCAGCCAGGCCGTCGCCGAGTAATTGGCGAGCACGTTGCGTCGGAGGATCGAGGTCTGCAAGGGCGCGGGGAGAGGCTTGCCGGAATGAAGCCGCATTGCAGCGTGTCTCGATGACAGTCCGGCGTAGCGGGGCCGGTCTTGCCCCCCGCGGCCGCAGAGATCAGTCCGTTCGGCCTGCGCGTCGGGGCCGATCGGACCGTCGCGCGCTCGTCCGCCGCCGCACCGTCACCGCGGCGCCAAGCGACGGACCGAACATCGATCGACTTCACAGCCCCCACGACCGATGCCCCGAGTCTCCGTACTGTTGCCCGTCGCGGACGCCGGCAAGCACTTCGATGCCGCGATTCGCAGCGTCCTCGTGCAGACCTTCGACGACTTCGAGGTGCTGGCGCTGCTGAACGGCGCCGCGACGTCGCGGGCAGACGCGCTCGCCGCCGCGTACCCGGATCCGCGGATCCGCTGGATCTGCCTCGGATTGCGGCAGCTCTCGTATGCGATGAACCACGGGGTCGAGGCCGCGCGCGGCGAGTATCTCGCTCGGATGGACGCTGACGACGTGTGCGCGCCGGAGCGCTTCGCCAAGCAGGTCGCCTTGCTCGACACCCGACCCGACATCGGCGTCGTCGGCAGCCAGGTGCGCGTGATCGACGAGCACGGCATGCCGCTGCCGCATTCGCGCAGGCTGCCGGTGGCGCCCGAGGCCATCCGCCGGCTCCAGTTCTCCGAGGGAGGCGTCGCGCATCCGGCGGTCATGATGCGTCGGGAGGCGCTGGTGTCGGTCGGCGGGTACCTGGGCGGCGTGTACGCGCAGGACCTCGACCTCTGGCTGCGCATGCGCCGTGCGGGCGTCCGGTTCGCCAATGTCGACGAACCGCTGCTGAGCTACCGCGTCCACCCGCAGCAGGACAGCACCCGCCGACGGCGCCAGCAGTACGCCGAAGCGTTCTCCCTGTTCATGCGCGAGCTGCTGACGGTCGGGGATCCGCGCTTCGTGCGCGGTCTGGCCCAGACCTTCGCACGCTATGCACGCGCCGCGCTCCTGGAAGCCATGTCGCCGGTCCGGTCCGTCAACGGGGGGGCAGCACCGGTCCGGAGCGCCGCGCCCCGGGCGCGGTCGCAGGACGTCGTCGCCACAGCGGCAGGACAGCCGCCGGCGTTCTCGCTGGTCGTCAGCACGCTCGGGCGTGTCGAGCCGCTGCAGCAGTTGCTCGCGAGCCTCTCGCGCCAGGCCTTCAGCGACTTCGAGGTCGTGCTGGTCGACCAGAACAACGACGGCCGGCTCGACGCGCTGCTGGCGGACCTGCCGCCGGGGCTGCAGCTCTGCCGCCTGCGGACACCCCGCGGACTCTCGCTCGGTCGCAACGCGGGCCTCGCGGTCGCGCGCGGCCGCATCGTCGCATTCCCGGACGACGACTGCTGGTACGCCGAGGACACGCTCGAGCGGGTGGCCCTGCGTTTCGAGGACCAGGCGCTGGACGGGCTGTCGACCTGGATCGGCGAGACCGCCGGCACCGAAGGTCTGGGTCGGCGTCCCTGGGGTCTGCGGGCGAAGATCGGTCACCACAACCTGTTCCGGCTGCCGATCTCGGCGAGCCTGTTCGTGCGCCGCGCGATCGTCGAAGGCGCGGCGATCGGGTTCGACGAGCGCATCGGCGCCGGGCGCCGGATCGGCGCAGGCGAGGAGACCTGGTTCGTCCACGAACTGCTCGACGCCGGTGCGCGGCTCGAGTACGACGGGTCGATCCGCGTCCACCACCCGGTGGTGGCCGACCGTGATCCGGGCAAGGCCTGGTCGTACGGTCTGGGCTTCGGGTTCGTCTGCCGGAGGCTGCTCCTCGCCGGCCGGCCGAGCGCGCTCAGGCCGCTGTGTCGCGCGCTGCTGCGCTCGGGCGGCGCCGCCGTGCTCTTCGCGCTGTGCGGCGATCCGACCCGTTCGCGCACCTTCGCCGCGCGGCTCGGGTCGATCGTCGTGGGCTTCGTCGCCCCCCCGCTGGAGTCGCGTCGACACGCGCCCGTTCCGGCCCCCGCATCACGCGTCGGCGTCGATCCGGACCGCGCCCCGGTTCTCGATGCTCAATCCATCGCCCGGGTGTCGCCGCAGTCGGCCGGACACGCCCGCTTCGATCAGCAGCCGTGACGGCAGACCGTCGCCACTGACCGCCACCAGGTCGACCTCCGACGGCCCGACGAATCGCGCGACCAGCAGTCCGGAGCGACCCGGCGCGGCACGGACCCGCAGCCCGTCGAGACGCAGCCGCGGGCAGGCCTCGACCAGCAGCGCGGGCACATCGCCGGGCACATCGCCGGGCACATCGCCGGCCTCGATCCGCAGGGCCCTGAGCACGGCGTGCTCGCAGCCCCGCACCTCGACCGCCGGTCGGCCGACGCCGGCCCGCACGACCTCGAGCTGCTCGAGCACGACGGCACCGCGGATGCGGACGGCCGACAGGCCGAAACCGGCAGCGCTGGCGATGCGGACATCGCGGACGACGAGGTGGTCGGCCTCGATGGCCTCGATTCCGAAGTCGTTGCCGACGCGGGGCGCACGCATCCCGGCACCACTCACCCGCCCCCCGGTCAGCACGACCTGCGACGGTCGGCGCGTGCGGTACGTGTCGTCGCGCACGACCAGCACGCCGCTCGACCCGGTCGATTCCACCGAGAAACCGTCGATGCGGACCCGCCTCGCACCGACGATCGCGATGCCGCGGGTGCGCGAGTCGCGCACGTCGACGACCATCAGTTCGATGTCCCCGCTTTCGGGTCCGCTCGCATAGTCGACGCAGGCCACGCCGTCGTCGCCGGTGTCCCGCGTCGACAGTTCACGGCCCGACACCTCGCGGCAGTTCGCGAAATGCACGCCATCGGCGGCGGTGGCAGCCACCGAGAGCGCGCGCGCGCGTACGCCCGTGCAGTTCTCGAAGTGGATACCGGCGCCCGGCGCGCCGATCACCTCGCAGTCGCTCGCCTCGAGCTCGGTGCAGTGGGTGAACAGCAGCCCCGCACCGTCGTGGGATCGCGCCTGGGGTGGCGTCGGCCACCGCAGCCGGACACCGCGCACGGCGAGGCCGTCGCAGCGGACGAACTTCAGTCCGCCGCTCCGGACCGAACGGGGCACGAGCACCGTGCCCGGCTCGAAGGCCAGCGTGCCGGAGCGGCCCTCGAAGACGACCGGGTTGTCGATCTCGTACGCGCCGGCGGGTACGGTGACCGATGCATCGGGGCCGTCGAGCGCGCGCAGCAGCCGGCCGAGATCGAGCACCTGCGGAGCCGCGGGCTCGGCACCGCGAGCGCCCGCCAGCAGCCCGAGCACGCCCGCGAGCCAGCGGCGCCGCCCCGCCCGGCGCGAGGCCGCGCGGATCATGCCGGTGGGGTGCGGTCCGGGCGCGTCCGCTGCCGGGCGAGCGCGATCGCCATCAGCAGCGCGACGATCAGCAGGAAGGCCCGGCTGTTGCCGATGTACCAGAAGCGGAAGAACTCGATCAGGCCCATGAAGAACACCGGGAACAGCAGCCCCATCACGTTGTCTCGCTCGCGGAACGCCTGGTACGCGCTCTGGGCGAGACAGCCGAAGACCGCCAGCAGCAGGATGCCGAGCGGCAGGCCCGCGTCGTAGAACACCGCGAACAGACCGGACGAGTTGCTGAACTCGGGGTCGCCGAAGCGTTCGAGGAAGTCGTTGGCCCGCGCGGTGGTCAGGTACCGCACGATCGGGCCGAGCAGCACCGGGAACTGGTGCAGCCAGTGCAGCAGATTCGAGAACTGGTAGCTCGGCCAGTCCATGACGGTGATCAGGCCCGCGCCGTTGTTCAAGGCCTGGTAGTAGTAGTTGACCAGGCGCTGCGCGATGAATCGCCCGTAGCTCGACTCGATCGCGGCGTAGTGGCTCGACCAGGAGCGGTCGAACTCCGCCAGCGCGAAGAAGCCGATCACCGCCGAGGCGCCGAGCAGCGGAAGCGCCTGCCTCACCCGTCGCAGCAGCGGTCGCGTCATGTCCCCGTGACCGAAGCAGAACAGCGCGACGACCACGCCGACCTCGATCAGTGCGAGCCGCTCGGCCCAGGCGAACGCGCGGAACAGCGTCAGCGCGCCGAGCAGCCAGGCCATCAGCCGCAGCGCGCGGGGCAGCGGGCCGGCCCGCAGGGTCCAGACGCGATGCGCGACGAGCACGAAGAACGCCAGGCCGAGCGAGGCGAGGCTGGAGACGCCGGCGCTGCGCACGAGCTGCGTGCGCATCGTGAAGCTCAGCGACGCGGCGCTGCTCAGCAGCTCCAGCAGCAACCCGGGCGAGCGCAGCAGGAAGCCGAACCAGAAGGTGTAGCCGACCAGCGCCAGGGTACCGATCAGGTAGATGAACCAGAGCGGTGGCTCGAGCCCCCGGTAGCGCGGGTCGCGGATCGAGAAGACGTTGATCGGGAGGAAGGTGCCGTACACGAGCGCCAGCACGCCCGCCAGGCCGATCAGGAAGGCCTCGCCATGGAAGAACGCATAGCCGCGCGCGTTGCTCACCTGCACGTCCAGCACGTCGGTCACGAACCAGGCGAGGATGTAGAGCGGCAGCAGCACGCAGGCGGACAGTACCCTCGGACGCAGGTACCACGGGAGATCGATGCGCTGCGCGGCCGCTGCGCTCGCTCCGGCGTCCCGGGGCAGGAACGACCCGACGGTCGCGCTCATCGTCCGGCTGCCGCCATGCGCACCGGTTCCCGCGGGACCAGCACCGCGCGCTGCGCCGGGGGCACGGCCGCCACGAGTTCGGCGAGGAACTGCCGCTGGACCTCGAGCGAGGCCTCGACCTGCGATGCGTTGCGCATCGCCTGCGAGGTCCGCACGAGGATGCCGTCCGGGATACGCCCCGCGATGCCTTCCCGCAGGATGTAGAGCCGTGTCTGCCACGCATTGCTCGACAGGGTGTCGCCGATCCGCACCCAGTAGATCACCGGCTCGAAGCGTCGGGTCGATGCGGTGAGCAGCGTGGTGCCGCGCACGCTTCCGTCACCGAGCCCTTCGAGCGGGCGGCTCGACTCGATCCGGAACCCCTGCGCGACATAGCAGAGCTCGGGGCGATGGATCTTCACCTCCTGTCGCTGCTGGCGTCCCCAGGCCAGCGCCAGCATCACCGACTGGCCCTGCGCGTTGCGGTAGGTGCGCATCAGCACCTGGTCGTAGACGCGGGTGTTCGAGCCTTCGTCGCCGTCGCGCTTGACCGAGAGATCGACCTGCGTGACCGCGCTCGGCACATAGGTCCAGCCGCCGAACTGCTTCGGCACCATCGCCTCGAGATCGACCGCGCCCGGCGGGCTCATGGACGTCGTCGGCGTCATCAGGTGACCGAGGCCGATCGCGGCCAGCATCGCCACTGCCCAGCCCCAGGAGAACATGCGGATCCGGTTCACGATGCGAGCTCCGGGTTGCGGCGGCCGGCGAGCCGGCCAACAAGACGGCCGACCCCGCCCAGCAGCGCGTCGAAGCCGAAGAACAGACCGAACGCGAGCACGATCTCGAGGTAACCCGCCCAGTCGTGGAAGCGCTGGCCGGCTTGGTCGCCGAACTCGAAGGTGACCCACATCAGCAGGCACACCCGGACGATGTTCGCGACGAACGCGAACGGCAGCACCATCGCCAGCAGCGCCAGGTTGTGCAGCCGGCTGGCGTGCCCGGCGGTGTAAACGTAGACCAGGCCGACGCCGGTGAGCGAGATCATCGAGTTCAGGCCCGAGCACGCGTCGGCGATCAGCAGCTGGTACGGACCGATGGTGATGACGACACCGGTGCGTGCGACCGGGAAGCCCATCGCGTGCATCAGCCATTCGGCGACCACCGACACCTGCTGCTTGAGCGGCACCAGGATCGCGTCGAGCAGCGAGCCCGGCAGCGGCACGACGAACGCGAGGAAGAGCAGCGGGAACCACGCCGCGCGCAGCCCCGGCAGGCCGCGCACTCCGAGCACGAGACCGCCCAGCACCGGCACCATCGAGCCGACCTCGAACTGCGCGAAGTCCTGCGAGCGGCCGATCGCGTACATCGCGAGGCCGACCGCGAGGAGCGCCGACCCGGCGAGCGGCATCGCATCCGCGTCCGGTCCGTCGAGCAGGCGTTCGCGCACGCGCCACATCAGCCAGGCGCAGATCGCGAGGATCATCGGACCCGCCGACCCGCGCTCGTTGGCCCAGTAGACGCGCGAGACGTCGAGGAAGGTCGGCACGTACATCGCGAGCAGGCCGACGAGCACCGGCAGGGCGGCGACGAGCGGTACTGCGGGCAGGCGCAGCGCGGCAACGGAACCCATGATCACCTCTCGTTGTAGACGATGCCCGTCGCCGGGCGACCCAGCGACTCGAGTCGGGCGACGAGGTCGCGCACCGCGGACAGCCGGGTGCGATTGCGCCGCACGAGCAGCAGCACCGCGTCGGCCGCGGCGACGGCGAACATGAAGTCGGACACCGGCGAGGCGGCCGGGGTATCGACGATCACCGTGTCGCTCTCGGCTGCCAGCGACTGGACGATGCGGCCGAAGGACTCGTGCGACAGCAGTTCCTGCGGGTTCGCGGGCCGGCTGCCCGCGCAGAGCAGATCGAGGTGGCGCATCGCCGGCACGGCTTCCAGATCAGGCTGCAGTCCGTGCCCGGCCAGGGCGCCGACCAGCCCGCCCCGCCCTTCGATGCCGAAGAGCCGATGCTGGCGCGGCCCACGCAGATCCGCGTCGACCAGCACCACCCTGCGCGAGCGCTGGGCGAAGCTCGCGGCCAGGTTCGCTGCGAGCCAGCTGCGGCCCTCCCTCACCTCCGGACTGACGACGGCGATCACGCGGCCGCGCCCGCGACGGGCCTCCGCCGGCGTGCCGAGCAGCAGGCGCGCGCGCAGGTCGCGCACGCGCTCGGCTTCGCGTCCGTACGGGTCGCGCGCCACGACCAGCTCCGTCGACAGCCGCTCGAGCGTGCCGGGCGCAGGGACGACCTGCGCCTGCTCGGCCAGCGCGCGCGCGACCGCGGGGGCGCCGACCAGCCGCAGCGAGACCGCCGCTTCGCCGAACAGCTGGCGGGTCTGGCGCTGATGCGCCACCACCGCCGGCGCTGCGTGCGCATCGAGCTCGCCGAGGCGAACGAGGATCTCGCCGACGCGCTCGTGGGGCTCGGCCCCCGTTCGAGGCTCGGGTGCGGCAACGGGGGTTCGGTTCAGCATCAGGGGCTCGGGGCGCGTCATCGGCGTGCGTCTCCGTCAGTAGGCGGACAGTTGGGGCGTCGCCGGGCGGCGCGCGAACAGGCGCCGACGGCCGCCCACGGTGCCGAGCAGCGGCAGGCCGGTCGCGGCGGTTGCATCGATCGCTGCGCGGACACGGCGATTCGGCAGCTCGGCGAACAGCACCACGGCGATCGAGGCGAACATGCCGAGCACCATGGAGACGATCAGGTTCACCAGGAGCAGCGGCGAGCTCGGGCCGGCGGGCGGCACCGCCGCATCGAGCAGGGTCACGTTCCCCTGGCGCAGCTGGCTCTCGAGGCCCGCCTTCGCCGAGCGCTGCGAGACCTCCTCGAACGCACGCTGGGCAGCCTCGACATCGCGCGCGAGCACGGTGAAACGGTCCCGCTGTTCCTTGAGGTCGAGCACCCGGGTGCGCTGGCGGTCCAGCGACGACTGCACCTCGGCCATCCGCTGCGTGTTGAGCTGGGCAGTCCGCGGCAGAGAGCTCACCACCGCCCTCATCTCGTTCAGCAACCGCGGGCGCAGCGCCGCCGCCTCCTCGCTCACCTTCAGGTAGTCGGGATGGTTGCGGCCCAGGTTGGCCGCCAGCTCGGACTGGCGTCCCTCGAGCCGGTTGAGGTCGTTCTTCATGCCCTGGATGAGGCCGCTCTGCAGCACCTCGGGCAGGACCGACATCGCAGCCAGCCCGGCCGTCCCGGCGTCGGCCGCGATCTGCGCGCGCTTCTGCGACTCGCTCGCCACGGCCTGCAGCGAGGTCAGCTGGGTGGAGAGCTCGTTGAGGCGTGCGTTCTCGACGTCGAGTCGCTCGTCGAGCGAGACGATGCCGGTGCGGCGCTGGTAGTCGGAGAGGCGGGTCTGCGCGACATCGAGCGCCTCGCGCAGCGATCGGGCGCGTTCGTCGAACCACTTGACCTGCTGACGGGCCGGCTCGACGCGCAACTCCAGCGCGACGTCGATGTAGGCCTTGGCGAACGAGTTCGCGACCACGGCGGCGACCCTCGCATCCGAGCCGTGGTAAGTGATCTCGAGAACCGTCGAGTCCCGCGAGGGCTTGACCCGGACCTGAGCGATCAGCTGCTCCGCGATCCACTCGCGCAGCGGCGCGGCAGTGCCCGACTTGGCGTGGTCCCGCTGCATCTGCGGGCTGGCGGCGAACTTCAGTTCGTCGACCACGCGCAGTGCCACTCGGTTGCTGCGGATCACGTCGAGCTCGGTCGCGAGGAAGCCACCCGGAACGCTCGCCGCCGAGGGCATGCCGCTGACGGCGTCCATGCCCTTCAGGTTGAGCATCACCTGGGCGCTGGCCGAGTACTTCTTCGGCCACAGCATCGTGGCCGCGACGGCGGCGCCGACGATCAGCGAGAAGGTCGCGAGCGCCAGCCACTTGCGGGCCCAGAAGATGCGAAGGAACTGATCGAGTGCCATGTTCAGAACACCATCCCGACCCGCAGCGTGAAGATGCGGGTGAAGAAATCGAAGGAATCGACGTTGGAATCGCGTCGGTCGAGGCGAAGGTCGGCACCGAGCTCGAGCGTGCGCCAGACCTGGATCGAGATGGCTCCGGTCAGCGCCGTCATCAGGTCGCGCCGACCTGCGACGTTCGAGCCGCCGGTGCCGTCGCCCCGGAAGTCGCGCCGCATCAGGTCCACGCCCGCGCGCAGCGTCGTCTTGCCGGTGGCCAGCCACGAGGCGGTGGTCGACAGCGCATTGATCCGCGCATAGCTCGCGTTGATCTCGGCAGGGGCCGACAGCTCGCTGCGCAGGTTCGTCACCACCTGCAGGCCGCCGCGCGGCCGCCAGTCGGCGTTCAGGGACACCCCCGGTCCGGTGAACCGGTCGCGACGGGCATCGACATAGTCGCGGATCTGCAGCCCGACGCGCCCGGTGAGCAGGGTCACCTCGGTCACCCGCCAGTCGAGCCGCAGGCCGATGTCGTCCTGCGAGTAGCCGTTGTCGAACCCGAGCGAATTGACGTTGACGAAGTCGACGACGCTGTGGCGCCACACGAAGTCGACGCGGCTGCCGGTCCGGAAGTCGTAGCGTGCGCCGGTTTCGACGTAGGTCTGTTCGAAGTCGAGCACGGCGCGCGACACCGGCTCGTTGGCGGTGCTCAGCCAGCCGACCGCCGCGATCGCCGACCAGCGCGGCACGACCTCGAGCGCACCCCGCACCGACAGCGAGGTGGTGTCGACCACCGGCCGCCCGAGCACGCGGGCGTCGGCGAAGCCGAGCGTGGCGCGCGAGCGCGCGAGATCGATGCCGAGCGAGTTCTGGTCGCCTTCGAGCAGGGTCCAGCCGAGCGACGTGGACCAGTCGAAGCCGTCGAGCTGCGGATACTCGGTGTAGCGCGTGTCGCGCAGGTTGAATGCGGCCCGAAACCGCTGCGCCGACCAGTCGCGATCGAAGTCGATCCCGGCGGACAGGTACTTGAGCAGTTCCGAGCGCGACGTGCCGTTCGGGAACGTGACCGAATCGGGCAGGCGAAAGAGGTTCGAGTCGCTGGTCACACCGGCCGACACCCGGGCGCGCAGGATGTCGCCGTCGATCGCGCTCGCGGGCGAGGCGAAGCTGGCCGCGACCGCCAGCGCGAGCGCCCGCCGCATCGTGCCGGCCCGCCGGCCCGCACGGCCGGGCACGCGCCGGCGCTCAGAACGCCTTTGCATCACGCAGGACCGTCAGCGCGGTACGGAACAGGATCAGCAGGTCGAGCCGCAACGACCAGTTGCGCAGGTACGCGAGGTCGAACTCGATGCGCTTGCGCATCTGCTCGATGTCGTCGCCCCCGCGGTACCCGTTGACCTGGGCCCAGCCGGTGATGCCGGGACGGACCTTGTGGCGGATCATGTAGCCGGAGATCAGCTTGCGGTAGTGCTCGTTGACCGCCACCGCGTGAGGCCGCGGGCCGACCAGGGACATCCGACCCTGCAGCACGTTCACGAGCTGCGGCAGCTCGTCGATCGAGGTCGCGCGGATCACCCGCCCGACCCGCGTCACCCGCGCATCGCCGCGCACCACCTGCTTGTAGACCTGGGCGCCGTCCTCGGTGACCCGCATCGAGCGGAACTTCCAGACGACGATGTCGCGGCCGTCGAGCCCGTAGCGCCGCTGCCGGAAGATCACCGGGCCCGGCGACTCGATCCGGATCAGCAGCGCGGTGAGCAGCAGCACAGGCGCCAGCACCAGCAGCGCGAGGGCGGCGACCGCCACGTCCAGGAGTCGCTTGAAGGCGCCCTGCACCCCCTGGAACGGCGTCTCGCAGACCGCCAGCACGGGCAGCCCGTCGACGTCGTCGACCCGCGCCTGGATCAGGTCGAACATCGTCAGATCGGGCGCGAAGTAGATCGATACGGTGGTGTCCCGCAGGCCGTGGAGCAGCGCGAGGATCCGCGGGTGGCTCGACATCGGCAGCGTGATGTAGATGACTTCGATGCCGTGCGACAGCACGTAGGCCGGCAGCTCTTCGAGACGGCCGATGACGGGGGTCGGCACGCCGCCCTCGAGCCGTGCCGGTCCGCGATCGTCGAAGTAGCCCTCGAAGCGCAGGCCGAGATGGCTGGCCCGGTCCATCCGCGACACCAGCGAGCGCGCCAACGGGTTGACGCCGACCACGATCGCCCGGCGGCCGCGCTCGGCGGTCAGCGAGCGCACCGCGCGATCGAAGGCCGCGTGCCCGAGGACCAGCACCGGCGGCACCGCCAGCGCCCAGGCAGCGAGCGTGCCCGGCTCGAAGTGCACGAAGAACCGGCCCGCGTATCCGAAGAACAGCAGCACGAAGCAGGCGGTGGACCAGGTGTAGAAGACGTCGGTGATCAGCTGGCGCAGCGCCGTGGAGCGGCGCACCGGACTCGGGAACGTGATGGCGAAGACGAGCAGCGAGAGCAGCAGCTCGGGGCCGTCGTAGACGCCCCCGTGCAGGCGGGTCGAGACGACCAGCACCGCGATGATCAGCACCGGGTCGAGCAGTGCGGCGATCACGCCCGACAGCGTACGGGTCGTGCTGCCGATCGGCAGCGACCGGATCGTGGCGTCCATGTGCACGAGATCGGTCCGGATCAGAAGAGGCTTTCGCGCACGTAGATCTGGTCATCCGGCCGGACGGTTTCGTCGAGGCCGGCCGTCAGCTCGAAGGTCTTGCCGGACGCGTCGACGCGTCGGATGACCACCTGGTTCTCGCGCGCCCGCATCGTGAAGCCGCCCCCCTTGGCGAGGGCCTGCCGCACGTTCATCGTGCGCTCGACGGTGTACTGACCGGGACGCTGGACCTGCCCGAACACGTAGTAGACCGGCGCACGGTGCACGTAGATCGAGTCACCCCCCTTCACCTCGAGGTCCCGGTCGGCGCCCTGCGACAGGTACAGCCCCGGAACGTCGATCTCGTGGCGGATGATCTTCTCGCCCTGGCGCCGGACGAGGATCAGCGTGTCCGAGCCGTTGGGCATGATGCCGCCGGCCGTCGCGAGGATCTCGGTCAGCCGCGTGCCGCGGTTCTCGAGCGGGTAGCGGCCGGGACGGTTCACG
>JBIIPQ010000342.1:0-4891 GCA_044342535.1 Burkholderiaceae bacterium
GCCCTCAGGTCCGACCCTGCGGCCCGGACGCCGGATCGCTGCGGTCTGCGGACAGCACCGACAGGACGCTCTGCGCGACGCCCTCCACCCTGGAGGCATCCCGGCGCATGCCGTCGAACAGCTCCGGGACCGGTGTCGTGCCGGGCAAACACAGCCAGTCGGCCAGCTGCTCCGGCGTGGCGCCGATGTAGGCCATCTTCCAGTCGCCGAACCGCGCCGACGGCACCTCGCCTTCCTGCAGGACCGTCACCGCCTCGTGCCGCAGGTCCCGGGAGATCCTGGCCATCAGCGCCTTGATCGTGGCGGCCTCGCCTTCCAGGATCTGCAGGAAGATGCCGTCGACATACACCAGCGCGCCGGTGATGCCGCGCTGGGCATTGTGTTCCCGGGCCTGCTCGAGGAGGTCCTCGAGGTCGTCCGACTGCATCGGGATCGAGGCGTCCGACGAATACGATACTAGGCCGCTTCGGCGTGCATTCCAAGTGCTCGCCTGTCATCGGGAGGTTCCCGGACGGGTGTTACCCTCGGCGACAGCGACCCATGCATGCCTGGCTTCCCGCCGACCGCAAGCAGACGCGGATCGCGTCGAACCCCTAGTACGGAACACAATGGAAAAGCTACTGGCCAGTGTCGGATCGCTGCTCTACGGCATGCGGTTCACCATGCTCTTCTTCTACGTGGGGCTGGTGCTGATCATCCTCGGGATCCTCGGCAAGTTCGTGCTCGAGACCTACAAGCTGATGCTCACCCTGCTGTTCGGAAACCTGCAGAAGATCGATCTGATCATCAAGGTCCTCGAACTGGTGGACATGACGATGGTCGCGCAGCTGGTCTGGGTGGTGGCGCTGGCGGGCGTGTCGCTCTTCGTCACGACCGGACACTTCGATTCGAAGGACATGAAGAAGCCCGACTGGCTGGACCATGTCAACACCTACAACCTCAAGCTGAAGCTCGCCTTCGCGATCATCTCCATCTCGGGTGTCCACGCGCTCAAGACCTATCTGAGCGGCGAACTGAGCCTGGAGAACATCCAGATCGTCACCATGGTGGCGGTGATCCACTTCACGTTCGTGCTGTCGGCGATCGGCATCTCGTTCGCAGAGCGGCTCACGCGGGACACTCACTGAGTCGCGGTGCGGGCCCCGGGGCCGAGGGCCCCGGCCCGCGCGCGCGGCAACGACTCGCCTACATGTTCCGCCGGTACTGCCCGCCCACCTCGAACAGCGCGTTGGTGATCTGACCGAGCGAGCAGACCCGCACCGCGTCCATCAGCACCTCGAACACGTTGGCGTCCGCGATCACCGCGGCGTGCATCCGCTGGATCATGGCCGCCGCCTCGGCGGCGTGCGCCGCTTGGAAGCCCCCCAGACGCGAGCGCTCCGAGCGCTTCTTTTTGCAGCGAGCCTCGACGATCGACGGTCGCATGGCGCGCCGCGGGCGTGTGCCCCACGCTCGCCGCCGTCCGGGTCGGGCTCGCAGCGCCGGCCCTCGACGCGGCCGATCCGATCCCGACGAATCGCGTTCGCGTGGCACACCTTTCCATTCGTCCGATCCGTGATTTTTGTCCTAATCACGATGGGCTATTGGCGCCCACTGACGTTTGCATATCGCGTCGACGTATACTACGGTATCCGCACCACTTAGGAGCTTGGGAGCCATCTCCTAAGCATTGCTGCGCGACAATCCGCGCGACGGAGGTCACCATGACGTGGATACGCTCGGCAGTCGGATCGGTGTGCGTCGCCACGCTGGCGGCGTGCGGCGGCGGTGGCGGCGACGTATCGACCCCCGCATCGAACGGGCCGACTGCGACGTCGACGTCCTCCGGGGCGTATCGGCTGTCCTTCGAACCCGGCACGTTGGCGACGACCGGCACGGCCGGTACGTCGCAGTCGATCGCCGTCAAGGTGTCCGCGGATCGGGTGATCGACGGCCTGTTCAACGTCGCGGTGGTCGACGCCGCAGGCGTCTTCCTGCCGACGCTGCAGCTGACGCCGGCGGCCGGGCTCGGCTACGACGCGGTGCTCTCGACCGCCCCCACGCTGCCTGCCGGCCAGTACCGCGGCGTCGTGCAGGTCCGGATCTGCCGCGACTCGCCGACGACCTGCGCGTCGCCGGTGCCCGGCTCGCCGTGGTCCGTCCCGTACGACATCGTCGTGACGAATCAGCCGATGGCGAATCCGAGTCCGAATCCGACCCTGCCCCCGGCACCGACCTCGCCTCCCTCGCCGACGCCGCCGACCCCGTCGATCGTGCAGTTCGAGACCGCCAAGCTGACCGTGGACGGCTACGCGGGCGAGATCGCCCCCCAGACGGTCAACGCTAGCCTGCGCGAAACGACATCGGCCGTCCATCAGCAGCTCATCCTGCCGCAGGCTCACTTCCGCCCGAACTCGGCGCTGACGATCGACGGCTCCGCGTACACCGCCAAGCTCGTGCTGGTCGACACGCTCGCACCCGGCACCTACACCGGCGACGTCCTGATCCGACTGTGCCGCGACAGGGACTGCACGGCCCAGGTACCGGGCTCTCCGGCGGTGTTGCCCTACGAGATCACGGTCCGTCCTGCCACCAACCTGACGCCGCTGCAACGCCTCGCGGGGGTCGGCGAGTGGGCGCAGCACCAGGCCGACGCGAAGCACACCGGCTTCGTCCCGGTGACACTGGACCCCACCCGTTTCAACCGACGCTGGCGCTGGGTGCTGCCCAGCGGCAGCACCGCCCCGAGCCTGCAGCCAGTCGTGACGGACAACGGCACCGTGTTCGCGCAAGGCACCGAGAACCGTCTACTCAACCGGCTTTACGCGCTCTCCGAGCACGACCGCTCGGAGCGCTGGGTGAAGGACTTCGGCACCGTGGACGTGGCCAGTCCGCCGGCGACATCGAGCGGCCGGGTGCTCGTGGCCACGAACGGCGGGAGAGACGACACCTTCATGTGGTCGTTCGACGGCGGCACTGGGACGCAGCAGTTCAGTTCCCAGTTCTTCGTGGAATCGGATCTGTTCTACGCTCCGACAATCGCGAACGGCATCGTTTACCCGAACAACGACCCTTACCAGGGCCTGCAGACCTTCGATTTCCTGAACGGCGGATGGAAGTGGTTCGCGGACCTGCGGTACTCCGCTCTGTCGGCTCCGGCGGTCAGCGGCAACCGCGCATTCGTGATGATGGAAGACGGGCTGCGCGTGCTCGACGCGAGCACCGGGGAAGCCGCCTTCACGATCAACGATCCTGAGCACGGGTCGTCGGTCGGCGCACCGATGGTCGACGGAGCGGGCAACGTGATCGGGATCAGGGGATGGGGCAACCGTCTCGTCGCCTTCGACGTCGCAGCCCGCCGCGTCAAGTGGTCGGTCGCCGGCGCCGTCCCCAACGACTTCTTCTATAGCCCGGCCGTCGCCGACGGCGTGGTCTACGCCGTCAACGGCGCGCAGCTGGAGGCTCGCAGCCAGGCCGACGGCACGCGCCTGTGGACCTGGTCGCCCGACGAACCGACGACGGACCCGTTCCCGCGCCCAACGCGCTCAACCGCGGAGACGGTGCCGAACAACATCGTCGTCACCCGGAACATGCTGTTCGTCAGCAGCGGGACTCGGGTCTACGGAATCGACCTCGCGACACGAGCCGTGCGCTGGACCTATCCCGAGCCCGGACGCCTGGCGCTGTCGCCGAACGGCATCCTCTACGTGGTGACACCGCTGACCCGGAACAGCGTGCCGGCGGTGGTTGCGATCAACCTTCAGTGACCCGGACAGGCGGCGATGCGCGGCGTGACGGTCGACGTCGTTCTTCCGTCATGTGGCCGGTGCCAAGGCGATCCGATGCGTCACTGGCGACGCCTTGATCGACCGACCTCCTTCGTCTACCCTGTCACCCATATTCACGGTATGGGTGACCCATATGAAGACCACCATCGAACTCCCCGACGACCTGCTCGAGCGCGGCAAGGCGGTGGCGAGGCGCGAGAATTCGACGCTGAGAGCGCTGATCGAGGAAGGCCTGCGGCTGGCGCTGCGCGAGCGCGCCCGCGCGCGCAAGCGGGCCGCGCCGTTCGCAGTGCAAGCGTTCCACGGCGACGGCCTGTCGCCGGAGTTCGCCGACGCCGGCTGGGAGCGGATCCGCGACGAGATCTGCCGTGATCGCGGTTGACACCAACATCCTGGTCTACGCGCACCGCGACGACTCGCCCTTCCACGAGCCCGCACGGTCGGCGCTCGAGTCGCTCGCCAACGGGACCCGCGAGTGGGCCGTTCCCTGGCCGTGCGCGCACGAGTTCCTGGCGATCGTCACGCATCCCCGCATCTACAGGACCGCCACCCCGCCGGCGATGGCGCTCGCGCAACTGCGCGCGCTGCATGCGCTGTCCAACCTGGTGTTCATCGCCGAGGCCGATGACCACCTGCAGCACCTCGAGCCGCTGGCGCTGGGCGCCAGGGTCCAGGGTGCGGCGGTCCACGATGCACGCATCGCCGCGATCTGCCTCGCGCACGGCGTGGCGGAGCTGTGGTCGGCCGACCGCGACTTCGCCCGATATCCGTCATTGAAGGTGCACAACCCCGTGGTCGGGTGATCGCGCTACATGTTGCGTCGGTACTGCCCGCCCACCTCGAACAGCGCGTTCGTGATCTGACCGAGCGAGCAGACCCGCACCGCCTCCATCAGCACCTCGAACACGTTGGCGTCCGCGATCACCGCGGCGCGCAGCCGCTGCAGCATCGCCGTCGCGTCGCCGGCATGGGACTCCTGGAAGCCCTCCAGCCGCGCCAGCTGCGAGCGCTTCTCGTCGTCGGTCGAGCGCGCCAGCTCGAGCGTCTCGGGCGTGGTGTCGCCGTGCGGGTTCCTGAAGGTGTTCACGCCGATGATCGGGTACTCGCCGGTGTGCTTCAGGTGC
>JBIIPQ010000343.1:0-4889 GCA_044342535.1 Burkholderiaceae bacterium
GCCCGGGGGCGGGCATCGCGGAGTGTGCGGCCCCCCGCCTCGCGGGGACCCTCGGGCCGCAGGCCCGAGGGCGCGGGGTCAGCGCAGCGATGCCTGCCCCCGGGCGGCGACGGGCCGCGCCGACCGTCGACGGATCGACGGATCGACAGGTCGACGAGCAGCCTGCGATCCGTCCCCCCCCCTGCGGCTCAGCGCCGGTGCAGGAAATCCACGTGACCGGGCCGCCCGTCGAGATGCAGCGTCGACGTGGCCGGGCGCTGCTCCGCGACGACCCGCCCCCGGCGCACCACCGCGAGCCGCGCCGCGCGCAGCCGGATCGCCTCGATCACATCGCGGGCCTGCAGCAGCACCATGTCCGCATGGCAGCCCGGGGCCAGGCCGTAGCCCTCGAGACCGAGGATACGCGCCGGGGTCTCGGTCACCGCGTCGAAGGCCGCCCGCATGCCGGCCTGGCCGGTCATCTGCGCGACCTGCAGGCCCATCGAGGCGACCTCGAGCATGTCGCCCGAGCCCATCGGGTACCACGGATCCATCACGCAGTCGTGGCCGAAGGCGACGGGCACGCCGGCGGCCATCAGCTCGGGCACGCGGGTCATGCCGCGGCGCTTCGGGTAGGTGTCGTGCCGGCCCTGCAGGGTGATGTTGATCAGCGGGTTGGCGATCACGCAGACGCCGGCCTCGGCGATCAGCGGGATCAGCTTGGACACGTAGTAGTTGTCCATCGAGTGCATGGACGTCAGGTGCGAGCCGGTGACCCGACCCTGCAACCCGAGGCGGCGCGCGTGATGGGCGAGCGTCTCGATGTGCCGCGACAGCGGATCGTCGGACTCGTCGCAGTGCATGTCGACGCGCAGCCCGCGGGCGGCGGCGAGCTCGCACAGCAGGCGCACCGACTCGCGCCCGTCCTCCATCGTGCGCTCGAAGTGCGGGATGCCGCCGATCACGTCGACGCCGCGCTCGAGCGCCTGCTCGAGCAGCTCGAGCGCGGTGAGCGCGCACGACGGGTCGTCGCGCCGCGGCTCGTAGCGCAGCACGCCGTCCTGCGGGAACGCGACGAGCTGCAGGTCGAGGTACGGCGCGACCCGGCGCTTGACCTCGAGCAGCGCATCGACGGCGAGCAGCCGCGGATCGGAGGTGTCGACATGGCTGCGGATCGCGAGGAGGCCGCGGGCCACCGCCATGTCGCAGTAGGCGAGCGCACGCTCGACGATCGCCTCCTGGGTCAGGTGCGGCTTCAACTCGCCCCACAGCGCGATGCCCTCGAGGAGCGTGCCCGACTGGTTCAGCCGCGGCAGGCCGAGCGACAGGGTCGCGTCCATGTGGAAGTGCGCGTCGACGAAGGGCGGACTGAGCAGCATCCCGAGCGCGTCGATCTCCCGGCCGGCGGTGGCGCCGGCCAGCACCGCGTGCGGCTCGAGCGCCTCGATGCGCTCGCCACGCACCGCGACGTCGATGCCGGTGCGCCCGTCGGGCAGCGAGGCGTTGCGGACGATCAGGTCGAACATGGTTCAGCGCTCCCCTTTGCGGTACGGCTTCATCAAGGCCTGCGGATAGGCGGCGCGGCGCGCGACCAGTACCAGCGCCAGGATCGACAGCAGGTAGGGCACCATCAGCCAGAGCTGGTAGGGCACCTCGCTGCCGGCGCCCTGCTGAAGGCGCAGCTGCATCGCATCGAAGCCGGCGAACAGCAGCGCGCCGAGCAGCGCCTTGCCGGGCCGCCACGAGGCGAACACCACCAGCGCCACGCACACCCAGCCCCGGCCGTTCACCATGTTGAAGAAGAAGGCGTTGAAGGCGGCCAGCGTCAGGAACGAGCCGGCCACGCCCATCAGCGCCGAGCCCGCGGCGATCGCGGCGATCCGCGTGCCCGCGACCGAGATGCCGGCACTCTCGGCCGCAGCCGGGTTCTCGCCGACCATCCGGAGTGCCAGCCCCGCGGGCGTGCGGTACAGCAGCCAGCCGACCGCGGGCACCAGCGCGAAGGCCAGCAGCGCGAGCGGCGTCTGCGCGGCCAGGATCGGGCCGATGAGCGGAATCGCGTCGAAGGGTGCCCCGATGCCGGCGAAGGGCTCGACGGTCGGCGGCGTGCTGACCTTCGGGAAGCCGACCCGATACGCGTAGTACGACAGGCTGGTGGCGAACAGCGTGATGCCGAGCCCCGAGACATGCTGCGAGAGCGCGAGCACCACCGTCAGCACGCCGTGCAGGCCGCCGAGCAGCGCGCCGACGAGCGCCGCCGCGAGCACCCCGCCCCACAGCCCCGCCCCCTGGTAGGCGGCGAACCAGCCGGCGAACGCGCCTGCGACCATGATCCCCTCGATGCCGAGGTTGAGCACGCCGGCGCGCTCGCACAGCAGCACGCCGAGCGTGCCCAGCACCAGGGGCGTGGCGATGCGCAGCACCGCGATCCAGAAGTTCGCCTGCAGCAGCGTATCGACGAAGTCGGTCAGCATGCTCAGCGCCTCCGGATGCGGTACTGCGCGAGCATGGTCGCCACCAGCATCGCGAGCAGCGACACCGATACGATCACGTCGGCGATGTAGCTCGGCACCGCGACCTCGCGGCTCATGCTGTCGGCGCCCACCAGCATGCCGGCCACGAACACCGCGGCCGCGATGACCGCGAGCGGATGCAGCGCGGCCAGCATCGCGATGACGATGCCGGCATAGCCGTAGCCCGGCGACATGTCGAGCGTCACGTAGCCGGTGCGGCCCGCCACCTCGGAGACGCCGGCCAGGCCCGCGAGCGCACCCGACAGCAGCGCGGCCCGCAGCATCACGCGGTCGACCGGCACGCCGACGAAGCGGGCGGCCTCGGGGCTGGCGCCGACCGCGCGCCACTCGAAGCCCCAGGTGGTGAAGCGCTGCACCGCCCAGACGAGCACCGCCAGGCCCACCGCCCACAGCAGCCCGGCATGCACGCGCGACTTCTCGAGCAGACGGGTGAACTCGAGCTCCGGGTTCAGCCCCACCGACTGCGGCCAGCCCATCGCGCCCGGATCCTTCATCGGGCCGTCGAGCATCCACGAGACGAACAGCAGCACGATGAAGTTCATCAGCAGCGTGGTCACCACCTCGTCGACGCCGAGGCGGTTGCGCAGCAGCGCGGGGCCCGCGACCAGCGTGGCGCCCGCAGCCATGCCGGCTGCCACCATGCCGACGAAGAGCAGCGGCAGCGGCACGTCGAAGCCGCTGCCGTCGTGCAGCCCGCCGACGGCGACCGCGGCGAGCGCGCCGAGGTAGAGCTGGCCTTCGGCGCCGATGTTCCAGAAGCGCGCGCGGAACGCGACCGCGGCAGCCAGGCCGGTGAGCATCAGCGGCGTGGCGCGGGTCAGGGTCTCGGTCAGCGCGAAACGCGAGCCGAAAGCGCCCTCGAAGAGCAGCGCATAGGTTCGGCCCACCGGCGCACCGGCCCAGGCGACCAGCAGCGCACACGCCGCGAGCGTGACCGCGACCGCGACGAGGGGCGCCACGAGCATCGCGGTGCGCGAGGCGGTCTCACGCCGCTCGAGCCGCATCGGCGCCCTCCTTCGCGTCGGCACCCATCATCGCGAGACCGAGCGTCGCGGTCGTCCAGTCGGCGACGGGCCGGGCCGCCGACAGCCGGCCGTGAGAGATCACGGCGATCCGGTCGGCGAGCGCGAGGATCTCCTCGAGTTCCTCGGAGATCAGCACGATGCCGGCGCCCGAGTCGGCGGCGGCGAGCAGCTTCGAATGGATCCAGGCGACCGCACCGACGTCCAGGCCCCAGGTGGGCTGGTCGGCGACGATGAGGCGCGGCGCGCGCGAGAGCACCCGCCCGAGGATCAGCTTCTGCATGTTGCCGCCGGACAGCTGGCGGATCGGCTGATCGAGCCCGCGGCAGCGCACGTCGTAGTCGGCGACGATGCGCGCGGCCGCCTCGCGGATCGGGCCGCGCTGCACCCGCCAGCCGCCGCGCGCGTAGGGCAGCGAGCGGTAGTGCTCGGCGACGGCATTCTCGGCGACGCTCGCCTCGGCGATGGCGCCGAGGTGGTGGCGGTCCTCGGGCACACGCCCGACGCCCGCGGCGATGAAGGCCGCGGGGCTGGCCGCGATCGGCGCTCCGTCCACCCGCAGCGCGCCCGAGGACGGCGCGCGCAGGCCGCAGAGCAGCTCGGCGAGTGGCTGCTGGCCGTTGCCGGCGACGCCGGCGATCGCGACGATCTCGCCCGGGCGCAGCTCGAGCGACACCTGGTGCAGCAGCGTGCGCGCGCCCTCGGCGGCATCGACCTCGCGCAGCGACAGCACCGGGGGCGCCGCGGCATCGTCGGGCCGGCGCACGCGCGCCGCACGCACCGGCTGCGCGACCTCGCGCCCCACCATCAGCCGCGCGAGCGCCGAGGCGTCGGTGCCCGCGGCCGGCAGCACCGCCTCCAGCCGCCCCTGGCGCAGCACGGCGACGCGGTGGCTCGCCGCCAGCACCTCGCCGAGCTTGTGCGAGATGAAGACGATCGACAGGCCGGCCGCGACGAAGGCGCGCAAGGTCGCGAACAGCCGCTCGCTCTCCTGGGGCGTGAGCACCGCGGTCGGCTCGTCGAGGATGAGGATCCGCGCATCGCGGTACAGCGCCTTGAGGATCTCGACGCGCTGCTTCTCGCCGATCGACAGGTCACCGACCCGAGCGTCGGCATCGATCGTCAGGCCGAAGCGCTCGGCGAGGCCGAGCAGCTTGGCGCGCGCCGCCGCGCGCCGCGACATCGGCCGCCACCACGGCTCGACGCCGATCAGCACGTTGTCGAGGACGGTGAGGTTGTCGGCCAGCGTGAAGTGCTGGTGGACCATGCCGATGCCGGCGGCGAGCGCCGCCGCCGGGTCGCCCGGCGGCAGCGGCGCGCCGAAGGCCTCGACCGTGCCGGCATCGGCCACGTA
>JBIIPQ010000344.1:0-4887 GCA_044342535.1 Burkholderiaceae bacterium
TGGTGCAGGCGGTCTCGACGATGACCGCCGCGCGGCGCTCGGTGGTGATCAGCGGCGCCGGCGATCGGCGCGACGAGGACCTGCGCGGCCAGACGCGGATCCTGGGCGAGGCCTTCGACGAGGTGATCCTGTACCAGGACGCCGCGCAGCGCGGCCGCGCCGACGGCGAGGTGATCGCGCTGCTGCGCGAGGGCCTGGCGGGCGCCTCGCGGACCACGCGGGTCGACGCGATCACCGGCGAGTTCGTGGCGATCGACGCCGCGCTCGCGCGTCTCGAACCCGGCCACCTGTGCCTGATCCTCGTGGACCAGGTGCAGGAGGCGCTGGATCACATCGCGGCGCGGATCCGGGAAGCCTGAGCGTCCGGATCCGGCCCGCGACCCCGCTCAGCCGCGCAGCATCCCGGCGAGCCGCTTCGCGATGATCGACTCGGCCTCGCTCATGATGCGGTCGACCAGCTCCTTGCAGCTCGGCACGTCGTGGATCAGGCCCACCACCATGCCGACGCTCCAGGCCCCCGCCTCCATGTCGCCCTCGGTCATCACCTTCGGGTAGATGCCCGCGACCTGCTCGACGATGTCTTCGATCTTGAGCGCCGCGCCCTTCTCGCGCTCGATCTCGAGCACGCGGTCGACGCCCTTGTTCTTCATCACGCGCTCGGTGTTGCGCAGCGAGCGCATGATGAGCCGCGTGTCGAGCTCGCTCGCGTCGACGATCGCCTGCTTGACGTTCGGATGGACCGGCGCCTCCTTCGTTGCGATGAACCGTGTGCCCATGTTGACGCCCTCGGCACCGAGCGCGAGCGCCGCCACCAGGCTGCGGCCGTCGGCCATGCCGCCGGAGGCCACGAACGGGATCTTCAGTTCTTCGGCGGCACGCGGCAGCAGGATGAAGTTCGGCACGTCGTCCTCGCCCGGATGCCCGCCGCACTCGAAGCCGTCGACGCTGACGGCGTCGCAGCCGATCGCCTCGGCCTTGAGCGAGTGGCGCACCGACGTGCACTTGTGGATCACCTTGATGCCCGCGGCCTTCAGGTACGGCAGGTAGGGCTCGGGGTTGCGCCCGGCCGTCTCGACCACCTTCACGCCGCCCTCGATGATCGCGCGGATGTACTCGGGGTACGGCGGCTTGGCGAAGGTCGGCAGGAAGGTCAGGTTCACGCCGAAGGGCTTGTCGGTCATCTCCCGGCAGCGCGCGATCTCGCGGGCGAGCAGCTCCGGAGTCTTCTGCGTGAGACCGGTGATGATGCCCAGGCCACCGGCGTTCGAGACCGCGGCGGCCAGCTCGGCGAACCCGACGTAGTGCATGCCGCCCTGGATGATCGGGTGCTCGATGCCGAACAGCTCGGTGATTCGGGTCTTCATGAGGTCTCCTCGTTGGGGGCGCCGGGCCCGTCGGGTGCGGTGCGCCGCCCCCGACGGGCGGGCATGGCCCGCTCCGATTATCGCGCGTCGCCCGCCGCCGTGCCCGGTCCGGTTCCGGCGCCCCGAACGGCGCGCCGGGGGTCGGCCGACCCGCGCCGGCCCCGGGCAGCGGGTCCGGTCACTGCTCGATCTCGGCTTCCTCGGCACCGCCGGACAGGGGGGTGCCGCGCACCTTCACGAGCGTGCCGCCCGCGGGGCTGGCGTTCACCGCGGCGAGGAAGTCCTCCCTGGACGCATAGGCGGTGTCGTCGGCCCGACGGTACTGGGCGCTCGGCGACAGCGACACGGTCAGCCCGAGCAGCGTGATCGACGAGGCGGTCTTCGCGGTCACCCGTGCCTGGACGAACTCGCGGCCGGCGCTGCCGCTCGGGTCGCGGATCTCGTCGGCCTGCAGCACGCCGGTCTTCGAGAGCGTGCCGCGGACCTGGACCCGGACCCCGGCCGCGAGACCGATGTCCGAGTCCGTCGAGGTCAGCGAGGAGACCTGCACCGTGCGGCCGAGCAGCACGAAGGTGGTGCCTCCCGCGCCCACGCTCTGCACCGCGCCCTGCAGCAGGATGCGTTCCTGCTTGAACGAGATCTCGCGGGCGACCAGCGTCGTGCCCGACAGCGTGCCGTCGACCTCGACGCGCACGCCGTTGGCGAGATCGGCGAGCGCGCCGTTGCGGATCTGCGTGCTCGCGTTCCAGCTCACGGTGCGGCCGTCGACGGTGAAGGTCGAGTTCGCGGTGTTCAGGCCGGCGACGAATCCCTCGAGCTCGTTGCGGCTGCCCGACGGCGCCCGCACGCCGACCGAGTCGTCGTAGAGGTCCTCGCATTCGAGCCGCGTGCCCGAGAACGCATTGGCCGCCGTGCCCGAGAAGCTGCCGTGCACCTCGACCTCGGCGCCTGCCACGAGTGCCCCCACCCCGCAGCCGGCGGGCGTGAACACCGGCGTGCCGGGCAGCGACACGGTGACCGGGCCGCTCGCGCCACCGCTCAGCGTGAACGAGCTCGCCGAGGCGACCGACACGATGCGCCCGCGGATCGAGTCGGACACGCCCGTGCCGGAGAACACCTCGACGCGCGACGCACGGATCGTGCCGGCTGCGTCGCGCAGTCCGTGGACCTCGACGCGCTGGCCGGCGATCCCGGCGAGGGTGGCGCCATCGGAATACACCGTCGTGTCGTCGACGAGTACGCGCACGCCGCCGACGGTGAACGCGGGCGGGACCGCCGTGGCCTCGACCGTGGCGACCGTGCCGCGCAGCTCGGGCTCGATGCTGACGCGGTCGGTGCTGCCGGAGGTGCCATCGTTGGCGATGCGGCCGCGCAGCTTGACGCGCATGCCGGAAGCGAGCTGCGCCACGCCGCGGCCGCGGTCGTCGTCGACCTGGGCGGCGCTGTCGTCGTAGCGCACGCCATTCAGGATCACGCTGCCCCGGGTCATGACGCCGGCCGAGTAGGCGAACGTGCCGCCGGCGGTCGGTGCGTTGGTGGTGCCGCCGGTGCCGATCTGCACGCCGGTGCCGTCGGCGCCGCCGCCGCCGCAGGCGGCGAGCGTGGCGAGCGTGGCGATGCCGACGCAGGCGGCGCGCACGCCGCGGATGGGACGGGAACTCATGAACGATCTCCTTTGGAACGGTCTTCGAGGTCTTCCTCGAAATAGAAGACGCCGACGCCCGCGCGCATCCGACCCGAGCCCTCGACGGCCGGGTTGGTGTCGCGGTCGTGGCGCGCCAGCCAGTCGCCCAACAGCTCGATGAGCTCCTGGGCATGCCGGGCCGACAGCGTGCGGAACGCGTCCACCGCCTCGACCGGCAGGTTGTCGTAGGTGACCTTGCGCTGGAACCGTGCGGGCACGCGGCCCTGCAGGTTGTGGTCGATCGTGCCGATCAGCCACGCGACGTCGGTGCCGAGGATGCCGAGCCGCGCGGCGTCGTTCGAGCGCGGCAGGTAGAAGCGGGTCAGCAGCCGCAGCCGGCCGTCCTCGAGGCGCTCGACGTTGCCCACCTGAAGCAGTTCGTCGAGGACCGCTCGCGGCGGCACGTCGCCGCCGTAGCGTCGGACCAGCGTCGAGAAGGTTGCGCCGTCGCCGTCGAAGGCCAGATCGCGCGGGGCGCCGGCATCGCGGTAGTCGGCCTCGTAGACCCAGCCTGCGATGACCCGGGCGGCACGGTGGTCGGGGGCCGCCCGCGCCGCCTCGGCGTCCGCGTCGCCGCGCGCATCGACCAGCCGCTGCACGTCCTTGCGCGTGAGGCCGGTGAGCAGCGACGCACGCGAGATCGACGGCTTGCGCCCCGGGATCGTGAAGTCGCCGAGCGCCACGTCGACCCAGGCTCGCTTGGCGAGCTCGACGAAGGCGGGCAAGGTCAGGCCGTTGCGGATGAGGACCCGGGCGAGCGCGCGCATCACCCGGAGCACGGCGCGCTGCAGGGCACTGGCGGAGAGATCGGGCACGGATTTCATTTGGGAATATTATCCCAAACTCTCAAGCTGTGCAAGCGGACGGCGCGCCGACCGCTTGTGCCCCGCCTCAGCCCGACGGATTCCGGAAGGTCGCCAGCGCGATCCGCCACATCCCCCAGGCCAGGGCCACCGGGAACAGCAGCGTCTGCAGCAGGAACACCACCATCAGGCTGGTGACATGCTCGGCGAGGCGCCCGGCGGTACGGGCGAGCGCCTCGATGCGCGGGCCGAGCTCGACGCCGCGCGACAGCCACTCGCGCAGCGAGGCGCCCGCCCCGCCCGGCTCGGCCGCGCCCGCGGGGGCCCCGGAGCCGCCCTGGGCGGCCGCCTTCGCCTCGCCGGTCAGCGCCTCGATCGCCTGGCGGGACGCCTCCTGCTGCGAGGCGAGAAAGGTCCGGGCGAGCAGGTCGGTGCCGACGGCCGCCACCGGCACCGCGAAGCGCACGAGCAGCAGCAGCGCCAGCGCCCGCAGCAGCCAGCGCGGGCCCGGCCGCCCCGCCACCGCGAGCCCCGCCCAGGCGAGCGCGGCCACGCCGAGCGCCCCGGCCACCACCCAGTGGCCACCGACCGCCAGCAGCACCTTCTGCACGCCGAAGGCCACGGTGGCCGCGAGCATCGCGTCGGAGAAGCGCTCGATCAGGTCGTTGACCGGGTCGAGCAGCTCGCCCGGCGCCACGCTCATGCCGACGCCGAGCTGCGCCGAGACCTGCGCGCTCTGCACCAGCGAGATCACGCCGTTGAGGGCCCGTGCGGTGGCGAACGCGGCGAAGGCCGCCTTCATGCCGCCGTCGATGTGGCGGGCCGCCGCGTCGTCCAGGGGACGCAGCCAGGCAGCGACGGCCAGCAGCGCGACGAGCAGCGCGGCGGCGAGCGCGCGCACGCGCGGGGTGGGACGGGTCATGGAACGGCTCCCGGAGGCGGTGGCGTACGCTACGCCCGATCCCGTCACCGTATCGCGTCATGCGTGCCACCGTCGATCCCGAACGTGCCTGCAGGCGGCTCGACCTCGGCGCGG
>JBIIPQ010000345.1:0-4869 GCA_044342535.1 Burkholderiaceae bacterium
CGATCTGGCCGCGATCGAGACTCAATTTCATCATCTCGTGAGGACGGTGCCCCGCAGCGGCCGGCTCGTCGTCAACGGCGCGCAGACCTCGCTGGCCCGGGTGCTGGCACGTGGATGCTGGAGCGAACACGTCGCGTTCGACACCGACGACGGCTGGCATGCCGAGTCGGTGGTCGAGGAACCCGAGGCCGCGGCCTTCGACGTCTGCCGCGGCGCCGAGCGCCTCGGCCGCTGCCGGCTGCCGCTGTCCGGGCGTCACAACCGCTCGAACGCGATCGCCGCCATCGCTGCCGCCGAGCATGCCGGTGTGGCGCCGGCCGATGCCATCGTCGCGCTCGAGCGCTTCGGCGGCGTCAAGCGCCGGATGGAGGTGCGCGGCAGCGCCGGCGGCGTCGTGGTGATCGACGACTTCGCCCACCATCCGAGCGCGATCGAGACGACGATCGACGGGCTGCGGGCGCGGCTTGCCCCGGGCGAACGGATCCTCGCGGTGATCGAGCCGCGCTCGAACACGATGAAGCTGGGCGCGATGAAGGCGCTGCTGCCGGGCAGCCTCGCGAACGCGGAGCGGACCTACTGCTACGCCGGCGGGCTCGGCTGGGATGCGGCCGAGGCGCTGGCGCCGCTGGGCGAGCGGGCAGCGGTCTTCACCGCGCTGGATGCGCTGGTGGCGGCGGTCGCCGCCGAGGCCCGGCCGGGCGACCGGGTGCTGGTGATGAGCAACGGCGGCTTCGGCGGCGTGCACGGCAAGCTGCTCGAGGCGCTGGGCCGGCGCTGAACGTCCGGGTACCTGCTGCCATGATCGTCTATCTGCACGGTTTCCGGTCCTCGCCGGCCTCGTTCAAGGCGCAGCTGCTCGAGCGTCGCATGGCCGAGCTGGGGCGGGCTGCCGAGCTCGCCTGCCCGGCGCTGCCGGTGTCGCCGCGCGAGGCGATCGACCTGATCGCGTCGCGTTGGCCGCTCGGACCGGACGACACCCTCGTCGGCAGCTCGCTCGGCGGGTGCTACGCGACCCACCTGGCCGAGCGCCACGGCTGTCGTGCGGTGCTGCTCAATCCGGCCACCCGTCCCGCCGCCCGGCTCGCCGCCTACCTCGGGCCGCAGACGATGTACCACGACCCTTCGAGCCGCTTCGAGCTGACGCAGGCGCACCTCGACGAGGTGGCCGCCATCCAGGTCGGGCGCATCACGCGCCCGCAGCGCTACTTCCTGCTGGCCGCGACCGGCGACGAGCTGCTCGACTGGCGCGAGATGGTGGCGGCCTATCCGGGCGCGCGTCACCGCGTGATCGAGGGCAGCGACCACGGAATGTCGGACTTCGCCGAGCACGTCGATGCGGTGCTGGCCTTCGCCGGCGTGCCCGGCGTGTGTCCGGACTGAGTAACCGTGTTCTACGTCAAGCGATAGCGAGCCGATCGTGAGTGTTCGAATGGTCTCGGGCGATGGCGTTGAGGTGGGTGATCAGCTTGCGCATGCAGGCGATCAGAGCCACTTTCTTGAGCTTGCCAGCGGCCACCAGGCGCTCGTAGAAATCGCGGATCGGCGGGTTGTAGCGCACAGCCGAGAGGGTGGCCATGTACAGCGTGCGTCGTACCTCGAAGCGGCCGCCGGCGATGCGCCGTCGACCTCGGCTCGAGCCGGAATCGTTGGCGTAGGGCGCCACGCCCACCAGCGCGCAGATCTGGCGCCGATTGAGCCGCCCGAGCTCGGGCAGCTCGGCGATCAATGTGGCGGCGGCAACCTTGCCGATGCCGGCTACGCCCTGCAGCACCTTGGACAGCGCAACGTGATGCTGCTCGACGTGGCGGGCCATCTCGGCCTCGACGTCGTCGAGCTGGTGCTTGATCGCCTCGATCATCGCCTCGATGCTGGAGCGCGCCACGGGGCGGGCCAGGCGCAGCCGCTGGCGCTCGGAGAGCTGCATGGCCACCAGCTGGCGCCGGCGCGTCACCAAGGCGGCGAGATCCTGCTGCTCGGGCTCGCTGACCGGGCGGATGAAGCGCTCGGCGTCGGGCCGGCGCGCCAGCACGCCGGCGAGTTCGGCGAGCGTGGCGGCATCGATCCGGTCGGTTTTGGCGAAGCGCTGCATGGCGCGGGCGAAGTCGCGCGCCATCCTCGGGTTGATCACCGCCACACGAAGTCCTGCGGCCTGCAACGCACACGCCAGCGCCGCCTCGTAGCCGCCGGTGGCCTCCATCAACACCAGTCCTGGGGCCAGGCGTACCAGGCCGTCGGCCAAGGCGCTGTGTCCATCGGCGTCGTTGCTCACTCTGACAAGCTGTGCCGGCAGTTCGGCACCGATCGCCGCCACATCGACGTGCAGGCTCGCGACGTCGATCCCCACCATCACGGATGATCCAGACATGGCCTTCTTAACCCTTGCTTGTGAATGCGAGCCAGCGCAAGGCCGCTCGGGTAACCGTTCGGGCATCGGGAAGACCAGCACGGACGCCGTGCGCAATCTACTCAGTCACGGGCTTCAAGGCCCACGCCGCTCTCAGGCTGCACGGCCCGGTCCGGTCACCTCATCGGTGATCGGACTCTACCGCGCTGGTCTGGCCTGAACATACAAGCCGGGGGCGCCGAGCGTCGCCGAGCGTCGCCGAGCGTCGCCGCCCCTCGCCGCCCCTCGCCGCGCTTCAGCCGGCGCCCACCGTCCCGCCCGCCCGCGAGCGCACCAGACGCCCCGGCGTCGCGCCCGTCGGCCGGTCGTCGCGCAGTGTCTCGACCCCCGCCACGAAGGTGTGCCGGTAGCCGCTGGCGGCCTGCAGGAAGCGCCTGCCGCCGGCCGGCAGGTCGTGCTCGATCCAGGGCCGGTGCAGCACCAGTCCGCCGAGATCGATCAGGTTCAGGTCGGCACGCATCCCCGCGGCGACGATGCCGCGGTCGTCCAGGCCGTAGGCGCGCGCGCTGTCCATCGTCTGCTTGCGAACCAGCCGCTCGAGTGCGATCCGCGGGCCTCGCCTGCGGTCGCGCGCCCAGTGCGTGAGCAGGAAGGTCGGGCCGCTGCCGTCGCAGATCGTGCCGACGTGCGCGCCGCCGTCACCGACGCCCATCACCGTCGCATCGTCCTCGAGCATCGTGCGGACCACCTCGAGGTCGCCGCCGGTGTAGTTCTCGAACGGATGCAGCAGCACGCCGCGTCCGCCGTCGGCCAGCATCGTCTCCAGCGCCAGCGCCCAGGGCGATCGGCCTTGCGCCCGGGCCCGCGCGGCGATCGAGGCCGCGGGGTCGGGCTCGTAGTCGGGCACGGCGCCCATCTCGAAGGCGCGCTCGAGCATGCCGCCGATCATCCGGGTGCGGCCGTCCTGGGGGCGCTCGTCGACCAGCCGCGCGCGCAGCGCAGCGTCGGCCTGCAGGCGCGCGACGCGCTCGGCGTGAGGCAGTCCGGCGAGCGGCGCCCAGGCCGGATGCTCGCCGAACGGGTTCAGCGTGGCCTCGAGGCCGAGCAGCACGCCGATCGCGCGGCTGCCCACCTGGCCGGTGACAGACAGGCCGGCGGCGCGGGCGGCGTGGATCTGGTCGAGGGTCTCGCGCCAGAGCGCGGGCGCGCGGTCGACCTGGATCAGCAGCAGCGACAGCGGCCGGCCGGCCGCACGCGCGGCCGCCGCGAGCACGTCGAAGTCGCCCGCGCCGAAGTCGGAGTTGACCTCGAGCACGCCGCGTCCGGCGCGGCGCATCGCGCGGGCCAGCGCCATCAGCTCGGCCTCGTCGGCGCTCAGGCTCGGGGTGGGCCGGCCGTCGGCGGCCCGGTGCTTGACCGTGCGCGAGGTGGTCAGGCCGAGCGCGCCCGCGCACAGCGCCTCGTCGAGCAGGCGCGACATCTCGTCGCGCTCGCGCGGCGTCGGGCGCTCGGCATGGTCGCCGCCGCGCTCGCCCATCACGTAGCAGCGCAGCGCCGCATGCGGCACCTGCGCGCCGATGTCGATCGCGTGCGGCAGCCGCTCGAGCGCATCGAGGTACTCCGGGAAGCTCTCCCAGCCGAACGGGATGCCCTCGGCCAGCACCGTGCCGGGGATGTCCTCGACGCCTTCCATGATGTTGATCAGCTGCGCGATGCCGCCCGGGCGCAGCGGCGCGAAGCCCACGCCGCAGTTGCCGAAGACCGCGGTCGTCACCCCGTGCACCGACGAGGGCGCGAGCTGGGCATCCCAGGTCGCCTGGCCGTCGTAGTGCGTGTGGATGTCGACGAAGCCCGGCGTCAGCAACAGCCCGCCCGCGTCGATCTCGCGCCGGCCACGGCCGATCGGCATCGTGCCGCCGTACGCGATGCGGCCCGGGTCGAGCTGCTCGATGCCGGGCAGCCGTGCCGCGCCGTGCCGGTGGACCGTCGCGATCCGGTCGCCGTCGAGCGCCACGTCCGCGATACAGGCGGGTGCGCCTGTGCCGTCGACCAGCGTCGCGCCCCGAATGACCAGCTCGTGCATCGTCGTCTCCTTTCAAGGTGCCCGAGCCGCCGACGCCGGCGGCTCCTTTTCCGCATTGTGGGCGCCGGCGCGCCGCCGCGCCCGTGCCCGTTCCGAGGATTCCGACACGGGCGCGGGGCGGGTGTTCCGCGAACCCGCGCGCCCGGCCGTGCTGCCCGCAGCGCTTAGAATGCGGCCCGTTCCCGCTCTTCCACGGATTCCATCGTGCGTCTGAACGACAAGGTTGCCATCGTCACCGGCGCGGCCCAGGGCATCGGCCTGGCGACCGCCATCCGCTTTGCCGCCGAGGGCGCCCGCGTGGTCGTTGCCGACCTGAACGCGGCGCGCGTCGAGGCCGCGGTCGCCTCGCTGCGGGGCGCCGGCGGTCGCGCGCTCGGCTGCCTCGTCGACGTCACCGACCGCGCGACCATCGACGCGATGGTCGCCGATGTGCGCACCCCGT
>JBIIPQ010000346.1:0-4845 GCA_044342535.1 Burkholderiaceae bacterium
GAACATCGAGAAGACCCCGCCCAGGCTCCAGCCGACGAGGCTCACCGTGCGGCCATGGCGGTGGTGCAGGAAGCGCACCTTCTGCTCGAGCGCGCGGGCGTGCTTGCGCTGGAAGCCGACGTTGCGCCCGAGCCCCCAGTCGTCGACCTCGTAGCCGCGATTGCGCAGATAGTGCTTGAGCACCGCCATCGAGCCGGCATCGCCGACGAAGCCCGGCACCAGCAGCACCGGATGGCCGTCGCCGCGCGGCGCGGACATCAGCAGCGGCAGCGAGGTCGGCAGCAGCGCGGCCTCGAGCAGCGCCCGGTACTCGAGCAACGTCCACAGCAGGCTGGGCGGGCCGGCCGCCTCGCGCGGGGCGGTCATCGGTCGTCTCCCGACGGCACGGCGCGGCGACGACGGGCGGGCCGATGGGGCGGCGCGTGCGGCCTGGCCGCGCCGCGATCGGCGCCGCCGTCCAGCGCGTCGAAGGCCTGCGCGAGCCGCTGCGCGATTGCGTCGACGTCGGGCACCGCACGACGGCAGGCGATCAGCCCGAAGTCGAGCGAGCCCGCATAGCTCTGCACGGTGATGTTCAGCGCGACGCCGTGGTACGGGATCGAGACCGGCCAGTAGTGCAGCATCCGCGCGCCCAGCAGGTAGAGCGGCACCGCGGGCCCGGGCACGTTGGAGACGATCACGTTGGCCAGTGGCGGCAGTCGGTTGGCGAGCTGTCCGCGGCCCCAGACCTCGGCGAGCGCGTTGCCCAGCCAGGGCAGGCCGAGCGAGGGGAACTCGGTGGGCACCGCCGACTTCACCTCGCGCAGCGCGCCCTTGATGCGGCCCGACGCATCGCGGATCCGGTGCAGCCGCGCCAGGGGATCGGCGACGTCGGTGGCGAGCGTCATCCGCGCCATCATGGCCTGCGTGTTCGAGGACGTGTCGCCGGCGCGGCGCAGCGAGACCGGCATCGCGGCGAGCAGCGACTCGGTGGGCAGCTCGCCGCGGGCCAGCAGCCACTCGCGCAGCGCACCGCCGCAGGCCGCGAGCACGACGTCGTTGAGCGAGGCGTCGTGGCGCTGCGCGATGGCCCGGGCGCGCGCCATCGGCACCGACAGCGTGGCGAACGCGCGTCGCCGGGAGATCGACGCGTTGAGTGCGGTGCGCGGCGCGAGCAGGCCCTCGCCGCCGAGCAGCGCGGCCGCGCCGCCCGGTGCGTCGGCCGCGCCGCCCGCGACGCCCGACGCGGCGCCGTCGCGGCCCAGCGCCGGCACGACCGCCTGCGCGACCGCGCGCAGCAGCCCGGGCAGGCGCGCGCCGAGCCCGAGGAGCTGGGCCGCGTTGTGGCGCACGCCGGCGGCGGCGACGCGGACCGCTCCCGGCTCGTGGCCGGTGCTCGCGACGCTCGACGCGGGCGGTCGCGCCGGGGCAGGCGGCGCCGCGCGCGCGACCACGTCGTACACGGCCTGCGCGAGCGCCACGCCCGCCTGCCCGTCCAGGCCCGCGTGGTGGACCTTCGCGTAGAAGCCGATGCGTCCGGCCTCGAGCCCTTCGATGACGACCATCTCCCACAGCGGCCGGGTGGGGTCGAGCGGCCGCGCATGCAGACTGCCGACGAGGTCGTGACATTGCGCGAGGGTGCCCGGCTCGGGCAGCCGCATGCGCCGCACGTGGTGGTCGAGGTCGACCTCGGCGGCGTGCACCCAGGCCGGATTCGCGAGGCCGAGCGGCATCGGCGCGAGCCGACGGGTGAACACGTCGGCCCGGTCCAGGCGTGCGCCGATGTGGGCCCGGACCGCGGCGGCGAACCCCTGGGCACCGCCCGCGGGCGGCTCGAAGACATGCATCGAGCCGACGTGCATCGGCGTCTCGGGGCTCTCGAGGTAGAGGAACAGCGCGTCGAGCCCGTTCATGAAGCCGACGGCGCCTTCGGTCGCGAGCCCGACCGGGCCGGCGTCGTGCTGCATGGGGACTCCTCCTCGTCCGATCATCGCACGAGCCGCAGGCGCCGCCACGCGCCCCGTGGCAGACTCGGGCCCGACATGAGCGATCCGACCTCCTTCCCCGCCCCCGCAGACGGCCGGCCGGCCGGCGAGCCCTGGTACCTGCCCACCGGCGAAGAGCGCGCCGTCTTCGAGGCCGCATGGGCCGCGCGCCTGCCGGTCCTGCTGCGCGGCCCGACCGGCTGCGGCAAGACCCGCTTCGTCGAGCACATGGCGTGGCGCCTGCAACGCGCTCCGGGCCGGGTGCACGAGGCGCTCGATGCACCGCTGGTGACCGTCTCCTGCCACGAGGACCTGAGCGCCACCGACCTGGTCGGCCGCTGGCTGCTGTCGGGCGACGCGACGGTGTGGCGCGACGGACCGCTGACGCGCGCGGTGCGCAGCGGCGCGACGTGCTACCTCGACGAGGTGGTCGAGGCGCGGCGCGACACCACCGTCGTCATCCACTCCCTGACCGACCACCGCCGCGTGCTCCCGATCGAGAAGACCGGCGAGCTGCTCGAGGCGCACCCGGACTTCATGCTGGTGGTGTCGTACAACCCCGGCCATGCGGCGGTCGGCAAGGCGCTGAAGGCGTCGACCCGGCAACGCTTCGTGAGCCTCGACTTCGGGTATCCGTCGGCCGCAGCCGAGGCCGAGATCGTCGCGCACGAGACCGGCGTCGACGGACCTTTCGCCGAGCGGCTCGCCGCGATCGGCGCGCGGCTGCGCGCCCTCGACGGGCACGGTCTCGACGACGGCGTCGGCACGCGGCTGCTGGTGTCGGCCGGCAAGCTCGTGGCCCGCGGCGTCGACCCGCGACTCGCCTGCGACGTCGCGATCGGCCGCGCGCTGAGCGAGGACCCGGACGTGCGGCGCGCGATCGCCGACGTCTGCGACGTGCTGCTGCCGCGGTGAGCGGCGGCACGCCCGCCGCGCTCGAGCCCCTCGTGCCGCCGCCGCGCAGCGCGGCACCGTCGCGTTTCGAGGCCCACCACAGGCGCTTCGCGCTGCTCGCGCAGGCGATCGCCGGCCGGCCGCTGCGGCTCGAGCCCTGCGCGCTGCGCATCGATGCGGCGCGGCTGCCGCCGCCCGGACCGGATGCGGGCACGGTACGGGTGCCGACGGGCGGAGCCGTCGCGAGCCGCGACGGCACGAGCGGGGGCGCCGCGGACGATGACGACGACGGCCTGCGGGCGCTGCGGCTCGGCGTGCTGCGCGAGGCGCTGCGCGCCCTCGACCCGCCGCCCGACGATCCGGCCTGGCTTCGCCGAGAGCGCGCCGTGCTCGAGCGGCGCGTGCGGGCGCTGCTCGAACGGGCGCGGATCGACGCGGCGCTGCGACGGCGCTTGCCCGGCGCGGCGGGCGACGTCGATCGCTCGGCAGCGCGAGCGCTCGCCGCACTCGGTCCGGCTCGCACCGGCGACGGACCGCGCGCCCTGCTCGATGCGCTCGCACGCGGCGTGCTCGGCGCCTCGCCACCGGGCGATGCCGACCGTTCCGGACCGCGCGCACGCCTGCACGCCGAGGTCGCCGCCCTGCGCGGCGCGCAGGCCGACGGCGTGGCGAGCCGCGATACGGCCCGTCGCGTCGTCGCGCTGCTCGTCGCGGCCGCGGCCGGACGGGCGAGCGCCGGCGACCGGATCGTCATCGACGCCCTGGAGCCGGTCTCCGACGCCCCCGCGCCGCCCGGCCCGGACGGCTCGGGCACGCGAGGCGGCGACGACGCGGCGCACGCGCCCGCCGCAGACGTGGGCGCGGCAGGCGCACCGGCCGACGGCGAGCACGCCCGCGAAGGGCGGCCCGGCGGCGGCCGCGGCGCCGACCCCGAGGGCGCCGTCGTCGTCGGGCCCGCCACCGAGCCGCCCGCGCTCGACGCCTTCGGCCGCCCGCGACCCGCGCGCGCGGCCGCCCCGCGCCGCCCGCCGCCGGGCGGCACGCTGGTCGACGAGTGGGACTCGGTCAACGGCGTCGTGCTGCACGCCTGGTGCCGCGTCGTGGAGACGCGGCTGCGCGGCACCGACCTGCAGTTCCTCGCCGACACGAAGCGGCGCCACGCGCGGCTGTGGGACGAGCTGCGCCGGCGCCTGGCGCGGACCCGGCCCGCCGGACGCCGCCGTGTGCGCGGCGTCGGCGATGGCGACGAGCTCGACCTCGATGGACTGATCGCGTCGGTCGTCGACCGGCGCGCCGGCCATGCGAACGACGAGCGTGCGTACGCCCGGCGCGACCCGGTGGTGCGCGACGTCGCCGCCGGCTTCCTCGCGGACCTGAGCGCATCGACCTCGGTGGCCCTGCCCGCAGCCGAAGCCGCAGCAGCGCCGGCGCCCGCCGCCCCCACGCACGCCGGCGCCTGGGCCGACACCGGCGCCCTGCTCTACGGCCTGTACGACGACCCGCCGGACGACCCCGATCCGCCCGCGGCACGCCGCCGCGTGATCGACGTCGAGCGGGACGCGCTCGCGCTGATGGCCGCCGGCCTGGACGCACTCGGCGACGCCTGCGCGCTCTGGGGCTTCTCCGGCGACGGCCGCGACCGCGTCGAGTTCACGGTCGCCAAGGACTTCGCCGATCCGCTGTCGCCGTCGATCGGCGCGGCGCTCGCGGCGATGCAGCCGCGCGGCTCGACCCGGATGGGCGCCGCGATCCGGCATGCGGCGGCGAAGCTGCGGCGCGAGCCGGCGTCGCGCCGGCTGCTGGTCGTGGTCTCCGACGGCTATCCGCAGGACAGCGACTACGGACCCGACCGGCTCGACATCGAGTACGGCATCCGCGATACCGCCCGCGCGCTGGCCGACGCCGAGCGCGACGGCGTCGTGACCTTCTGCGTCACCGTCGACCCGGCCGGCCACGACTATCTGGGGCGGATGTGCCCGCCGCGTCG
>JBIIPQ010000347.1:0-4835 GCA_044342535.1 Burkholderiaceae bacterium
TGGCCTTCAAGCTGAGGGGCGAAGTCGATGCTGGCGCACGGGTGGTGCGCAACCTGATCATTTCGCGCAAGTCCGAAGTTCAGGCCGAACAGCAGACGCTGGCCGCCAAGTCGCGCACCGACTTCATGGCGGCGTATGACGCGCTGGGCCAGTTGCTCGTCAGCGAAGATGAAAAAGAGCTGTATGCCCGGGTCGGCAAGCTGCGCTCCGTGGTGTGGCCGCTCTACGACGAAGCGATCGAGCAGGCGCAGCGCGGTATGAAAGAAACCGCAGGCGAGACATTGCAAGACAAGGTGCAGGGCCCGCAAACCGAGTGGTTCAACGTCTTGCAGTCCCTGATTGACCTGCAGCGCGAGCACACGCTTGCCAGCGTCGAAGAGATGAACACCAACTTCACCCTCGCCCGTTTTGCCTTGCTCGGGGCTGCAGTGTTGGCGGTCGTGCTGAGTATCGTGATGGGCGGGGCCATTACCCGCTCGCTGGTGCGTCAACTCGGCGGCGAACCGGTGGCGGTGCGTCAGATCGTGCGCCAGATGGCCGATGGAGACCTCAGCGTGCCGGTTCAACTGCGCCATTCAGACACCACCAGCCTGCTGGCGGCGATGCAGGATATGCAGACCAGCCTGCGCGGCGTGGTGCAGGGTATTCAGTCGGCGGCGAAGTCGGTCGAGTCGGCCAGCAGCGAGATCGCCCAGGGCAACCAGGATCTGAGCGACCGCACCGAAACACAAGCCAGCTACCTGCAGGAGACCGCCGCGTCGATGACCCAGCTGACCGTCACCGTGCGGCAAACGACGGCATCGTCCCGCCAGGCCAGCGATCTGGCGGTGGCGGCCTCCAGACTGGCAGGCAAGGGGGGCGAAGCGGTGGGCCACGTGGTGCACCGCATGGAAGAAATCCAGTCGGCCAGTAAGAAGATCACCGAAATCATCGGTGTCATCGATGGCATTGCGTTCCAGACCAACATCCTGGCGCTCAACGCAGCCGTTGAAGCGGCCCGCGCTGGCGAACAAGGGCGCGGTTTTGCGGTGGTGGCATCCGAGGTGCGCGGCCTGGCGCAGCGCAGCGCCCAGGCGGCACGCGAGATCAAGACCCTCATCTCTGACAGCGTCGAGAAGGTCGAGGGCGGTAGCCGTTTGGTGGCCAGCGCCGGTGCCACGATGTCAGAGATCGTGGCCCAGGTCGAAAGCGTGTCCAAGTTGATCGGCGAGATCACGCTGGCCTCGGTCGAGCAAGAAGGCGGCATCGGCCAAGTGGGCCAGGCGGTGGATGAACTCGACCAGATGACTCAGCAGAATGCTGCCCTGGTGGAAGAAAGCACGGCTGCAGCGCAGATGTTGAAACAACAGGCGAACCGCCTGACCGAGACGGTGGCTGTGTTCAGGCTGGGCGCTAACTGAACCTGCGGGGCCGGTCTTCCAACTCGGTCTTGGTCATCTCCACGTCCTGCTGCGCTATCGCGCCCATCGGCTCTCAGGCCGCCGCGTCACAAGAGCCCGGGGACCCTCATGGGATGTTGTGTTCAACACAAAACGGCGTAGAGCCCCGATAGGCTGGATCGGGGGCTTGCGCAAGATTCGGTTGTCGGCTAAAAGGAAAGAAGAAGAAAACAAACGATCAGAAATCGAACGCAATCGTGATGAAATCGTCGCCCCGGGGCAGAGCCGCGGGCCCCGCTTTCACCCGAATGTTCGAGTGGCGACCGTTTTTCGTGAGGAGACAGCTTGAACTACCCGCACTCGGGCGCCCCCGCTATCGCACCCCCAGGTCGCCAGACGCCGACCTCCGACACCACCTTCGATGTGGTGATCGTGGGTGGCGGGATCAACGGCGCGGGCATCGCGCGTGACCTCGCGGGTCGCGGTGTGTCGGTGCTGCTGTGCGAGAAGGACGACCTGGCGGCGCATACCTCGTCGTCGTCGACCAAGCTGATCCACGGCGGCCTGCGCTACCTCGAGTACTACGAGTTTTCGTTGGTGCGCAAAGCGCTCGCCGAGCGCGAGGTGCTGCTCAAGAGCGCGCCGCACATCATGTGGCCGCTACGCTTCGTGATGCCGCACGATCCCTCGATGCGCCCAGCGCTGATGATCCGCGCCGGCCTGTTTCTCTACGACCATTTGGCCAAGCGCGAGGTGTTGCCTGGCTCGCGCGGCATCGACATGCACTCGCATGTGGCCGGCCAACCGCTGAAAGCCCAGTTCACCAAGGGCTTTGTGTATTCAGACGGCTGGGTCGACGACGCGCGCCTGGTCGTGCTCAATGCACTGGACGCCGCCGAGCGCGGCGCCGCCGTGCTCACCGGCTGGCGCTGCGTGGACGCGCAGCGCAATGCCGCCGGCTGGAAAATTCAGCTTGAAAGCACCCACGGCGAGCGCCGCCACGTCAACGCACGTGCGCTGGTCAACGCCGCCGGGCCCTGGGCCGCCCAGTTCCTGCAGGAGCACGCGCACCTGCACGAGTCGAAAACGCTCCGGCTGGTGAAGGGCAGCCACATCGTGGTGAAGAAGCTCTTCGACCACGACCACGCCTACATCTTCCAGAACGCCGACCGCCGCATCATCTTTGCCATCCCCTACGAAGGCGAGTTCACGCTGATCGGCACCACCGACGTGGAACACGACGGCCCGGCCGGCCAGGCGTGTATTGATGACAGCGAGATCACCTACCTGTGCGAACAGGCCAACCGCTATTTCGCCACACCCATCAGCCCCGCCGACGTGGTCTGGTCGTATGCCGGTGTGCGCCCCTTGCTGGGCGACGAAACCGTCGATGCCTCGGCGGTGACGCGCGACTACCAGCTGGATTTCGACACCCGACACGCCCCCTTGCTCACCGTGTGGGGCGGCAAGATCACCACGTTTCGAAAGCTTGCGGAAGAAGCCGCCGATGGGCTGTGCCTGCACCTGGGTGTGAAGGAGCCGGCGTGGACGGCAGGGAGCTTCCTGCCCGGCGGCGACCTCAGCGCCTGGGTCGGACCACCGGTTCGTCCCGACAGCGATTTCGAGCGCTTCGATCAGGCCTTGGCACAACGCCACCCGCAATGGCCTGCCCGCCTGCGCCGCCGCCTGGCCCGTTGTTACGGTGCGCGGATCGACCAAGTGGTGGGGGCCGAGGGCCTGGGCGAAGAGATCGCGCCCGATCTCTTCGAGGCCGAGCTCGACTATCTGCACCGGCATGAATGGGCGCTCAGCGCTGACAGCGTGCTGTGGCGACGCACCAAGCTCGGCCTGCACATGAGCGCGGCCGAGCGCGAGCGAGTGGCCCGATGGTGCGATGCGCACTGGCGAACCCAACCCGCAACCGTGGAAGCGAGATCGTGAGCGACGTGAACACGAAGGCCCGGCCATGCTCTTGACCTTGGAGCGAGTCAGCAAGCAGGTCGGCCCTCAAGCTCACCTGTATCCGCTGGATCTGAAGCTGGTGCCAGGCGCGGTGACGGTGCTGCTGGGGGCCACCCAAGCCGGCAAGACCACGCTGATGCGGCTGATGGCGGGGCTCGACGCGCCCACCGAGGGCGTGGTGCGTGTCGATGGCGCGGACGTGACCGGCGTGCCGGTGCGCGAGCGCAACGTCGCCATGGTCTATCAGCAGTTCATCAACTACCCCTCGATGACGGTGTTCGACAACATCGCCTCGCCCCTCAAGCTTCGCCGTGACCGTGGCATCACCGAGCGCGTCAACGAGCTGGCCGCCAAGCTGCACATCGAGCCCTTCCTGAAGCGCCTGCCGGCCGAGCTGTCGGGGGGGCAGCAGCAACGTGTGGCGCTGGCCCGCGCGCTGGCCAAGAACGCGCCGCTGATGCTGCTCGACGAACCGCTGGTGAACCTCGACTACAAGCTGCGCGAAGAGCTTCGCGACGAGTTGACCCAACTCTTCGCCGCCGGAAGTTCGACGGTGGTCTACGCCACCACCGAGCCCACCGAGGCGCTGCTGCTCGGCGGCTACACCGCCGTGATGGACGCCGGCGAGGTCATGCAATACGGCCCTACCGCCGAGGTCTTCCACCTGCCCAACTCGATCCGCGTGGCGCGTGCCTTCAGCGACCCTCCCATGAACCTGATTGCTGGCAACACCAGCGATGCCAACACCGTGGCGGCTGACTCCACGACCGAGCGGGCAGGCTCTCCCACGGTTTGGGCTGCGCTTGTCGAGGCCCTTCGGAAGGCTCGAGGCGAACTCAGCTGGAGCGCCCAGTCCGTCACCATCGGCGTTCGCGCGAGCGCCTTGCGCGTGCACCAGCGACCCGGCGACCTGAGCTTACCCGGCAAGGTGGAGCTGGCTGAGATATCTGGCTCAGACACCTTTGTGCACGTCGAAACCGCTGTCGGCGAACTGGTCGCGCAACTCACCGGCGTTCACTTCTTCGACCTCGGGGTGCCGATCACGCTGTACCTGAACCCCGAGCATGTGTACGTATTCGACTCGGCGGGCGCGCTACGGGTCGCGCCACGGCGAGAAGGAGGGAGGACCGAATGAATCGTTCCGCACAAGCGAAGGGCCGTGCTCATCAAGCCACTGCGCGACTGACTGGCGTTGCCGTGACTCAGGGGTGGCGCCCCTCGGGGGCCGAGCCCGGATGTAAACAGTCCAGTGGCGTGTGTGTGCCTGCTGAGGCGTCGGGCCTCCGGGCCGGGTCGGCCTGCCAGGCGGCGGCGCAGCGATTGGGGGGCAAGTAGTTGGCACGCATCGATCTGAACCTGGCGCATGCTTACCGTCCCAACCCGCAACGGGACGAGGACTACGCGCTGTTGCCGCTCGAGATGAGCTTTCGAGACGGTGGCGCCTACGCCCTGCTCGGCCCCTCGGGCTGCGGCAAGACCACGCTGCTGAACATC
>JBIIPQ010000348.1:0-4833 GCA_044342535.1 Burkholderiaceae bacterium
CGACCCGCGGAGCGGTTCGCCTCTCGTCGCATCGGAGAATCAGAGCTCCTGGCGGGTAGGCCCAGAAAGAGAAAGCCTCGGCCGGCCTCGTGAATCGCAGCAGTCCGTTGGCCTGGCTCCTCCCGCCCGCGCGCTCGGCGCAGCACTTGGGGCAGACCGGCCGCTCGGCCGACCGCTTTTAGACGATGGCGCCCGCCTCGTCCAACGACTCGGCGCCTTCCAGCTGCCGCACCAGCTCGAGCCGCTGCGCCGCCAGTTCTATCCGGCGGCTGGCTCGCCAGACGAGCCATCACTACTCAACGCGAGCTGCGCCTTTTTTCTTTGTGCTGCCCGGCCATGCCAGGCGTTTTCTCGGGCATCGCGCTCAGCCGCCGGCGATCACCGCCGCCGCCGCCTCGAGCCCGCCCTCGCCATGCGGCACGCCGATCGCCTTGAGCCCGGCGCCGATGCAGCCCAGCGTGCCCAACAGCGAGTGGGCGCTCAGGTGGCCCATGTGCCCGACCCGGAAGAAGTCGTGCCAGCGCGGATCGTCGGGCGGTGCCATGCCGATCCCGATGCCGAGCGTGAGGCCCGCCTGCCGCTCGGTCCACTCGCGCAGCCGCGTGCCGTGCCCGGGCAGCGCCAGCGCGGTGACCGCGTGGCTGCGGTGGGCCGGATCGCGCACGTTCAGGCGCACCCCGCCCGGCCGCTCCCAGGTCTCGAACGCCGCCCAGACCGCGCGCGCCAGCGTCGCATGCCGCGCCCACACCGCCTCGATGCCCTCCTCGTGGACGATCATGTCGAGGGACTCGCGCAGGCCGTGCAGGTGGTGCGTGGGCGCCGTGCCGTTGAAGCGCTGCGAGGGCGTGGGCGGATCGGCGCGCGGCCGCCAGTCGTAATGCCGGGTCACGCAGTCGGCGCGCTCGCGGGCGCGGTCGGCGCGCTCGTCGAAGAACACGAAGGCCATGCCGGGCGGCAGCATCAGGCCCTTCTGCGAGCCGGCGAGCAGCACGTCGACGCCCCAGGCGTCCATCTCGATGCGGTCGCAGCCGAGCGAGGCGATGCAGTCGGCCTGCAGCAGCGCGGGATGGCCGGCCGCGTCGATCTCGCGCCGGATCGCGGCGAGGTCGGCACGCAGCGAGGTGGAGGTGTCGACGTGCACCGTCAGCACGGAGCGGATCTCGTGCGCGCGGTCGTCGCGCAGGCGCTCGCCGATGCGCGCCGCGTCGATCGGCGACGCGGTCCCGAAGTCGATCGTCTCGACCTGCAGCCCCAGGCCCTCGGCCATCTCGGCCCAGCCGCGACCGAACGCGCCGGCGAGCGGCACCAGCACTCGGTCACCGCGTGAGTGGGTGTTCGCTAGCGCAGCTTCCCACGCGGTGTGGCCGTTGCCGATGTACATCGCGACCTGCTGCTCGGTGCGCGCGACCCGCTTGAGGTCGGGCACGAGCGAGCGGGTCATCTCGACCAGGGCGCCGGTATAGATGTTCGGCGACGCCCGGTGCATCGCGCGGAGCACGCGCTCCGGGACGATGGAGGGGCCGGGGATGGCGAGGGTCTGCGGACCGTGGGCGAGGGACATCGGGGGCGGGGCCGTCGGCGGCGACGGCGATCGGTGCGTGGCACCGGATTCTCCCATGCCACGCTCGGTGCCGAGGGCCCGGCACGGCGGTCAGCGCGACCGTTCTCGAACGTCCGTGGGCGCCGCTCAGCAGTGCTGCAGCGCGGCCAGCCGCTCGACCACCTCGGCGGGCTCGGCCCTGCGCCGCCAGTCGGCGTCGACCCAGGCCCCGGCGACGCGCCCGTCGGTGCCGATCAGGTAGACCGCGGGCAGCGGCAGCCTCCAGTCCGTCGCCGTGCCGCAGGCGGGCCGGACCATGCCGGCCTGGGCATAGGCCTCGCGCAGCTCGGGCGCGATCTCGGTCTCGATGCCGAACTGCCGGGCGATCACGTTGCCCGCGTCCGAGACCATGTGCAGCTCGAGCCGGTCGCGTTCGCGCATCAGCGCTGTCTCGTGCTCGTCCTGGGGCGAGACGGCGAGCAGCTGCGCGCCGAGCGCGCGCAGCTCGGGCAGCACCCGCTGCCAGGCGCGCAGCTCCAGCGTGCAGAACGAGCACCAGCGCCCCCGGTAGAAGGCCAGGACCACCGGTCCCTTGCGGAGCAGGTCCGACAGGCGGAGCCGGCCGTCGGAGATATCCGGCAGCATGACGTCGGGTGCCAGGTCCCCGACCCGGACCGCACGCTCGAGCCGTCCCGAGGCGAGCAGCGCCTGCGCGTCCCGCTCGACCGCGGCGGCGAGCGCGGGGGCGCGCTCGGCGGCGTGTCGCCCGTAGGCATCGAGGAGGTCGTTCAGGGTCATGGTGGGTGCCGGGCTCGGCATGAGCCCGATGGCCCGGATGCGTCGCGCGGGCGGAGGGCGGCTGACGGCCCTGGGTGACATCCCTGGGTCGCGCTGCGTACCATCGGTGCCGATGAGCGCCCCCACCCCCCACGCCTCCGGGCCGTCCGCGACCCTGCCGCCGGCGGACGACGCCGCCCTCCCGACCCCCGTCACCCTCGAGCCGCCGGGCCTCGCGCACCTGTGCGACCTGGTGGTCACCGTGTCGCCGGCGCTCGAGGCCGGCCAGGGCCCGTTCGGCCTGCGGCGGGTGATCCCGATCACCGGTGGCGTGGTCCGCGGCCCGGCCATGCGCGGCCGCGTGCTGCCTGCCGGCGCCGACTTCCAGGTCCTCACCGGCGGCATCACCGCTGCCCACCTGGATGCGCGCTACCTGATCGAGCTCGACGACGGCGCCTGCATCTTCGTGCACAACACCGCGCTGCGCCATGCCAGCACCGAGGACGCGGCGGCGATCATGCGCGGTGACCCGGTGCCGCCCGAGGCGGTCTACTTCCGCTGCCAGCCGCGCTTCGAGACCGGCGATGCGCGCTGGGCCTGGCTCGGCGAGCGGCAGTTCATCGGCCGCGGCGAGCGGCTGCCGGGGGCGGTCCGGCTGAGCTTCTGGCAGGTGCTCTGAGGCGATGGAAGTGAGCGCCGGCTCTCTACCGGCGCTCGATCCCTAGAGGATCACTCCGCCTTCGCGCCCGAGTCCTTGATGACCTTGGCCCATTTGACGATCTCGGCCGCCTGCGTCTTCGCGAGCTCGTCCGGACCGCCGAGGATGGGGTCCAGGCCCAGGGTCTTCATCTTCGTCTGGACGTCCGGCAGGCCGAAGATCCGGACGATCTCGGCATGCAGCCGGTCGACCACCGGCTTGGGCGTGCCGGCCGGCGCGAACACCGCGAACCACGAGGTCGCCTCGAAGCCGGGCAGCCCCTGCTCGGCGATCGTCGGGATCTCGGGCGCCGATGCCGAGCGTTTGGCGCTGGTCACGCCGATGGCGCGCAGCTTGCCCTCGCGCACCACCGGGATCGCCGACGGCATGTTGTCGAACATCATCGAGATGCTGCCGCCGAGCAGGTCGGGGATCGCCATCTGCCGGCCCTTGTAGGGCACGTGCGTGGTCTTGACCCCGGCCAGGCTGTTGAACAGCTCGCCCGACACGTGGACCGAGGTGCCGATGCCCGGCGACCCGTAGGTCAGCGTCCCCGGCTTGGCCTTCGCCAGCGCGATCAGCTCCTGCAGGTTCTTCGCCGGGATGTCGTTGTTGACCACCAGCAGGTTGGGCGTCGAGGCGATCAGCGTGACCGGCGCGAAGTCGCGGACCATGTCGTACGGGATCTTCGCGTACAGCGAGCCGTTGATCGAATGCGTGCCGACCGTGCCCATCACCAGGGTGTGGCCGTCGGCCGGGGCGCGTGCGACGAACTCGGCGCCGATGTTGCCGCCGGCTCCGGGCTTGTTGTCGACGATCATGGTCTGGCCCCAGGCCGGATCGAGCTTCTCCGCGATCGTGCGGGCGAGGATGTCGGGCGCGCCGCCGGTCGGGAAGGTCACGACCATGCGGAGCTGCTTGGTGGGGAAGGTCTGCGCGGCGGCGGGGGCGGGCGCGGCGAGGGCAGCGCAGGCGAGCGCGGCGTGCAGCAGGGAACGCATGAAAAGTCTCCTCCATCCCGGGCGGCGGGGCATACCGCGCCCTTCGGGAGGGCGATTGTGACATCCCGCCGCAGGGCGCTGCCGGTGAGCGGTGCCGAACCCGGGGCCGACCGGTTCGGCTCGGCCTTGTTCCGTTCGGCCCCGTCGGGACCGGGCGCAGGGGGCGGAACGGACCCGTGCCCCGACGTGTCGGGTCGGGCGGGCAGGGCGCGCCGGCTTAGATTGTCGGGTCCCGGGCAGTCGCCCGTCCCCGCATCGACCCGCGCGAGCGCCGTGATGAACACACCGAGCCGTCGTCACCGCCATGCCGCGTCGAGGCCGTTCCCCGGCGTCGCGTTATCGGCGCTGTCCCTGGCCTGCATCATCGCGATCGGCCTGCCGTCGCCGGCGATGTCGAGCCCGTCGCTCGACGGGCCGGGTGCGGTGATCGACGGCGTCGATCGCGCGCCGCGCGCAAAACAGGTCCGGATCGACGCCGTGCAGCAAGAGGCCCTGCGGCGCGATCCGCTCGCGCAGCCGCTGATCGCTCGGCTCGCCGCCGATGCGGCGATGGTGCGCGTCGCGTCGGCAGGCGACATCGAGCGTGTCCGCGCGATGCTCGCCGAGGGCATCGGCCCGGACGCACGCGACGAGGCTGGACAGACTGCGCTCGCCGGCGCGGTGCGGGGCGGCCATGTCGCGGTGGCGCGGCTGCTGCTCTCGCGGGGCGCCGACCCGGACCGGCGCGGCCTTCACGGGCTGTCGCCGCTCACCCAGGCGACGATGCGTGATCACGGCGAACTGGCGGCGCTGCTCCTGCGGCATCGGGCCGACCCGGA
>JBIIPQ010000349.1:0-4816 GCA_044342535.1 Burkholderiaceae bacterium
CAACGGGACCGGCGCGCGGGTCGCTCGGATCCTGAGGCTCGACCGCGAGGCGGCGGTGGCGCAGGCCGAGCAGGCGGTGACGCTGGTGCTCGACGCCGAACTCGACGTCTCGCGCGGCGACCTGCTCGCCGCGGCGTCGCAGCGCCCCGAGGGGCTGCGCAGCGTGGATGCCGAACTCTGCTGGTTCGACGCGGAGCCGCAGGTCCCGGACCGGCACTACCTGCTCAAGCACGCCACCCGTACGGTCCGCGCGACGATGGCAGCGCCGAGCGAGCGGATCGATGTCGAGTCGCTCGCGCGCGTGCCTGCGGACAGGCCGCTCGCGATGAACGACATCGGGCGCGTGCAGGTGTCGGTGCAGCAGCCGCTGCCCTTCGAGCCGTACGCGGCGCAGCGCGTCACCGGCGCGTTCATCCTGGTCGACGAGATCACGCACCGGACGGTGGGTGCGGGCGTGGTCCGCTGAAGGCGGGCAGGCACGGTCCCCCGCCCCGGGGTCGCCCCCGTCCGGATCAGGCCGATCGAGGCGCGCCGAATCAGGCCGCCCGGGCCACCGGACCGATCGCGTCCGCGAGGAACACCCGGGCCTGGCGCGGCCGCACCACCAGCGCCTCGCCATCGTGCAGCGCCAGCGCGCGGAAGCGCTCGGCCGACAGGTGCGCCTCGATCACCGAGCCGCAGTCCTCGCGATCGAGCTCCAGCCTGGCGATCGCGCCGGTGAGCGTCGCCCGTGCCAGGCGGACGACGATTCCGGTGTCGCCCGGCGACCACCGCTCGACCTCGAGTTCGTGCGGCCGCACGTAGGCGAGTGCCGCGGCATCGCGCGCCGCGCCGTGCTCGGGCGAAGCCAGCTCGACTCCCTCGACGCTGACCCGGCCGCCGTCGACCCGTCCGTGGAAGAGGTTCACGTCGCCGAGGAAGCCGTAGACGAACGGGTTCGCCGGGTTCGCCCACACGTCGTCGGGCGTGCCGACCTGCTCGATGCGGCCGGCATTCATCAGCACCACGCGGTCCGCCACCTCGAGCGCCTCCTCCTGGTCGTGCGTGACGAAGACGCTCGCCACGTGCAGGTCGTCGTGCAGGCGGCGCAGCCAGCGCCGCAGCTCCTTGCGTACCTTCGCGTCGAGCGCGCCGAAGGGCTCGTCGAGCAGCAGCACGCGCGGCTCGACCGCCAGTGCCCGCGCCAGGGCGATCCGCTGGCGCTGGCCGCCCGAGAGCTGGGGCGGATAGCGTTCGGCCAGCCCGTCGAGCTGCACGAGCTCGAGCAGCTCGCGCACCTTGCTGCGGATCGCGTCCTCGGACGGCCGCTGACCGCGGGGCCTGACCCGCAGTCCGAATGCGATGTTCTCGAACACCGTCATGTGACGGAACAGCGCGTAGTGCTGGAACACGAAGCCGACCTGGCGCGAGCGCACGTCGACGTCGGTCGCGTCCTCGCCGGAGAACAGGACCTGCCCGGCATCGGCCGACTCGAGGCCGGCGATCACCCGCAGCAGCGTGGTCTTGCCGCAGCCCGATGGCCCGAGCAGCGCCACCAGCTCGCCCGACTCGATGCGCAGCGACACCTCGTCGAGCGCCTTGAAGCTGCCGAAATGCTTGCGGACGTTGCGGACTTCGATGGTCATGCGAGGGACTCCGGGTGATCAGGCCGCGCGCGGACGCAGCGCGGCGGGTGATGCCTCGGGCGGCAGCTCGCGGTCGGCGAGTGTGCACGCGCCCCGCCATTCGACGATGCGCTTGACCACGAGCGTGGCGACCGCCAGCAGCGTGAGCAGCGAGGCGACCGCGAACGAGGCGGCGAACTGGTACTCGTTGTAGAGGATCTCGACATGCAGCGGGAGTGTGTTGGTCAGGCCGCGGATGTGACCCGACACCACCGACACCGCGCCGAACTCGCCCATCGCGCGCGCATTGCACAGGATCACGCCGTACAGCAGCGCCCAGCGGATGTTGGGCAGCGTGACCCTCAGGAACATCTGCCAGCCGCTGGCGCCCAGCGTGAGCGCGGCCTGCTCCTCGTCCGACCCCTGGGCCTGCATCAGCGGAATCAGCTCGCGCGCGACGAACGGGAAGGTGACGAACACGGTCGCCAGCACGATGCCCGGCACGGCGAACACGATCTTCCAGTCGTTCGCCTGCAGCCACGGGCCGAACCAGCCCTGGGCACCGAAGATCAGCACGTAGATCAGCCCGGCGACCACCGGCGAGACCGAGAACGGCAGGTCGATCATCGTGATCAGGAACTGCTTGCCGCGGAACGAGAACTTGGCGATCGCCCAGGCGGCGGCGATGCCGAACACCAGGTTCAGCGGCACCGCGATGAATGCGACCAGCAGCGTGAGCCGGATCGCGGCGAGCGCGTCCGGATCCGTCAGCGAGGCGAGGTACACGCCCGCGCCCTTCCTGAACGCCTCGAAGAACACCGTCACCAGCGGCATCGCGAGGAACAGGGCGAGGAAGCCGAGTGCGATCGCCGTGAGACTCCAGCGGACCCAGCGGGGCTCGGACAGGGTGGCGTCGCGGCGGTTCATCGCGGGCCTCCCGGGCGCGCGCCGTCGGCGCCGAGATGCCGGGCCTGCCACCACTGCAGGCCGTTGATCACCGCGAGCATCACGAACGAGATCGACAGCATCACCAGCGCGATCGCGGTCGCGCCCGCATAGTCGAACTGCTCGAGCTTGGTGATGATCAGGAGCGGCGTGATCTCGGACACCATCGGCAGGTTGCCGGCGATGAAGATCACCGAGCCGTACTCGCCGATCGCCCGCGCCAGCGCGAGCGCCATGCCGGTGAGCAGCGCCGGCAGCACCGTCGGCAGGATCACCCGCAGGAAGGTCTGCAGCCGGCTCGCGCCGCGCGCGGCGGCCGCCTCCTCGAGCTCGCGCTCGGCCTCCTCGAGCACCGGTTGCACCGTGCGCACGACGAACGGCAGACCGATGAACACCAGCGCGATCACCACGCCGATCGGCGTGAACGCGATCTTGATGCCCCAGGGCGCGAAGATCGAGCCGATCCAGCCATTGGGTGCGTACAGCGCCGACAGCGCGATGCCGGCGACGGCCGTGGGCAGCGCGAACGGCAGGTCGACCAGCGCATCGACGATGCGCTTGCCCGGGAACGGATAGCGCACCAGCACCCAGGCCACGATCAGACCGAACACGCCGTTGATCGTCGCGGCGAGCAGCGATGCGCCGAAGGTCAACCGATACGACGCGACCACGCGCGGCGCGCTGACCGCCGCCCAGAACTGCTCCCAGGTGAGGCCGAGGGTCTTGAACAGCAGCGAGGACAGCGGGATCAGCACGACGAGTCCGAGGTACATCAGCGTGTAGCCCATCGACAGGCCGAAGCCGGGCAGTACGCCGAAGCGGCGGGGGCGGGCGCGGCGGCGCGGGGCGGGGTGATCGAGCGGCAGGGCGGCGGAGGACATCGTGCGGGTGTCGGACGGCAGCCGCGCAGTGTGCGGCGTCGAGTGCGGCGGGCGAACCGAGAACTTCTGCTGAACTCAGCAGACGCGCTGCTCAGGGCATCGGGCGTACCCGGGGCGACGGGCTCAGCCCTGCGCCTCGCGCTCGGGGTTCAGTGCGCGACGCACCGTCGCCTCGTCGAGTCGCGCGGCGCACTGCTCGATGAAGCGATAGCCGAAGCCCCGCAGGTAGTGCCCGCTGCGCACCGCGATCCGGGTGGTGTTGAGCGGCAGCTGCGCACCCGTGTCGAGCCGGACCAGCCGGCCCTCGCGGCCCTCGACATACGAGATCTCGGCGACGACGCCCACGCCGAGGCCGAGCTCGACGTAGGTCTTGATGACGTCGGCGTCGAGCGCCGACATCACGATGTCCGGCGACAGTCCGGCCGCGGCGAAGGTCGCATCGATGCGGGCTCGCCCGGTGTAGCCCGACGAGTAGGTGACGACCGGATACTCGGCGACGTCGGCCAGCGTGGGCGAGGCGAGCCGTGCGAGCGGATGGTCGTCGCGCACCACGACCGCGTGGCGCCAGGCGTGATAGGGGAAAGAGACCAGCAGCGGCTCGTTCTCCAGCGCCTCGGTCGCGATGCCGATGTCGACCTCGCCCGCCAGCAGCTGCGCGACGATCTCGCGGGGGCTCGCCTGATGCAGCGCGAGGTGCACCCTGGGGAAGGCCTCGGTGAACGCGGCGACGACCCGCGGCAGCGCATAGCGCGCCTGCGTGTGCGTGGTCGCCACCAGCAGGCTGCCGGCGTCGCGCTGCGCGAACTGGTCGGCGAGCTTGCGGACGTTGGCCGCGTCGAGCAGCATCCGCTCGACGATCGGCAGCAATTCCTTGCCGGGGTCGGTCATGCCGAGCAGGCGCTTGCCCTTGCGCACGAACAGGTCGACGCCGAGCTCGTCCTCGAGGTCCTTGATGTGCTTGCTCACGCCCGACTGGGCCATGAACAGCGCGCTGCCGACCTCGGTGAGGTTGAAGTTGCGGCGCGCGGTCTCGCGGATGATCCTGAGCTGCTGGAAGTTCATGCGGGATTCGGCGCGCCGGGAACGGGCGGGCGCGGGGGCAAGGCCGGGTGGCCGAGTCTAGGCGGGCGGTCGCGGCGGCCGAAATAGCCGCCGCTTCCTAGGTCATTCGACGCCGGAACAAGGGCGCTGTGCCGGCGTCAGCGGCGCAGGCCGATCTGGTCGAAGACGCCGCCGTCGGCGAAGTGCGTCTTCTGCGCCTTCGACCAGCCGCCGAAGGCCTCGTCGATCGTGATCAGCTTCACCGCCGGGAAGGTCTTCGCATGGCGGGCGGCGACCGCGGGATCGCGCGGCCTGTACCCGTTCTGCGCGGCGATCTCCTGGCCC
>JBIIPQ010000350.1:0-4808 GCA_044342535.1 Burkholderiaceae bacterium
GACCCGCCCCATCCAGTCCGACATCCGCAACGCGTACATCGACTTCTCGAAGATGACGCTGAGCGTCGTGGCCGTCGTCACCGACGTGGTCCGCGACGGACGTCCGGTGGTCGGCTACGGCTTCAACTCGAACGGCCGCTACGGGCAGGGCCACCTGATCCGTGAGCGCTTCGTGCCGCGGCTGCTCGAGGCCGATCCGGCGAGCCTGCTCGACGACACCGGCACGAACCTCGATCCCCACCGGATCTGGGCGCGAATGATGACCAACGAGAAGCCAGGCGGCCATGGCGAGCGCTCGGTCGCGGTCGGCACGATCGACATGGCGGTCTGGGACGCGGTCGCGAAGATCGCCGAACGCCCGCTGCACGAGCTGCTGGCCGAGCGCTACGGCTCGGGCAAGGCCGATCCGCGCGTCTTCGTCTATGCGGCGGGCGGCTACTACCATCCGGGCAAGGGGCTGGACGGCCTGCGCGAGGAGATGACGCGCTACCTCGAGCGCGGCTACTCGGTGGTGAAGATGAAGATCGGCGGCGCCCCGCTCGCCGAGGACTGCGCGCGCATCGAGGCGGTCCTGAAGCTGCTCGGCCCGGGCCGACAGCTCGCGGTCGACGCCAACGGGCGCTTCGACCTCGACACCGCCGTCGCCTATGGGCGCGCGCTGTCGGCCTACCCGCTGTTCTGGTACGAGGAGGCCGGCGACCCGCTGGACTACGACCTGCAGGCCAAGCTCGGCGAGGTCTACGCGGGCCCCCTCGCCACCGGCGAGAACCTGTTCTCGATGCAGGACGCCCGCAACCTGATCCGCTACGGCGGCATGCGGCCGGACCGCGACTGGCTGCAGTTCGACTGCGCGCTCAGCTACGGCCTGGTGGAGTACCTGCGCACGCTCGACATGCTGCGCGAGCACGGCTGGTCACCGCAGCGCTGCGTCCCGCACGGCGGCCACCAGATGTCGCTCGCGATCGCGGCCGGCCTGGGCCTCGGCGGCAACGAGAGCTATCCGGACCTGTTCCAGCCCTACGGTGGCTTCCCGGACGGCGTGCGGGTGCAGGACGGCCATGTCGTGCTGCCCCCGCTGCCGGGCATCGGCTTCGAGGGCAAGGCCGACCTGATCTCGGTGATGCGCGCTCAGGTCCCGCAGTAGGTCCTGTAGCCGGCGGTCACCGCGGCCGGCGCGGGCTCGGCAAAGGGTGCGAGTTCCGGCGCGTCGTCATAGGGCCGACGGATCGCGTCGAGCAGCCGCTCGAAGGGCTCGAGCCGCCCGGAATCGGACGCCGCCTCGAGCGCCTCCTCGACGCGGTGGTTGCGCGGGATCACGCGCGGGTTGACCGCGTTCATGCGCGCCGCGCGCGCGGCGCCCTGCGGGCCGGCCGTCGCGGCGCCTGCGGCTGCGGCACCCGTCGACGCCGCCCCATCCTCCTCGGCGCACCGCGCCCGCCAGCGGGCGAGCCACGCCACGGGTGCCTGCGGCTCCGGGAACAGCGTGCGCAGCGGCGCGTCGTCGCCCGCCGCGGCCTCGCCCAGGCGCCGCCACGCGGCGGTGAAGTCGACGCGCCCGGCATGCAGCAGCGCGAGGAAGTCGGCCGCGAGCGCCTCGTCGGTCGGGTCGGGCCGCATCAGCCCGAGCTTCGCGCGCCGGCCCGCGAGCAGCTCGGCCGCGTACCAGTCGGGGAATGCGTCGATCACCTCGGTGGCCTGCGCGACGGCGGCTTCGGCGTCGTCGCCCAGCAGCGGCAGCAGCGTCTCGGCCAGGCGCGCGAGGTTCCAGCGTGCGATCAATGGCTGGTTCGACAGCGCGTAGCGCCCGCCGCTGTCGATCGAGCTGAACACCGCGGCCGGATCGTAGGCCTCGACGAACGCGCACGGCCCGTAGTCGATCGTCTCGCCCGAGAGCGTCATGTTGTCGGTGTTCATCACGCCGTGGATGAAGCCCACGTTCATCCACTGCGCGATCAGCCGCGCCTGGCGCCGGGCGACCGCGCGCAGCAGGCCCGCGTAGCGGTCCGGCGTGCCGACGAGCTCCGGGTCGTGGCGCGCGAGGGTGTAGTCGGCGAGCGCGCGCACCCGGGCCTCGTCGCCGCGTGCGGCGAAGAACTGGAAGGTGCCGACGCGGATGTGGCTCGCGGCCACGCGCGTCAGCACCGCGCCGGGCAGCAGGCCCGCCTCGCGCAGGACCGGCTCGCCGGTGGCCGCGACCGCGAGCGCGCGGGTGGTGGGGATACCGAGTGCGTGCATCGCCTCGCCGATCAGCACCTCGCGCAGCATCGGGCCGACCGCCGCGCGGCCGTCGCCGCCGCGCGAGAACGGCGTGCGGCCCGAGCCCTTGAAGGCGATGTCGCGTCGGCGCCCGGCGGCATCGATCACCTCGCCGAGCAGCAGCGCGCGACCGTCGCCGAGCTGCGGCGAGAAGCCGCCGAACTGGTGTCCGGCATAGACCTGTGCGACCGGCTCGGCGCCTTCGGGCACGGCGTTGCCGGCGAACAGCGCGGCACCGGCCGCGCCGTCGAGCGCCGCCGGATCGAGGCCGAGCTCGAGCGCGAGCGGGCGGTTCAGGAACAGCAGCTTCGGCGCCGGGACGACCGCCGGCTTCCAGGGCACGGAGAAGCCCTCGAGCTCGCGGGCGTAGGTGTTGTCGAAGCGCAGGGCGGGGGTCGGGTCCATCGTCGGCATCGTATCGCGCCGGCGCGGCACGGCCCGCGGTACCCGTAGTCCATCCCGCGGCGCGGCCGGGGGCGGGGGCGGGCCGCGCCCTGCGGCCGTCAGCCGGCGCCGCGTCCGAGCGCGGCGTCGCGGATGCGCCGCTTGAGGATCTTGCCGGACGGTGTGCGCGGCAGCGGCTCGGCCGAGCGCACGATGTAGCGCGGCACCTCGAAGCCCGCGAGCCGCTCGGCCAGGAACGCTCGCAGCGCATCGACCTCGAGGGTGTCGTCGCAGTAGACCGTCGCGCCGACCTCCTCGCCCAGCCGCTCGTCCGGCACGGCGTAGACCGCGGCCTCGTGCACCGCCGGATGCTGCAGCAGCGCCGCCTCGACCTGGCCGCAGCCGATGTTCTCGCCGCCACGGATGATCAGGTCCTTGATGCGATCGACGATGAACACGAAGCCCTCGTCGTCGAGGTAGGCCATGTCGCCGGTGCGGAACCAGCCGCCGTCGGCGAACACCTCGGCATCGACCTCGGGGCGCCGCCAGTAGCCGCGGAACAGCGAGGCGCCACGGACCTGCAGCTCGCCCCGCCCGCCGGCGGGGAGCGGCGCGCCCTGCTCGTCGACCACCCGCAGCTCGAGCACCAGCGCGCTGCGCCCGGAGCTCTCGGGGCGCGTGAGGTAGTCCTCGCCGCCGATGCCCGCGCCGATCGCAAAGGTCTCGGTCATGCCCCAGCCGGTGATCGGCATCGCGTTGGCGAGCGTCGCGTCGATGCGGCGCACCTGCTCGGGCGCACGCGGCGCGCCGCCCCCGCCGAGCGACAGCAGCGTGCCCAGGTCGTGCCGCCCCTCGGCGGCAACGCGCAGCAGGTCGCCGGTGACCGCAGCAGGACCCACCAGCGAGGTGAGGCGCTCGCGCTCGATCAGCGCGGCCGCCACCTCCGGATCCCAGCGGTGCATCGCGACCAGCCGGCGCTGCAGCCGGAACGAGGCGAGGTAGGACGCGGCCAGGCCGGTCACATGGAAGAGCGGCACCGCGAGCAGCGTGCCCTGCACCGACGGATCGCCGCCGGCCTCGATGCCGGCCGCAGTGCCAGCGACCTGCTCGCCGACCAGCCGGTCGAGCTCCCAGGACAGCAGCGCCGACAGGATGTTGCGGTGGGTCGAGACCACGCCCTTCGGATGCCCGGTGGAGCCCGAGGTGTAGAGGATCGTGGCCGCGTCGTCGGGGTCGATGTCGGCCGCGGGCATCGGCACCTCGCCCGCCGCCTCGGTCAGCGCCGACAGCGCGCGAACGCCCGGTGCGAGCGCCGCGGCACGGACCGCGAGCACCGTCAGGCCCGGCAGCGGGCCGCAGCGCGCGAGCCGCTCGAGGCGCTCGGTGTCGGCGAGCAGCACCCGCGCCTCGCAGTCCCGCAGACCGAAGGCCATCTCCTCGGCCTGCCAATGCGCGTTCATCGCGACCGCGATCGCGCCGACCGAGACAATCGCGTTGAAGGCGAGCATCCACTCGGGATGGTTGCGCATCGAGATCGCGACCCGGTCGCCGGGCCGCACGCCGCACTCGTGCACCAGCACGTGACCGATCCGCGAAGCCGCCGCCCAGGCCTGGGCATAGGTGAGGCGCTCCTCGCCGTGGACGAGGAAGGGCCGCTCGGTCGCGGTCGCCTCGAACAGCGCGCGCAGCGAGCGCGGCGCATTGCGGAACAGCCGCGTGCGGCGTCCGCCGGCCACGCCGTCGATGAGCTCGTACGGCTCGCCCGGCGCCGTGACCGCCCGGATGGCCTCGGCCCGGGTCAGCGTGCTGCTCGTCATGGGGTGTGTCTCCGTCGCCCGGCGGGGGGCCGGTCGGCGCAGCCTACGGAATGCACGCGAGGATGCAAAGCGGGCGCACGGGGAATCCGGACCGTGGGCGGACGCCGGGCGGATGCTCCCCGGCCGCAGGCGGACCGTGGCCGCGCCGCCGCGCCCCCGGTCGCATGCTCTAATCGCGCATGCCTGGCAGCGCTCCCCCCTCCGCCCGCACCCTGCGCCACGTCGCCTTCGACACCGAGACCACCGGCTTCTCGGGCGCCCGCGTGATCGAGCTCGCCGCCGTCGAGTTCGACCCGGCGAGCGGCGAGCCGATCGCCCGCTTCCACACCTACCTCGACCCGCAGGGCACGC
>JBIIPQ010000075.1:0-14316 GCA_044342535.1 Burkholderiaceae bacterium
AGGGTCTCGTCGGTCGCACGCGCGCCGCGGGCCTGGCGGGCCCATTCGTTCGATTCGGGCAGCAGCCGGCGCATGCCGCCGGCGGCGATCTGCGACCAGACGAAGCTGCGGTCTGCGGCCCGCAGCGTCGGGCCGACCTCGGCCATGCGCGCGGCGGCCTCGGCCGGATCGGTGCGCGACAGCATGGCCATCGCGATGACCGCGACCTCGCGCGAGGGCGTGCCCTCGAGCGCGCCGGCCGGCCGGGCGAGCAGCGCATCGAGCTGCTTGGCCTCGAGGCGCGGCACGGCCGCGGTGGCCGCACGGCGCACGGCCGGCGCGGACCCCGATTCGAGCGCGGCCTCGAGCCGCCACCACAGGTCCTGGGCACCCGCCTGCCCGGAGGCGATCAGCGCGCCGAGCAGGCCGTTGTTGCATGCATCGGGCAGCTCGCGGGCCTGCATCAGCAGCTCGCGGGCCTCGGCGAGCACCGCCTCGTTGCCGGCGGCGCGCGACTGCAGCGCGTAGCAGCGCACGGCGAGGTCCTCGCGGGCCACGAGCCCGGGCAGCACCTCGTCGAAGGTGCCCCATACCTGACGCCTGCCGAGCGACATCAGCCAGTCGCGGCGCGCGAGATCGCCGACCAGCGAGCCCGCATGGCGGGCGACGAAGGCACGTGCGTCGGCATCGATCGGGCCCGGAGTGTCGCCGCGTACCTCGGCGAGCTGCCCGCGCAGCCGCCAGTACTCGACGTAGCCGGCGAGCGGATACCCGGCGCCGAGCTGCGGCGCGAGCTGCTCGATGCGTGCGGTGTCGCCACGCGCCGCGGCGGCGCGGGCCTGCATGAACGCGTCGTCGGCACCGGACGGCTCGGTGGCACGCGGCGGCGGCGCGGGCTGTGCGGCGGTCTTCGGGGCCGGCTTGGCTGCGGGTCTCGAGCTCGCGTTCGAGGGCTGCGACGCCTCGGCCCGCAGCACGGGGGCGAGGGTGATCGCGCCTACAATCAACGCGGGCAGGAGCCGCCCGACGTGCCGGAAACCTGCTGGCGACTTCATGCTGTGCACTGCGAGGGGGGGAGGCCCGACCGAAGGCCATGACGGACCGAAACGACGAATCGAGGATAGCACGCACCCCCTCGGCCGATCCCGCGAGAACGGCGCTCCGCACGGCGCTTCTCGAGGCCCGCCGACAGCCGCTCGCCCAAGGGCGACGCGTGGCGAACGAGGCCCTCGTCGCGCGGCTCGATGCGTTGCTTGGCGACGTCTCCGGGGAGGCGATCGCGCTCTATTGGCCGATTCGCGGCGAGCCCTCGCTCGAGCCCCTGCCGCAGCGCTGGGCCGAGGCCGGTGCGCGGCTGGCGCTGCCCGTGGTCGACGCCCCGCGCACGCCGCTGCGCTTCGTCGAGTGGCGTCCCGGGGATCCGACGGTGCCCGGGGTCTGGGGCATCCCGAGACCGGCTGCCGACCGCGCGTTGCGGCCGACGCTGCTGATCGTGCCCTGCGTGGGGTTTTCCGCCGATGGCCAGCGGCTGGGCTACGGCGGCGGCTTCTACGACCGCAGCCTGGCCGCGCTCGATGCCGACGGCTTGCCTGCGCCGCGCGCCATCGGCGTGGCCTGGGACGAAGCGCTGCTCGAGGGCTTCGAGCCGCTGCCGACCGACCGTGCGCTCGACGCGGTGGTCACGCCGTCCCGAGCGTTTCCGAGGCGCGCTGGGACTGTCCGTTGAAGCGTTCCAGCCAGGCCGGCAGCTCCGCGGCCGGCAGGGCCTTGGCGAAGTACCAGCCCTGGATCGCGTCGATCCCCAGGTCTGCGAGCGCGCTCACCGTCGGTGCGTCCTCGACGCCCTCGGCCAGCGCACGCATCCCGAACGCATGCGCGACATCGATCAGCGCCTTCACGATGCGCCGGTCGGTTTCCTGCACGGCCATCTCGCGGATGAACGCCCGGTCGATCTTCAGCTCGTTGACCGGGAAGCTGCGCAGGTAGGCGAACGACGAGTAGCCGGTGCCGAAGTCGTCGATCGCCAGCTCGCAGCCCAGGTCGCGCAGGCGTTGCATGAACGCGATCGAGGTCTTCTCGTTGCGGGCGATCGAGCCTTCGGTGAGCTCGAACAGCAGCTTCGACGGCGAGATGCCCCAGGTCTCGCAGGCGTGTGCGACGATCGTCGGGAAGGTCGCGTCCTCGAGGGTCAGCGCCGACAGGTTCAGGCTCACCTGCAACGAGATGCCCTGGGCCTCCCAGGTCATCAGGTTGCGCAGCGCGGTGTTCAGGTTGAAGCGGGTGAGCTCACCGATCAGGCCGCTCTCCTCGCACACCGACACCAGCATCGCCGGGTTGACGCTCGGTGCGCGGGGGTCCTGGTTCGGCCAGCGGATCAGGCCCTCGACGGCTGCGCAGCTGCGCGCGGGCATGTGCACCTGAGGCTGATACCAGAGCTCGAGCTCGTTGGCGGCGATCGCCGCGCGCACGCGCCCCTCGAGGCGTGCCCGCGAGTGGTGCTGGTCCTGGCTGGCCGGCAGGACGACGATGCGGTCCTCGGCCCCGCGCGCCTCGGCGAACGCGTGTCCCGCGGCCTGCATCAGGTCCGAATGCGAGCGCAGCGGCTGGTCGATCCAGGCGCCGCCGATCGATACGCGCACCGGTACGCTCCATGGGGTGCCGTCGTCCTGTCGGCCCGGATAGAAGCCCTCGATCGCGCCGCGCAGCGCACTCGCCGCCAGCCGCACGATCGACTCGCCGGGCGCATCCTCGATGACCACCCAGATCTCGTCGACCGACACCACCGCGTAGCGGTCGTCCGGGCGAAGCGTCTCCTCGACGCGGTCGAGCAGCTCGGCGAGCAGCGCCATGGTGTCCGGGCGGCGCGCCAGCGCGCGCATCCGGTCACCGCGCGACAGGCCGATCGACAGCAGCGCGGGGCGGCTGCCGTCGGCGGCCCTCATCCGCTCGAGCACGTGGCGCTCGAGCGACTCGACCCGCAGCCGACGGGGGTGGCGGGCCATGCCCGGGACGCCGGCCTCTTCAGCCGGCGAGGCCATTGGCGCGGGCAATCCCGGAGAGATAGTAGTCGCGCAGCTTGAGCCCGTAGGCCCCCGACGGCAGGCCGCGCACGATCCGCAGCCGGCCCGAGCCGGAGCCCGAGGCGGACAGCAGGTCGCGCTCGAGCGGCTCGGACAGCGGCGCCTTGTCGGGCCAGGTCAGCACCAGCACGCGGGGCTCGAGGCGGCGCACGCGGTTGTGCGCGACGACGATCGCGACCTCGCCGCTCGAGAGCTCGACCAGGCTGCCGACGGGGAAGACCCCCACCGCCTGCACGAACTGCTCGACCAGCGGCTCGTGGAACGAGCTGCCGGCCCATTCGTAGAGGTTCATCAGCGCGTCCTGCGGGGCCGACGGGTTCGCGTAGGCGCGCGGCGTGATCAGCGCGGCGAAGCTGTCGGCGATCGCCGCCATCCGCCCGTAGATGCTGATGTCGTTGCCCTTGAGTCCCTTCGGATAGCCGCTGCCGTCGAGCCGCTCGTGGTGCTCGACGATGCCGAACTCCACCTCGGGCGGCAACGCGCCAGCCTCGCGCAGCGCGTCCATGCCCAGGCGCACGTGCTCCTTGATGAGCCCGAACTCGGTCGAGGTCAGCATGCCGGGCTTGTCGAGCAGCGCGCGCGGCAGCCGGATCTTGCCGACGTCCGCGAGCATGCCGATCATGCCGAGCAGGCCGAGCTCGCGCTTCGGGAAGCCGAGCTGGCGGCCGAGCGCGATCAGGTAGAGCGCGACCTTCACGCCGTGGTTGTAGGTGTTGACGTCCTCCTCGCGCAGCCTGCCCACCCACAGCAGCGCGTCGGGGTTGTCGATCATGCTGGCGACCATGTCGTCGACGGCATGGGCCACCTCGGCGACCTGCGGGACGCGGCCGGCCTTGACGTCGGTGACCAGCGCCTTGAGCACGTCCTCGCTGCGGCCGAAGGTCGAGCGCGCCCGCGGCAGTTCCTCCTCGAGGCTGCGCCGCTCGTCATAGGTCTCGAGCTGGATATCGTTGGGCAGCCAGCCGCGGATGGCGTCGCGGCTCGCCCGGTCGCGCTCCCCGGCCTTGGCCTGTCCGGCCTCGCCGCCGCGCAGCCCGCGGAACCAGCCGATGATCCGGGCGAGCACGCCCGCCGCTTCGTCACGCCCCGAGCCCGCACTCTGCCGGACGAACTCCCGGAAGCGCTGCCGCGTGTCCGAGCTGATGCGCACGTCGGCGCGGGTCTTGTAGACGCGACCGGCGCCTGAAAGCGCGCCGCGACGCTCGACGGGCGCATTGTCCGCAGGCGTCTTGGGCGGTCCGGCGACAGCGGGGCGCGCCGTCGCGACAGCCCGGTCCTGCGGCTCGGCCGATGCCTCGTCGCCGCGCATCTCCGCACGGCGGATCGCACCGGCCACCTCTGGGCTCGACATCTCCAGGTCGACGTACACGTAGCTGCAGCACTTGCGCAGCGTGTCGATCTCGACCTGGCTGTCTGCGAGGAAGCCCTGCAGCAGGAAGGGCGTGTCGACCCAGGGGCGGTCGAGCTCGGCAATGAACATGCCGAACTGCAGAGACTCGGACGCGACCTGATAGCGTCGGCTCGCCGTAATCAGCGACACCGCGTTGTCGGGTTCCATCACCTGGTCGAGCCTGCTGTTCTGCACCGGTCCGTGTCCGTCAGTCGAAATGAGGCGGGCGGTGGGCCGTACCGCCTCGCTCGACCATGGTAGCCAGCCACCATGGCCCGTTCCAATCGATTAACGGGCGGGCGGTGCGTGGACCGCACTGCCGTCCGACGGGCGGACGGGCTCCGACTGCGGACGGCGGCCCCGCCGTCGGCCCGCGGTCAGTCTGCGGTCAGCGCGGCAGCGCCTGCCAGATCGCCCGGCTCGGACCCGGCTGGTTGAGCGTGTAGAAGTGGATGCCTGGGGCGCCGCCGTCCAGCAGGCGCCCACACAGCGCGGTGACCACGTCATGGCCGAAGGCGCGCAGCGACTCGACGTCGTCGGCGAAGCCCGCCAGGCGCAGCCGGATCCAGCGCGGGATCTCGGCACCGCAGGCGTCCGAGAAGCGGGCGAGCTGCGTGTGGTTGGTGATCGGCATGATGCCGGGCACGATCGGCACGGTCACGCCCTGGGCGCGCGCCGCGTCGACGAAATGGAAGTAGGCGTCGGCGTTGAAGAAGTACTGCGTGATCGCCGCATCGGCGCCCGCGCGCACCTTGTGCACGAAGGCCGCGAGGTCCGCTGCCGGCGAGGCCGCCTGAGGATGCACCTCCGGGTACGCGGCGACCTCGATGCGGAACCAGTCGCCGGTCCGCTCGCGCACGAACGCCACCAGGTCGGAGGCGTACCGGAACTCGCCGGCGTCGACCATGCCCGAGGGCAGGTCGCCGCGCAGCGCGACCAGGCGGCGCACGCCGTGCGAGCGCCAGTGCTCGAGCAGCTCGGCGATGCCCTCGCGGGTCGCGCCCACGCAGGACAGGTGCGGCGCGACCGAATGGCCTTCGGTGGCGATCTCGTCGACCACGCCGAGCGACTTGTCGCGGGTCGAGCCGCCGGCGCCGAAGGTGACGCTGAAGAACTCGGGCTCGAGCGCTGCGAGCTGGCGGCGCGTCTCGCGCAGCTTGGCCAGGCCCTCGGGCGTGTTCGGCGGGAAGAATTCGAAGCTGACCGGGATGCGGGACGGGGTCATCGTGGGATCCGGGTTCGGGGCGGGCGCGCGGCGGGCACGCTCGCATGGAGGAAGGACTCGCGGTTGCCGTCACCGCCGGGCAGCGCGCTGTCGAAGGCACGGTGCACGGCCCAGCCGAGCGCCCGGCAGGCGTCTGCCACGTGCGTCGAGGCGCGTGCAGGGCCTGCCGCATCGGTCACGATGCCGCGACCGTCGAGCGCCGAAGGGCCGAGCTCGAACTGCGGCTTGACCAGCAGCAGCACCGTCGCGCCCGGCGCGAGCAGCGCGTCGGCCGCGGGCAGCACCTTCGCGAGCGAGATGAACGACAGGTCGGCGACCGCCATGTCGAAGCCGTCGGGGGGCGCGTCGGGCACGCTGGCCGCCAGGCGCTCGGGCGTCGCGTCGCGCACGTTCAGTCGCTCGACGCAGTGCACCCTCGGGTCGTCGCGCAGCCGCGGGTGCAGCTGCCCGTGACCGACCTCGATGCCCACCACCCGCGCCGCGCCCGACTGCAGCAGGCAGTCGGCGAAGCCGCCGGTGGACATGCCGAGGTCGAGCACGGTACGGCCCGTCGGGTCGACACCCGCCTCGGCGAGCGCGTGGGCCAGCTTGGCCCCCGCGCGCGACACGAAGCGGGTCTCGTCCGACTCGGCGACCCGCAGTTCGTCGAGCGGCCCCACCTGCTGCGACGCCCGATCGATCCGCGTGCCGCTGGCCCGGGACACCGCGCCGTCGGCGATCAGCCGCTGCGCGGCGCTGCGCGTCGCGGCCAGACCGCGCGCGACGAGCTCGACGTCGGCGCGCCCCAAGGGACGGCCGGACTCAGTAGCGGTAGGTGTCGGGCTTGTACGGGCCATCGGTCGGGACACCGATGTAGCCCGCCTGCTCGTCCGACAGCTCGGTCAGCATCGCGCCGAGCTTTTTCAGGTGCAGGCGCGCGACCTTCTCGTCGAGGTGCTTCGGCAGCACGTAGACCTTGCCCTTGTCGTAGGCGTCCTTGTGCGTCCACAGCTCGATCTGCGCGATCGTCTGGTTGGCGAACGAGGAGCTCATCACGAACGACGGGTGGCCGGTGCCGCAGCCGAGGTTCACCAGGCGGCCTTCGGCCAGCAGGATGATCCGCTTGCCGTCCTTGAAGATGACGTGGTCGACCTGGGGCTTGATGTTCTCCCAGGTGCACTGCGCCTTCAGGCCCGCGACGTCGATCTCGTTGTCGAAGTGGCCGATGTTGCAGACGATCGCCTGGTCCTTCATCGCCGCCATGTGCGCGTAGGTGATGACGTCACGGTTGCCGGTGGCGGTCACGAAGATGTCGGCCTTGTCGGCGGCGTACTCCATGGTCACCACGCGGAAGCCTTCCATCGTGGCCTGCAGCGCGCAGATCGGGTCGCACTCGGTGACCCACACCTGGGCCGACAGCGCGCGCAGCGCCTGGGCGCTGCCCTTGCCCACGTCGCCGAAGCCGGCGACGACGGCGACCTTGCCGGCGATCATCACGTCGGTGGCACGCTTGATGCCGTCGACCAGCGACTCACGGCAGCCGTAGAGGTTGTCGAACTTGCTCTTGGTGACCGAGTCGTTGACGTTGATCGCGCGGAACGCGAGCTCGCCGCGGGCGGCCATCTGGTACAGGCGGTGCACGCCGGTGGTCGTCTCTTCGGTCACGCCGACGACGGCCTTGAGGTTTCGCTCGTAGAAGCCCGCTTCCTTGGCCAGCTGGCGGCGGATCGAGTTGAACAGGCAGATCTCTTCCTCGCTGCCCGGCTTGTCGAGCACCGAGATGTCGCGGGCGGCCTTGGTGCCGAGGTGCAGCAGCATCGTCGCATCGCCGCCGTCGTCCAGGATCATGTTGGTCGGCTGGCCATCGGCCCAGTCGAAGATGCGGTGCGTGTAGTCCCAGTACTCGTCGAGCGACTCGCCCTTGACCGCGAAGACCGGGATGCCGGCTTCGGCGATCGCGGCGGCGGCGTGATCCTGGGTCGAGAAGATGTTGCACGAGGCCCAGCGCACCTGCGCGCCGAGCGCGGCGAGCGTCTCGATCAGCACGGCGGTCTGGATCGTCATGTGCAGCGAGCCGGTGATGCGCGCGCCCTTGAGCGGCTGCGCCGCGGCGAATTCGTCGCGGATCGCCATCAGACCGGGCATCTCGGTCTCGGCGATGCGGATCTCCTTCCGGCCCCAGGCCGCGAGGCCCATGTCGGCGACCTTGTAGTCGGTGAAGGCGGCGGGTTTCAGGACAGCACTCATGGTGTTTCGCTCCGTCGGTTCGGGCGCCCGGAGGCGCCGCAGGCTTGGGCGAGCGCGGTGTTCGCCCGGCACGGGGACCTCGGAGGTCCTGGCGAGCCGGAAAAACAAAACGCCCGCAAGGGTCGGATGACCGTTGCGAGCGCAGTTGTGATCGCCGAGCCTGGCCCCTACGGGTCGCAGCGCTCCTCGGCAGCACGAATTATAGCCACCTTCCGGAACCGGTCGAAAGCGCCACCCATCGGTCGCGGGGTATTCGGACATGCGGACGATCCCCTGACGCAGGTCATGGTGCGGGCGTGACCGATGTACGGATCCGTGCTGGACAGGGGATCGACCGGGGCATTTCCCCGGTGTCGACCCGGGTGCGCCGCGGGCAGCGTGTCCCTACGATCTGTACACGTTCTCCCGGTCCGACGACCGGCTCCCTGCCGAGGCCACACGATGTCCACCCACCTGCAGTCCGCGATCCGATTCGAGACGCTGCCGAGTCAGCTTCGCAACCGGCACACGATGCCCGCGTCCGGCACGGTGCCCTCGCGCTACACCTCGCGTTTCCTCGAGCGCACTGCGCTGCTGGAGCGGCTGATGTCCGGGCCGGTGGTGGGCGAAGCCTTCCCGCCGCCGACGCGGCTCGATACGGCGCGCGTGATGGCCGCCCTCGCGCCGGTGCTGGTGCCGGACGCACCGGGGTGCTTCGTGCCGGCCGCACCGGACGTCTCGGTGCGGCGCACGCTGGCGCCGCTGCCCGGGGGCCGCTCGCTCGCCATCGACGTGGTGCCGGCGACGGTGCGCTTCGACTTCGGCGACCTGTCGCGGCTGCTGCAGGAACTGGTGGGCAACGCCTGCCGGCATGCGCCCGCGGGCGCGACGGTGCGGGTCCGCGGTGCCCCGGGCGTGGGCGGCTACCAGATCTCGGTGACCAATCCGGGCGAGGCGCTGCCGCGCTGGGCCCTGGCGGCGCTGCGCGCCGGTCGGCCGGCGGCCGCGGTCGGCGATCCGACCGGTCTGTCCCTGGGGCTGTCGATCTCGGCGCTGCTCGCGGCGGTCAACGGCGCGCGTCTCGAGGTGCTGCGCGGCGCGGGCCGGCCGAACACGCTGCGGGTGATCATGCGCGTCGGCTGATCGCGGCCCTCGGCCGACGCGGTCGCCGACCGCCGGCACCTCGCGGCCGACGCCCGGTCGGTGCCGCGCGCCGCAGGGCGCCGCCCGTCGCCGCAGCCTGATGGAGCGGCATTCCAGGCCGCCATTTCGAGCGATCCAGACCGAGGTGGTGTCTTAGACTTGGCTGCATGTCCGGCCTCTTCTCAGACCCCCGGCGGGGCGTGCTCATCGCCGACGACCACATCCTCGTCAGGGCGGGCCTGCGCACCCTCCTCGAAACCTCGTCGCGCTACCGGCTCGCCGGGGAGGCCGCCGATGTCGGGGGCTGCCTCGCGCTGATGCGCTCGCTGCGCCCACCGCTGCTGCTGCTGGACATCATGCTGCCCGACATGTCGGGCATCGACGCGGTGGCGCGGATCCGCGAGATCGAACCCGGGGTGCGCATCGTGTTCCTGTCGTCGCAGGACTCGCGCGAGTTCGTCACCCGCGCGCTGCAGACCGGCGCCGACGGCTTCATGTCCAAGGACTTCGCGCTGTCCGAGCTCGAGCTCGCGCTCGATGCGGTGAGCGCCGGGCAACGCTACCTCAGCCCGCGGATCTCGCACGTGCTGGTCGAGGCGATGAACGCGCCGGACACGCCGGAGCCGGCACCGGGCGGGCTGACCGGGCGCCAGCTCGAGGTGCTGCGCTGCGTGGCGCGCGGGCGGTCGAACAAGGAGATCGCCCGCGAGCTGTCGATCAGCCCGAAGACGGTCGAGTTCCATCGCGGCCAGCTGATGCAGCGGCTCGACATCCACGACGTGGCGACGCTCACGCGGTACGCGGTGACCGCGGGGCTGGTCTAGCGCGGTCCTTCGCGGACGCGCCGGGCCCCGCGCAGGCGGCCCCCGAAAAGAGAAACGCCCGGGTTCGCCGGGCGTTTCGTCATCCGATCGATGCCAGGTGCGGGATCAGAATCCGGCGGCCGCCTTCAGTGCCGCCGCGCGGTCCGTGCGCTCCCAGGTGAACTCCGGCTCTTCCCGCCCGAAGTGGCCGTAGGCCGCCGTCTTGCGGTAGATCGGGCGCAGCAGGTCGAGCATCTGCACGATGCCCTTCGGACGCAGGTCGAAGTGCTCGAGCACCAGCTCGGCCAGGCGCTCGTCGGAGACCTTGCCCGAGCCTTCCGTGGTCACCATGACCGAGGTCGGGCGGGCCACGCCGATCGCGTAGCTGATCTGCACCAGGCAGTTGCGCGCCAGGCCCGCCGCCACGATGTTCTTCGCGACGTAGCGTGCCGCGTAGGCCGCCGAGCGGTCGACCTTGGAGGGGTCCTTGCCCGAGAAGGCGCCGCCGCCGTGCGGTGCCGCGCCGCCGTAGGTGTCGACGATGATCTTGCGGCCGGTCAGGCCGCAGTCGCCCTGCGGGCCGCCGATGACGAAGCGGCCGGTCGGGTTGATCAGGTAGCGGATCTGGCCCTTGATCAGTTCCTTGGGCAGCACCGGCTTGACGATCTCCTCGATCACCGCCTCGGTCAGCTTGCCGTGCTCGATGTCCGGCGCGTGCTGGGTGGAGAGCACCACGGTGTCGATCGAGTGCGGCATGCCGTCGATGTAGCGCATCGTGATCTGCGACTTCGCGTCCGGGCGCAGCCAGGGCAGGCGGCCGTCGCGCCTCAGGTCCGACTGGCGCTCGACCAGGCGGTGCGCGTAGTAGATCGGCGCCGGCATCAGCACCGGCGTCTCGTCGCACGCGTAGCCGAACATCAGGCCCTGGTCGCCGGCGCCCTGGTCGAGGTCGATGCCTCGGCCCTCGTCGACGCCCTGGGCGATATCCTGGCTCTGCTTGTCGTACGCGACCAGGACCGCGCAGCCCTTGTAGTCGATGCCGTACTCGGTGTTGTCGTAGCCGATCTGCTTGATCGTCTCGCGCGCGACGTCGATGTAGTCGACGTGCGCGCCGGTCGTGATCTCGCCGGCGAGCACCACGAGGCCCGTGTTCACCAGGGTCTCGGCGGCGACGCGCGAGTACTTGTCCTGGGTGAAGATGGCGTCGAGGATCGCGTCGGAGATCTGGTCTGCGACCTTGTCGGGGTGGCCCTCGGAAACCGATTCCGAGGTGAAGAGGAAGTCCTTGGCCAAGTGTGTTCTCCATGAAGGGCGACGGACAGCCGGTAAGATGGCCGCCGCGAGGCGACCGTCAGACCGGATCGGCGTTGCCGGCTCCGGAGAAGCGGCGACGCTTTAGCAGTACTTCTAGGCCGCCCTGCAAGTTGTCCATTTAACTCGGCGGTAACGTCATTATAGACACCCCGCATTCGACCCTTGCCCCGAACAGCGGTCTTCCGACCCGGTCACTCCCAAGGTCCATGCTCGTCCGGCTCGCCCGACTCGTCGCCCGCCTCCCGCTGCGCTGGTCCCAGGCGCTCGGCGCAGCGCTCGGCCGGCTGGCCCTCGTGCTGTCGTCCGGATACCGGCGCAAGTCCGCCGACAACCTCGCGCTCGCCGGCCTGCTCGACGACGCTCGGCTGCGCCGCACCGCCGAGGAGGCGGGTCGGGCCGCCGGCGAGACGCCCTTCGTGTGGTTCGGCGACGATGCGGCCGTCGAGGCGCTGATCAGCGTGGAGGGGCAGGAGGCGCTCGATCGCGCCCGGGCCGCCGGCCGCGGGGTGATCCTGCTGACGCCGCATCTCGGCTGCTTCGAGGCCGCTGCCCGGGCGGTCGCCCGCAGCGGGCCGATCACCGTGCTCTACAAGCCGCCGCGCCTGCCGACGGTGCGCCGGCTCGTCGAGACCGGTCGCGAGTCGCCGGGCGTGCGGCCAGTGCCGGCGAGTGCCGCCGGCGTGCGCGGCCTGCTGCGCGCGCTCAAGCGCGCCGAGGCCATCGGCGTGCTGCCCGACCAGGTGCCGAGCGACGGAGACGGCGTCTGGGCGCCGTTCTTCGGCCGACCGGCCTATACGATGACCCTGCCGCAGCGGCTCGCCCGCGCCACCGGCGCCTCGGTGCTGCTGGCCTGCGGCGAGCGGCTGCCGGACGGCGCCGGCTGGCGCGTGCGGTTCGAGCCGCTCCAGGGCGACGCCTCGCCCGAGGCGGTCAACCGCGCGATGGAGACCATGATCCGACGCATTCCCGACCAGTACTTCTGGGGCTACAACCGCTACAAGACGCCGCCGCGCGCAGCGGCGCCGTCGCGTGCGCCGGCCGCCGGCGACGGCACCGGGGGCCCCGCTTGAGCGGTGCGGCGGCGGACCCGCCCGTCCGCGGCTACCTCGGCACCCGTCTGGGCCTCGCGCTGCTCACCGCGATCTCGCGGCTGCCGCTGCCCGTGCTGCGGGTGCTGGGCGGCCTGCTCGGCACCCTCGCCTGGTGGCTCGCCCGACCGCGGCGGCACGTGACGCTGGTCAACCTGCGCCTGTGCTATCCCGACATGACCGAGCGCGAGCGGCACCGGCTCGGACGCGAGCATTTCCAGTGGTTCATGCGCAGCATCCTCGAGCGCTTCATCTTCTGGTTCGGGCCGCCGGAACGGATCGACGCGCTGGTCCGCATCGAGGGCGAGGAGGTACTGACCGCGCTGCGGGGCAAGCCGGTGATCATCCTCGCGCCGCACTTCGTCGCGCTCGACGCCGGCGGCCTGCGGCTCGCGATGAAGTCCCTGTTCGTGACCATGTACCAGCGCCAGAAGAACCCGGTGGTCGACGCGACGATGCGCCGCGGGCGCGAGCGCTTCCCCGGGGTCGTGCTGTCGCGCCAGCAGGGCGTGCGCGCGGCGGTCCGCGTGATGCGCGAGGGCGTGCCGTTCTACTACCTGCCCGACATGGATCTCGGCGCCCGCGATGCGGTGTTCGTGCCGTTCTTCGGCGTGCCCGCGGCCACGGTGACCGCCACCGCGCGGCTGGTCCAGATGACCGGCGCGACCGTGCTGCCCTTCGTGACGCGGATGACGCCCGACGGCTATGTCGGCACCTTCTATCCGCCGCTGGAGGACCCGGCCGGCCCCGATGTCGAGACCGCGACCGCGCGGATGAACGCCTTCATCGAGGCCCGGGTCCGCGAGATGCCGGCGCAGTACCTGTGGTCGCACAAGCGGTTCAAGACCCGTCTGCCGGGCGAGCCGAGCCCCTATGTCGATTGAGCGATAATCGCGCCATGCGGCTCAAGTTCACCAAGATGCAGGGCGCGGGCAACGACTTCGTCGTGCTCGACGGCGTGCGCCAGCGCGTGGCGCTCGCGCCTGCCCAGTGGCGCGCGCTCGCCGACCGGCATTTCGGTATCGGCGCCGACCAGATGCTGCTGGTCGAGCCGCCCGACGGCCCGGACGTCGACTTCATCTATCGGATCTTCAACGCCGACGGCGCCGAGGTCGAGCAGTGCGGCAACGGCGCGCGCTGCTTCGTGCGCTTCGTGCGCGACCAGGGTCTGACCGAGAAGTCCGTGGTGCGGGTGCGCACGATGTGCGGCGTCATCGAGCCGCGCATGCAGGCCGACGGCCGCGTCACCGTCGACATGGGCGCACCGGTGTTCGAGCCCGCGCGCGTGCCCTTCGACGCATCCGGCCTCGCGGGCCGCCCCGAAGGCGAGGACCTGCTGTGGCCGTTGGCCCTGCCCGGTGGCGAGCGCTGGATCTCGGTGGTCTCGATGGGCAACCCGCACGCGGTGCAGGTGGTCGAGGACGTGGACACCGCGCCGGTCGGCACCGACGGGCCGCTGGTGGCATCGCACGCGCGCTTCCCGCGTCGCGTGAACGCGGGCTTCATGCAGGTCGTCTCGCGCTCGCGCGTGCGGCTGCGCGTCTTCGAGCGCGGCGTCGGCGAGACGCTGGCCTGCGGCAGCGGCGCCTGCGCGGCGGTGGTCGCCGGCATCCGCCGCGGGCTGCTGGATCCGCGCGTCGACGTCGAGGCGCGCGGTGGCGTGCTCACCCTCGAATGGCACGGCGCCTCGGTCATGATGACCGGCCCGGCCGTCTCGGTCTTCACCGGCGAGATCGAGCTCGCTGCGGCCTAGCCGCTGCAGCCTCGCCTCGCCTCGCCTCGCCCGCCTCGCCCGCCCGCCTCGCCCGCCTCGCCCGCCTCGCCCGCCTCGCCCGCCTCGCCCCGCCACCGGAACACCCCGATGAACAGCCCCGACGCCAGCGCCGACCAGGTCGCGCAGTACCTCCGCGACAACCCCGGCTTCTTCGACGCCAACGCCGAGCTGCTCGCATCGATCACCGTGCCGCATCCGCACGGCGGGCGCGCGGTGTCGCTCGTCGAGCGGCAGGTCGACCTGCTGCGCGACAAGAACAAGGCGCTGGAGATGCGGCTGGCCGAGCTGCTGCGCATCGGCCAGGAGAACGACGCG
>JBIIPQ010000076.1:0-14304 GCA_044342535.1 Burkholderiaceae bacterium
AGTCGCGTGCCGAGCGTCGCGGCGGCGGCGTTGGCCTTCTCGAGCGCCGCGGCGCCGTTCTGCGCCGCCTTGCCGGCATTGGCACCGACCACGGCGGTCGTGACGGCGGCATCCATGCAGCCGGACAGCGGGACGGCGATCACCGCGGCGACGAGCATGCGGCACAGGGTCGCCGCCATCGCGGGCGAGAGTGGGACGGTTAGACGGGCCATGCGGGCACTCCTTCATCGGGGATGCGCCACCGTCGCCCGTCGTGCCGACGGCGCCCGGCGATCCCTGTCGCGAGTCTAGGCGCCGGTGCGGGCCGGGGCGTCGCCGTCCGTCAGCCCCGGTCGCGCGCCTGCCCCGTCAGGCGGTCCCCACGAGCCAGGCCGCCCGGTGATCGCGTGCGTACTCGGCGAACCCGCGGGGCGGACGGCCCGTGACCCGCTGCACCGCGTCGGTGACGCGCTCCGCGTAGCCGGCCTTGAAGTAGCCCAGGATCAGGTTCAGGAACTCGGCGTACGGCCGGGGCAGGCCTGCGCCCAGCAGGGCCTCGAGCATCTGCTCGGTCGAGATGTCCTGATAGCGGATGCTGCGGCCCGTCTCGCGGCTCAGGTGCCTGGCGACCTCGTCGTGGTCGAGTGCCTCGGCGCCCGTCAGGTCGAAGGCATGACCGTCGTGGGCATGATCCGACAGCAGCGAGGCCGCCACGGCGGCGATGTCGCGGGCATCGATGAAGCTGCCCTTGGCTGACCCGGCCGGCAGGAAGATCGTGTCCTGCTCGCGGATGCCCTGCAGCCAGAACGTGTTGAAGTTCTGCATGAACCAGTTGGGGCGGATCACGTTCCAGGGCAGGCCCGAGGCGATCAGATGCTGCTCCGCCCTGGCCAGCGGCGCGCTCGGGTCGGCGTCGGCGCCCATCGCGCTCATCAGGACCACCTTCTCGAGGCGGCGGGCACGCGCCTCGTCGATCAGGCGGCCGAGCAGCTCGTCCTGGTTGACGTGACCCGGGGGCGACAGGAGGAAGGCCGCATCGATGCCTTCGAACGCCTGTGACAGGCCACGGCCGGTGAGCAGGTCGAGATGGACCTGGCCGGGGCCCGCGCTGGCGCGACGGGTGGCGCCGACCACCTCGTGGCCCTGGGCCGTCAGCAGGGGCACGAGTGCGGAACCGACTGTGCCGTGGGCACCGATGACAAGGATCCTGCTCATTCGGATCTCCGATACGTGGTTGGGTGAGGGGCCAGTATCCGAGCAGATGATCGGACTGGAAATGGCCTTGAGTTCAGTTAACATGTCTCAAAGTCCGGGCCATCGGACGACGAGGCCACCATGGATCTTCTCTTCGACCTGTTTCACCAGAGTGGCCTCAGACGTCGTCTGCTCGATCTGAGTCGCCTGCCGTCCGATTTCGCGCTGAGGTTCCCGTGCGAGCGGAGCATCGGTTTCCACGTCGTCACGCGAGGACGCGCCTGGGTGCATGCGCCGGATCTGGCCGAGCCGCTGGCGCTGTCGGCAGGCGACGTCGCCCTGATGGCGCGCGGCTGCGAGCATGTCGTGGCGCCGAGTGCCTCGCTGCCGGGGCTGTCGACCCGCGTGATGCGGCCTGCCGCCCTGGCCGGTGACCGGCTGCTCGACGATGGTCTCGTCGACATCGACGCGCCCGACGATCGGCTGCTCGAATCCGGCGCCTCGCTCATCAGCGGCGCCTATCAGCTCTGGAACACGCCGATGCATCCGTTCTTCGGTCAGTTGCCCGCGTGGCACGTGGTGCGCAGCGACCAGATGCCTCGGCTGGGCCCGCTGTCGTTGACCGTGGCGCTGTTGGGGCAGGAGGCCGCCCGGCGCGAGCCCGGGGCCGATCTCGTGCTGCATGGGCTGCTGGACGTGCTCTTCACGTACCTGATGCGCGACATGCTGGCCCGGCACGCCCCCGATGCCGGATTCAGCCGGGCGCAGCGCGACCCGCCGGTGCGTCGCGCGGTGACTCTGATGCATGCCGACTGCGCCCACCCCTGGACGCTCGACGCGCTCGCGCATCAGGTCGGGCTGTCGCGAACGGGGCTGGCCGAGCGGTTCCGGCAGGCCATGGGCGACACGCCGCTGAGCTACCTGCGTACCGTGCGGCTCCAGAAGGCGATGCGACTGCTGTCGGAGTCTGACCAGAAGCTCGAGGCCGTGGCCGCCGAGGTCGGCTACCAGGACGCCTTCGCCTTCTCCAAGGCCTTCAAGCGTCTGGCCGGCGTGGCGCCTCGCGAGTTCCGCCAGCGAGATGCCGCGGAGCGGCACTCGCCCTGGCGTTTCGGCGCCGCCGACGCGCTGGGGGCGCTGCCGGGGATTCGGGCGGTCTGAAGGCCGGCCCGGGCCTGCGGGCCCGGCCCGATGGCCCGGCGGTCCCGCCGAACCGGCCTCAGGCGCCGAGCGCCGTCCACCGGTCGCCGTCGCGCCCGGCGCGCCCGTCGTCGACCAGTTTCTCCAGATGCGCCAGCAACGAGCGCTTGGCCACCGGATAGAGCGCCGGCTTCACGTCGTCGTAGGCATGCGGCACCAGCTCGTCGAGCGTGCCCGGACCGCTGCGCGCCAGCGCCGCGGCGACCTTCGCCTCGCGCGTGAGCCGGTGGGCGATCAGCTTGCGCATCGCCGCCTCGGCCGGCCCCAGCACATGGCCATGGGCCGGCAGGATGAAGTCGACCGGCTCGGCCGCGAGTCGGTGCAGCGAGTCGAGGTAGGTGACCATGTTGCCGTCGGGCGGGTCCACCACCGTCGTCGATCCGTTGAGCACGTGGTCGCCCGAGAACAGCAGCCGGTCCTCCTCCAGCACCAGGCACAGGTGGTTGGCGGCATGGCCCGGGGTGTGGACCACCCGGAGCGTCGAGTCGCCGACCTGCAGGCGCTCGCCGTCGGCGAGTTCGCGGTCCGGGACGAACTCCGAGTGGGCCCGTGCCGTCGGGGCCGAGGACAGCCCCAGGATCGGCACGTCGCGACCGATCGCCTCGCGCAGCATCGGCGCGCCCGGCGAGTGGTCGGGGTGCGAATGGGTGCAGACGATCATCCTCAGGTCCTCGCCCACCGCCGCGGCGATCCGCGCGATGTGCGCCGGCAGGGCCGGGCCCGGATCGATGACGATGCAGCCGCCCGCATCGCCGACGATGTACGTGTTGGTCCCAGGGCCGGTCATCATGCTCGGGTTGGGCGCGGTGAGGCGCCGCACGTTCGTGCGCAGCCTGACCGGCCGCTCGCTTTGCCAGTCCAGGTCGTGCACCACCTGCCCGTCGGGCGCCACCATCTCCAGCTCGCCGAAGGCCATCTCGTCCTCGGTGTAGCGGGTGTCCTTGCCCGCTACGCGCCCGCCCCGGGGGCAGGAGGTGAAGACCTTCTGCTGGGTGCGGCAGGCCTCCAGCACCGCTTCCGCCGTCTCGAAGCGCTCGAGCTGGCGCAGCGTCCGGATCGTCGGGAAGATCATGCTGAAGCCGCCCTCGGCGTGGCGCTTCAGGCCGCTGGCGGGGTGCACCCAGACCGGCTCGAACTGCTCGGCGCCGTCCGGGTCCGGCGTCTGGCCCGCCGGCATCGGCGCGACGAAGAAGCGCACGTCGAAGCGCTTGGGCAGATCCCGGTCCGTGATCCAGTGCGACAGCCAGCCCGTGCGGTCGACCGCCAGCTCCAGGCCCTCGCGTTCGAGCTGCGCGTACAGGTCGCCGTCGTGCCCGCGATCGAGCGAGGTCGCGAACGACGGGTCCGCCGGCTCGTTCGTTCCGCGGCGCCAGGCCAGCAGCACGCCGAGCTCCTCGAAGGCCTCGCGCAGCGCGGCCGCCGCGAAGTGACGGTGCGCCTCGTCCTGGTCCGGCCGGGCCCGGGCCGCGGTCAGCGCCGCAGGCGAGCCGTCCGCCTGGTCGAGCGCCCCCCCCGGGAACACGTAGGCGCCGGGTGCGAAGCTCGCCGTCGCCGATCGGCGGGTCATCAGGACCTGCAGGCCTTCGGCCGGGTCGTCGCGCAGCAGCAGGATCGTGGCCGCGGGGCGGGGCACCACCGGCTCGCGCCAGCCGTGCAGCAGCTTGTCTCGTCGGATCATCGTCGGTATCCCGGACGGGTGGGTGCGTGAGTCGGGGCCGCAGGCTGCGGTCAGGCCGTCGTCGGTCCGGCCGCAGCCGGCGGCTCGAAGCGCGCACCGAAGCGCGTCGCCAGGTCGCGCGCCCGGGCGAGGAACGCGTCGGCCCCGATCCGCTGCATCTGGGCACGTGCCTGCGAGGCGTTCGTCGCGATCGACTCGCCGAAGGTCTGCGCCAGGGTGTCCTCGGGCGTGTCCGTGGCGACGTCCAGCGCGCCCAGGCATGCGGCGTAGAGCAGCCGATCCCGGATGTCCGCAGGGTCGAGCTGGCGCGATCGGCGCTCGAAGGTCTTCAGCCCGGACCAGAGTTCAGGCGGCTCCGACGTGTAGTCGTAGAAGCCGCCGCCCGCGGCGCGGCCGGCCCGCTTGTAGCCATGCGCCATCTTCTCGACGACGTACACCGCCGATTTCTCGAGTGGGCGCGAGGGGAGGGCGGCTGCGGGGGCATGGGGATGCGCGTGGTCATGACCGTGATCGTGCGCATGGTCGTGGTCGTGGTCGTGGTCGTGAGCGTGCGTGTGGTCGTGAGCGAGCCCGTCGTCGTGCCCGTGCCCGTGCCCGTGCCCGTGTTCATGCGCGTGACCGTGGTCGTCGTGCGCATGCCCGTGCCCGTGGTCACGATCATGGCCATGGGAATGTCCGTGATCGTCACTCGCAGCATGCGCGTGCCCTTGGCCATGGCCGTCCATCGCCGCATGCAGCGCGTGGTCCACCACATCGAGGGACATCGCATCGAGGATCGCGAACGGTCCGGCCTTCAGGCCCGCATCGTGTGCGGCCGCTTCGATTGCGGCGGCGCCGACGCCGTCGCCGAGCAGGGTCAGGGCTTCGTTGAGCAGCGCGGCGGCCGCCGGGTGCCGGTACAGCGCGGCCGGAACCTTCGCGGGGAGGGGGGAGTGCGACATGGGGCGTCTCTCAGGCCGCAGGGGTGCGGCGATGCGCGCAATGATATCGCCTCGGTGCACACGGGCCGCGCGCCGATCGGAACGGTGCCGTGCGAGTCAGGCAGAGTCGGCGCAGGCGCGCCGATCCGTGGGGCGATCAGGCCGCCTTGTGCTGCAGTCGCGGGCCGGTGCGCGGTGCGGTCTGCCAACGCGAGCGGTCGTTGAGCAAGGCCAGGACGTTGGCGTCCTTGATCAGCGCGGCGCCGGAAGATGCCGCCGAGACGATCTCCGGAGCTGTCGGACGTGCCAGGCCGAACCCTTGGCCGTAGTCCACCCCCAGTTCGATCAGCGCCGCGATCGTGTCGGGTGTCTCCGCCCATTCAGCGATGCTGCGCATGCCGAGTTCGTGCGTCAGGTCGACGATGGTCCGCGTGATCGCGTAGTTCGCAGGATTCACGTTGATGTCCTTGACGAAGCTACCGTCGATCTTGATGAAATTCGCCGGAATTTCCTTGAGGTAGTTGAACGACGTGTAGCCGGCGCCGAAATCGTCGAGCGCGAGCTTGCTGCCGTACATCCGGACCCGATCCACGAACCGCCGGGTCGAGCCGAGATCGTGCAACGCCACGCTTTCGGTGATCTCGAAGCACAGCTTCGGCATCGCCAGCGGATGCTCCGCGATCATCGAGAAGGCGTCGTCGACGAAGCGGTTGTCGTTGAGCGACGCGCCGCTGATGTTGATCGTCGCGAATCCGAGCCGCTCGCGATGTTCCGGATGGTTGTCGAGCCACTCCAGCGTGCTGCGAAGCACCCAGCGGTCGATCTGCGACATCAGGCCATTGCGCTCCGCCGCACCGATGAACTTCCCGGGCGGCACGATCTGCCCTTGCTCGCCGCGCATCCGGATCAGCACCTCGTAGCACAGCGAACTCATGGGCGACTGCAGCGCCACGATCGGCTGGAACTCTAGGAAATAGCGCTCGGTCGGAACGTGCTGTTGCAGATCCGCTACGACCTTCAGCTCTTCGAGGTGAGACCGTAGTGCGGCGTCCTGGTCGGTCAGGCGGACGACGCAGTTGCGACCGCGAGACTTGGCTTCGCTGCAGGCTCGGTCGGCTGCTGCCATCGCATCAACGACCGTCATCTCCTTCTCGAAGGACACGACGCCAATGCTCGCGGTCAAAGCCAGTGCCTTGCCACCCACTTCGAAGACTTTTTCGGCGACTGCTTCGCGAAGCCGTCCTGACAATCCGAGGATTGCATGTTCAGGACAATCGAAGAAGATCACGACGAAGGAGTCTGCAATACGAGCGACACAGTCCTTGGTCCGAACTGCGACCGCGAGCCGGCCCGCCGCTTGCTGAAGGAGTGCGTCGCCAATTCCGTGGCCGTGTAGGTCGTTGATCAGCTTAAACCGATCGAGATCCACATATGCGATGGCGCAGTCAACGCCACCGTTCACCATTTTGACCGCGTCCGCGATCCGAGTCTCTAGACCACGACGATTGAGCAACCCAGTCAGGTGATCGTGATCAACCAGATGCTTGAGCTTGCCTTCGGCGGCCTTGCGTGCGCTGATGTCCTGAATTGAGCCTTCAATCGACCGCCCCTTCCTTGTGACACGGGCAAGAAACCAGCGTCCTGCATGGTCATCTGACTTCGCGTACAGCTCAACGTCTTCCTCGTAATTGTTGTCGGACGCAGCCGAAATACGAGCGAACGAGCCTTCTCCCACGATCGAGTCGAAGCGGAAACTGTGCTCTGAATCTCTCCCTCCCTCAACCCCGAACATGGCTCTAAACGCAGGGTTGGATAGTGAGACAAAGCCGTTCTCAGAGAGGCTGAACAAACCGATGGGCATCGAATTATAGTTCTCCTTAAACTGCTCGAGTATTTCTAAAGTTTCCCTTTGTGCAGCCAGGCGAGCGCTTCGCTCCCGCTTAAGCTTCTCTGAGAGGGCAACGGCAGTCATAAGCGCAGATGCAACTGAGGCTGTTTGCGCGTTTAGACCGGGGATAGTGGTCGCGACGGATCCCGACGCATACGCAACTTCAGTCAAAATCCCGAGAAAAGTAATCACCCAAGATGCCGCATACCATGAAGATACCGTTGTGCGGGTCTTTATGACAACCGCTCCAAGGCTCAAGAGTATTAGCATCATGCCGACCGCCGATGCTCCCCATACCACCGGAAGGAACATGCTGTGCGGGAGGGCAAAACCAAGCAGAAAGATGGCCGAAGATGCTGCAATTGCTACCGTGAACGCTCCATCTCTGCGTAGTGCAGATAGCTCTTTCTCAAGCAAAGAGCGGAACAGCGCGACAGTGAGCAGCGCATGTGCCGCAAGCGTCAAGCGAAGAAACACAAGTAGTGAGTCGTTGTTGGGTTGAATCCCCAGCCAGATAAGATCCCAACCATCGTTGATCGAGGCTACTCGAAGGCTAGTAATCAGCCAGCCGGCGAACAGAAAGAATGACCAGTCGCGGTTGACAAGTCCCACAAATACACTGAAGAAAGCCAGCATTAGGAAGGCGCCGAGCAAGGCTCCGCCTCCGCGCTCAAAGAGGTGTTCGGATTCCTCGTACTTGCTTTCCTGCCAGATAAAGACTTTCGGCCGTGCGACGCCTAGCGGTTCGATATATCCGATGAGCCTGACGGACTCATCGGGTTTGATCCAGAGGTACGCAGTTGTACCTCCTTTTTCGCTCCTGGCGGAGATTTCTTGCGCGCGGCCTGTTTCTCCACCGTCGGTTCCAAATCGCCAAAATTTCGGCGACATGGTACGAAGCATGCGAAGTTCTATTGCCAAATTACCGCTGGCGGTCTTTCCGTCCAGATTAAGCGCAATCCAAAAGGGGCCCTCTGGTTGGCGGCTGGCAGAATAGCCACGTCTCGACGAGCCTTCTGCATTGAATGCATGGAAAGCTTCGGTCGCCGTGGATACTGCGGACGACACTTCAATTACCTGTAAGTCTTCAGTGAGGTAAGGAAGGCCGGAAACCCGAGAGCTCGCAACAGTAAGTACAAGGGCAATTGCAGCGAGAACTAACGCGATGACGATCGACCCCTGAAACAGCCTCAATCCGCGCTCAAACGAACGAGCGCCCGCTGTTGGATCGCTTTGTGTGTGGCTGGATGGCACGGAAGACCTTCGGGTTGGTCCTCACATTTCATGGTACGGATCTTCCTTGAGGAGAGCTTAACCGACGGAAGGCAGCCAGCTGCAAATGGGTGGTATCAAGTGTTAGATGGAACCCACCGAATAGCGTTCCTCGTAGATCGAAGGCCGCGCTAGCTGACTTCGAAAAGAAAGGCCTGCAGCCGTTAGACCAGTGGTAGGCCTAACTCATTGAAGATGTCTACGTCCTCGCGGAGCCGGGCAGGCGCCCTGCGAGGTCTGGTCCACATGCCGCTCACCGATGAGAAGACTTCAATGTCCGGGTGGAAGTCCAAAAACATAAACTTGTACAGCGGATGCTCTGCTTCTTTCCCCTTTCTTTCGGCCGCGACTACTTCGTAGGCCATCAGCCTGACGGGGATTCCGCCTGAAGAGCCGATAGGAATTAATCCCCCTCCTTTATTGATATCGGTGAAGCCTAGGCGAACGTAGTCTCGGTCGCCTGGAGGGCGGACGCCCACCAGCATCCACGCAAGTTGTTTTGCCAGACAATAGCGGTGGAGTGACTTGAATAAGGCCAGCTTTACGACTGAACCGGTCGCGCCTTGCTTCACACCGAGTCGAGTTATGTACGCGATGGTTTGACCCTTCATCTCAGGCGGGAGCTCAACGCTTGATCCGAGTGGCAAGTCCGAGGTCAGGTTCGTGTCGACCCGCATTGTGCCAACAGGTTGCCCATTGGACTTATCCTCCGCCAAGAAGATCAAGGAGTTTGGATCTCGGTCCTGTGCCTCGGGAGACTTCAGTTGACTATAGAGATTTGGCCAGTGCCGCTCGTAGGCTTCGGCGCGTATGGTTACCGCGCGCGCAAGCTGCTCTTCGTTTCTAACGATTCGGATCGAAAATGGGAGGGTAATGCTCTTCAGTCGTGGAGCAATTGATTCCATGGTGTCGTGCCTGACGGGCTCGGCTTCTTCTGCTGCAGATGTGGTCACTTTCGAAGCGTCCAAGGAGCCTTTCGATTCGCACCCATCCATGAAAATTCGCGTGGAAGCGCTGGATGCTGGTGAGGGTGAAGGGATGATGAGCGGTAAGCGGATCAGTGAACCTAACGGGTTTGCAGCGGTGAAGCAAGGTGAGAGAGCCGTAAGATGGGCGTCGTAATGCCAGTCGCAGTTGCGTCAACTGTATGAAGGAGATTCTTCCCTCGAGTGTCGAGCCGTTTCGCTGGTGTTCCTTGACAAGTGAACTGCCCATAGGTTGCCGCCATCTGCGGGCTTCCCCCGATTACCCGTACAGTTCTGAAACCAAAACTGCGGCTGCTGTAGTCACGAGGTCTGCCGGGCTGAAGATGCCGATGGGCGAGTGCCGGCATCTTGGGTTGCGGAAGCGCTCGATGTGCGCGTATCCGTCTTCTCGTGGGCGAGGCGGGTGAGCACTTGGTTCAGGCCCTGGCGAGCGTGAAGCGCTCGCCGTACAGCACGGTGCACTGATTCATCGCGCCCTTCCAATCGTTGGTCGAGCGGATCAACTTGGCGAGCACGTTTCGGATGGCCAGCCAAATCGGTTCGGTGGCCGCCTCGTCGGTCGGGAAGTGGCCTCGGGTCTTGATGACCTTTCGCTGCCGCATGTTCAGGTTCTCGATGGCGTTGGTCGTGTAGATGATCCGCCAGATGTCGGGCGGGAATACGTAGAACGGCTCCACGTACTCCCACGCCCGGCGCCAGTGTAATGACCCCGCTCGTCGAAGCCGCGAAAGCGCCGGTCGTGCTTGGGTATCAGGGCCGGCTCGAAGCTGCTGTCGCGGTCGCGCGGCACGTCAATCCGCGCGGCGCCGTGGTCGGTGAGCACGGTCTTGCCCGACGTGCCATTGCGCTCGTTCGCCTACTGGGGCCGCTGCCTGCGAGACAACCGTTTGCTTCTTTCTCGGCGTATCCATGTCCTTGGTTCCTTATGATCTGCCTTGCCGACACGAGTCCGGATACGTCGCTCGATGTAGTCGAACGGATCAAGTCCGTCCTGAACAACCCGTGAAGCGACCGACCTCAGCCGAGCGGAGCGAGCGTCAGCCCCATGGCTGCGAGCAGCCATGCAATGGGTTGGAAAAAAGAACGCCGCAGCGCCCGCAGCAGCAGCCGTTCGTTGTGACCCGCGCCGCAAAGCACCGCATGCTGCGCGCCGCACAGCGCTCACTTGAGCCAATTAAGTCCGAGTCGTCCCTCCGTCTTGATGTGTCCGATCGTCGGTTCGATCGCGCTTCTTCGCTCTGCGTCTCGCTCTTCTGCCGCGCTGTGAGTCGGACTGCTAAAGCGCCGGGAAAACCGACGTATGTGCCTATGTCTTTCGGCTAGTTGAGTCTGGCGGTGACATCAAACAAACTATGTATTGTAGGACGTTCGATACGAACCCACGTGTGTTTGCAGCACCTTTGGGCCTCTGGTTTCGACTCGTTTAGGGATGGCAATGAGACTTGGTTTTCCTGTCGCTCTACGGGCTGAGGCCTTATCTGATCCCACGAACGAATCGGACTTTCTCGCAGAGTTTCGAGAAGCCGGACTTACTTGGGCAGCCTACGCATCATTCGCAGGCTCAGCGGCGTTTGGGTCCTTCATGCTTCTAGCGTGGGCGTGGGAACCGTCTACAGCAGGTGCATTGCTCTGCCGCTTCGTGCTGGCAATCGCGCTCGGGCTCGCTGGGTTCAGTTTTTGGAACCACATGTCATTTTGCCGTCGGAACTACGTTGTGCTCATTGCGTGCCTTAGTGGGGGGACGTTCATTGGGACTTTGCTCTTGATCGCTCTGCGCGGAGATGTACAGCACGAGGGGGCAGTCCAAGCCTCCCCCGCCATCATGTTTGGCCTCTTCCTCCACTACGCGTTCCTTCGCCTCCCGCTCAAGGTGTCCGCGACAGTCGGATGGTCGGTCTCGGCGGTGGCGGTGTTCTGGGCGCCGGCCGTGACCGGTGGCAGCGAGATGCTTCGGAACGCGGTCTATCTGTCCTTCGCAAACGTATTCGGGATGATCGTATCGCGGTTGGGCGAGAACCGGGAGCGGGAGCTGTTCCATCAGCGGCGCGAAGCCGAGGCGGCGCGTGCCATCGCACGTGAGCGGCAGGCGACGGCGGAGGAGGCGAACGCGCAGAAGACGCGATTGATCGCGGCGGTCAGCCATGACCTTCGGCAACCGATGACAGCCGCGATCTCGTACCTGGAGGTGACCCGTGCCCGACTCCATGCATCCGACGACCATGACGCGCTCGCACCGGCGGAGAAGGCTCAGGCGGCGGTGTCGATGCTCGGTGCGACGCTGGATCACCTCCTCACCGCGGCGCGCTACGACAGCGGCACCGAGGCGCTGAACATCGAGCTGGTGGAACTCGGGCCGCTGCTGCGCGACATCCACGATGCCTACATCGACGAGGCGGAGAAGCGTGGCGTCCGACTTCGGGTACGCCTGCCGCGCGAGCGGGTGCTGCTGACCACGGACCTGCATTCGTTGTATCGGGTGGTCGGAAACCTCGTCTCGAACGCGGTCAAGTTCACCGATGCTCGCGATACGGGTCGAGGCGGTGTGCTGATCGCCGCGCGGCTGTACGGTGGCCAATGCCGGATCCACGTGATCGATACCGGTATCGGCATCGAGAGCGCGCAGCTCCAGGAGGTCTGGAAGCCCTACGTCCAGCTCAACAATACGGAGCGGGACCGGGAGCATGGCCTCGGGCTCGGCCTTTATCTCGTGCAACGGATCGTGCAGCAGCTGCCCGACCATTCGGTGAGCGTGCGTTCGCGCCCGGGGCATGGCTCGCGGTTCACGGTCACGATGGCGGCGACGACGCTCGAGCGCTCCTCGCTGAGACGTCCCGTGACCCGCCCGGGGACGGCAGCGCTCGACCTGAGCCCGCTTCGCGGAGCGTACGTGCTGCTGCTCGAGGACGACCGCGGCACGCGGCTGTCGATGGTGGCGCTGCTGCGTCAATGGGGTGCCCTGCCGACGGCGTGCTCGACGGTGGCGGAACTGCTGTCGGTCGCGGCCTCGTCGGACCGGCTGGTCGACGCGATCGTCTGCGACTACCGGCTCGCCGGCGCCGTGAACGGCATCGATGCGATCGCTGGACTGCGGGATCGGCTGGGGTATGCTCCTCACGCGGTGCTGGTCACCGGTGAGCCCGATATCGCACCGCTGCGTGCGCGAGCCGGGCCGGAGACGACTGTGCTGCACAAGCCCTTCACGCCGGAGTCGTTCGCGACGCCGCTCCTGCGCGCGGTGCACGCGGCTCGTGTGCTGGAGGAGGGCTGATCCGTCCACTCCAGAGGTCATGATGATCGAACGTTCGCTGTTCTCCGAGCACCACGAGCAGTTCCGGGATACCGTCCGCCGCTTCCTCGAGAAGGAAGTCGCCCCGCACCATGCCCGCTGGGAAGACGACGGCTACGTCGATCGCGAGGTCTGGACGAAGGCCGGCGAGGCGGGCCTGCTGTGCACGTCGATGCCAGAGGCCTACGGCGGGGCAGACGCCGACAAGCTCTACTCGGTCGTGCTCTTCGAGGAGATCGCCCGGCAGGGCTACACCGGGCTGGGCTTCGGGCTGCACAACGAGATCGTCGCGCCCTACATCCTCAGCTATGGCACGGACGCGCAGAAGGCGAAGTACCTGCCGGCGATGGCCCGCGGCGAGGTCGTCGGGGCGATCGCGATGAGCGAGCCGTCCGCGGGCTCGGACCTGCAGGGGATCCGCTCCACGGCGACGGATGCGGGCGACCATTTTCTGCTCAACGGCTCGAAGACCTTCATCACGAACGGCTGGCATGCGGATCTGGTCATTGTCGTGGCCAAGACGGATCCGTCGGCCGGCGCCAAGGGCACGAGTCTGCTGCTGGTGGAGCGCGGGATGCCCGGGTTCGAGAAGGGGCAGCGGCTGAAGAAGGTGGGCATGAAGGCCCAGGACACCTCGGAGCTCTTCTTCGACAATGTCGCGGTGCCCAAGGCGAATCTCCTGGGCGACGTCAATCGCGGCTTCGTCTACCTGATGCAGGAGCTGCCCTGGGAGCGTCTGCAGATCGCCATCTCGGGCATCCAGGCCGCCCAGTCGGCGATCGACTGGACCCTCGAGTACACGAAGGAGCGCAAGGCGTTCGGCACGACGGTCGCGGCGTTCCAGACGACGCGGTTCAAGCTCGCCGAACTCCAGACGGAGGTGCAGGTGGCGCGTGTCTTCGTGGATCGCTGCATCGAGCTGCTGATGCAGAAGAAGCTCGACACGGCGACGGCCTCGATGGCGAAGTACTGGTGCAGCGACCTCCAGTGCAAGGTCATCGACGAATGCGTGCAGCTGCACGGAGGCTATGGCTACATGTGGGAGTACCCGGTCGCCCGTGCATGGGCCGACGCGCGCGTGCAGCGCATCTACGGCGGTACGAACGAGATCATGAAGGAGGTGATCGCCCGCTCGATGGGCTTGGGCGGTCGCTGAACCCTGTCGGTCGTCCGGCCGGCAGTTCCGGGGACGCCACGGGCTGTGGGACGGCCTATAGGCTCATCGGATAATTATAGAGAAGCAATATAATTATCCCCATGAAGCTGAACCAGATCTGGCATTGCCCGCGTCCGAAGCTGGCCGCTTCGTACCTGGCGCTCCTGGGGTCGGGGCTGGTCGTCAGCACGTCGATCTTCGCACCGCGGCGAACGGGCAAGACGGTCTTCCTTCGGCAGGACCTCACCCCGGCCGCGGTGTCGGCCGGCTACCTCGTGGCCTACGCGGATCTGTGGCAGACGCGGCTCAACCCCGGCATGGCGCTGATCCGTGCCCTGGAGGAGGCGCTGGAGCCGCGTACAGCGGCAGGCAAGGCACTCGGGCGTCTCGGGCAGCCGGTCCGCAGGCTCAAGGCGCAGGCCGGGGTCGCGGGCATGAAGGCCGAGCTGGAGCTGGAGCTCGCGGGCGCCCGCAAGGAAGCCACCGACATGGCGCTGCGCATCGAGGAGCTGGTGGCCCGGCTGGTGGCGAAGAAGCCGCTGCTGCTGCTGGTGGACGAGGCGCAGGAGCTGGCCCGCACGCGCGACAACGAGCTGATGGCGATGGCGCTGCGCACGGCGATGACGAAGCACCGAGACCGCATCCGGGTGGTGTTCACGGGCTCGTCGCGCAGCCAGCTCGCCCATGTCTTCTCCAACGCGGACGCGCCGCTCTACGCAGTGGGGGCGACGATCCAGGACTTCCC
>JBIIPQ010000351.1:0-4799 GCA_044342535.1 Burkholderiaceae bacterium
TGCCCGGCACGGGGTAGTCGTACAGGCCGGGCCGAGGCAGGTCGGCCTCGCCGGCGAGCAGCTGGCCGCGCGCCCCGATGACCTGGAAGTAGGTGACGTCCTCCTCGTCGGCGGCGAGGAAGTCGCTGGCGGCCCGCGGCAGGATCACGACGACGCGGTCGGAGGCGATGCGCACCTGCTGGGCGAGCGCCTCGGTCCGGTCGTCGAGGGCCCGGTCGAAGGGCGCATCGGCGAGCGAGCGGGCGATCAGGAAGGTGACCGCGACCAACAGCGGCCAGAGCAGCAGCAGCGGCGCGGACATCCAGTCGAGGATCTCGCCGAACAGCGAGCGCTGCTCGAGCGCGTCGGCGTCGGGGCGCTTCGCGCGGCGACGGCGCCAGCCGCCGGCCCAGATGCGCGCGCCGCCGCCGGTGGCGGCCGGCGGCGTGCCGGTCTCGGGCGCCGGACCGTCGGCGGTGCCGCGGGCGGGCGCGGTGGGCGGTGTCTCGCGCACCCGGCGCCGGGCCGGCTCGGCGACCCCGGGCTCGTCGTCGTCGTCGCCGAAGATCGGCGCGCGCGGGCGCTCGTTGGTGTCGATCAGGTCGCGCAGGCTGCCGCGGCCCGGGTGCAGCAGCGCCCACAGGCCGCGCGGGGCCGGGCGACGGGGGGTCCGGCGGCGGTCGACCGTGTGCTCGGTCGCGCGCCGCGTCGGCAGCGGCGTGTGGCTCAGGGCTTCCCGACGCCTTCCGGCGGCCGCTCCAGGCAGTAGCCGAGCCCGCGCACCGTGGCGATCCGCAGGCCGGCGCCCTCGAGCTTCTTGCGCAGCCGGTGCATGTAGACCTCGATCGCGTTGTGGCTCACCTCGTCGCCCCATTCGCAGAGGTGGTCGACGATCTGCTCCTTGCTGACCAGTCGCCCGACTCGCGACAGCAGCACCTCCAGCAGGCCGGTCTCGCGCGCGGACAGCTCGAGCGCGGTGCCGTGCAGCGTGGCGGTGCGACCGCTCTGATCGAAGCTCAGGTCGCCGAGCCGCACGACGTTGGAGCCGGCCCCGTTGGCGCGCCGCACCAGCGCCCGCACGCGGGCCTCGAGCTCGGACAGCGCGAAGGGCTTGGCCATGAAGTCGTCGGCGCCGAGGTCCAGGCCGCGCACCCGCTGCTCGACCGAGTCGGCGGCGGTGAGGATGAGCACCGGCACGCTGGTCTCGCGGGCCCGCAGCCGCTTGAGCACCTCCATGCCGCCGAGCTTGGGCAGGCCGAGGTCGAGGATCACCAGGTCGTAGGGCTGGGCGGTGAGCGCGGCGTCGGCCTCGCTGCCCGAGCCCACCCAGTCGATGGCATAGCCGGCCTTGCGCAGCGAGCGGCACAGGCCGTCTGCGAGCACGGAGTCGTCTTCGGCGAGCAGCACCCTCATCGGCGTCTCGACGTTGGCCCGGGGAAGTTCAGTGTAAGCCTGGCGCTAGGCGCGGCGGTACTGGTTGATCGCGTCGCGGGTGTCGACGGCCGCCTGTCGGGCGGCCTCGGCGAAGTTCTCGCCGCGACCGGCGTACAGGATCGCCCGCGACGAGTTGATCATCATCCCGGCGCCGGCGGCATCCCGCCCGGCGGCGACGGTGGCCGCGACGTCGCCGCCCTGGGCGCCGATCCCGGGCACCAGCAGCGGCAGGTCCGGGGCCAGGGCGCGGACGCGTGCGAGCTCGGCGGGCACGGTCGCGCCGACCACCAGGCCGAGTTCGCCGCCGGTGTTCCAGGGGCCGGCGGCCAAGCGCGCCACGCGTTCGTAGAGCCGCTCGCCGCCGACATCCAGCGACTGCAGGTCGGCGCCGCCCGGATTCGAGGTGCGGCACAGCAGGATCACGCCGCGCCCGGCATGGGCGAGCCAGGGCTCGACCGAGTCGAGGCCCATGTACGGATTCACCGTGACGGCGTCGGCCCGGTAGCGCTCGAAGGCCTCGCGGGCGTACTGCTCGGCGGTGGACCCGATGTCGCCACGTTTTGCGTCGAGCACGACCGGTACGCCGGGGTGGCGGTCGTGGATGTGCGCGATCAGCGCCTCGAGCTGGTCCTCGGCGCGCTGCGCGGCGAAGTAGGCGATCTGCGGCTTGAACGCGCACACGAGGTCGGCGGTGGCGTCGACGATCGCGGTGCAGAACCGCAGGATCACGTCGGGCCGCTGGGCGAGGTGGGGCGGGATGCGCGCGGGGTCGGGGTCGAGGCCGACGCACAGCAGCGAATCGGAACGGGCCCAGGCGTGCCTGAGCGACTCTGTGAACGAGGCAGCCATCGGGCGGGGATTCTACCCGCCCGTCCGGGTGGCTGCGCTCGCCTGCGTGGTCGACGCGGGCGCGGGCGCGGGCGCGGGCACGCCGCTCGAGGCGAGGCGCGCCGATCCGTCCGGCGCCTGGTTCAGCCGCGCGCGTCGAACCGCAGGATCGCGTCGGCGATCCGATCGATCGGCAGCACCTCTTCGACGGCCCCGAGCGCGATCGCCTCCTTGGGCATGCCGAACACGATGCAGGTCGCTTCGTCCTGCGCGATGGTCCGTGCGCCGGCATCGAACAGCGCCTTCATGCCGCGCGCGCCGTCGTCTCCCATGCCGGTGAGCAGGATGCCCTGCGCGTCCGAGCCGGCGCATGTCGCCGCGGAGCGAAAGAGCACGTCCACCGACGGCGTGTGCCGGTTGACGGGCGGACCCGGCTTCACGACCGCGTGATAGTCGCCGCCGACCTTGCGCAGTTCGAGGTGGTGACCGCCCGGCGCTATCAGCGCCACGCCGCGATCGAGCCGGGCACCGTCGGTCGCCTCGCGCACCGCCATCGGGACGATGCCGTCCATGCGCTCGGCCCACATCCGCGTGAATCCGGCGGGCATGTGCTGGACGATCGCGATGCCCGGGGCATCTGCAGGCAGGCGCGACAGGATGGCCTCGACCGCCTGCACGCCCCCGGTGGAGCCGCCGATCAGGACGGGCTTGCCGACAGCGAGCGTGCGACCCGCACCGCGCACCCCGCTTCGGGGCTGCGGCCCGGCTGCGACGGCTGCGACGGCTGCGCCGCTTGCGGCCGTCGACCGGCACGGCCGGGCCGCCGCCGCTGCCCGGATCGCCGAGATCAGTTCGCGCCGCGAGGACTCGATGTAGGCCTGCAGATCCATCCGGGGCTTGGTCACCACCGAGACCGCCCCTGCCGACAGCGCCTCCAGCGCGATCGGTCCGCCCGCCACCGTCAAGGTCGAGCAGACGATGGTGGGGATCGGGGCCTCGGCCATCTGCTGGCGCAGGAAGGTCAGTCCGTCCATGCCCGGCATCTCGACGTCGAGGAGCAGCACGTCCGGCTCGAGCCTGCGGATCATCGGCGCGGCGACGATGGGGTTGGGCGCGGTGCCGGCCAGCACCACCTCGCGATCGCCGTGCAGCAGGTGCGAGATGCCCTGGCGCATCACGGCCGAGTCGTCGACGACGAACAGGCGGATCGGCACGGTTCAGACGCCCACGGACTGCACGACCGGGTCGCCGACCCCGACGGCCCACTGGACTTTCCGGTACACCCGGCCGCCCACGTCGGCGCTCACGATCCGGATGCCGAGCTGATCGAGCTCCCGGAGTGCCCACTGCACGTTCGTCTTGCCCACGTGCAGGTCGTCGGAAGCGAGTCCGGGGAACATGTTCCCGCCGCCGTACACCCAGGCGTCGCAGCGCAGCGGCTCGACACCACGCGCTCGCAGCGCCGCGGACATCTTGGCGAACGCGTCGGCCGCGCGGGCCGTCGGCTGCATGGCCGAGGCGCCGCCCCGCGATCGCGACGCATGCACGTAGTGACACATCGCGCCGACGCTGCGAGCCGGGTCCGAGAGCACGATCGACACGCACGATCCGAGCAGGGTGGCGAGGCGTGCGCCGCTGTTCACGCACGCGACGTCGCCCGGATGCAGCGTCAGGCTCGAGGGGGCGGGCGGGTCGGAGCGCATCGGGCCCGGCGCCCGCACCGCAGGCCGGCGTACGCCTTGGAGGTGCGCGTTCATGCCGGTCGGCGGAACACGCCGGGGGCGAGCGGTTCGAGCCGCAGGCTGCTCGGAACCCGTCCCTCCGCCGTGCCGACGAAGAACAGGCCGCCGGGCCGCAGCCTGGAGACGACGCGGTCGACCACCTCGCGCTTGGTGTCCTGGTCGAAGTAGATCAGCACGTTGCGCAGGAACACCACGTCGAAGGGGCCGAGCGCATCGACCGGCTGGCACAGGTTCGTCTGGCCGAAGCGGACCCGCTGGTGCAAGGGTCCGCTGATGCGGACCAGGCCCGCGGTCTCTCCTTCTCCGCGCTGGCAGTGGCGCCGCAACCGCTCCCGCGAGACGGCGCGCAGCCGCTCCTCGGGAAACACGGCGGCCGATGCGCGCCGCAGCACGCGGTCGCTCACGTCGGTCCCGAGCACCGACCACGTCTCGCCGACGTGGCCGGAGCGCTGCAGATCGTCGAGCAGCATCGCGATGCTGAACGCCTCGTCGCCGAACGAGCAGGCCGCGCTCCAGACCTCGAGCGAGCGCGGCCGCTGCCTGATCAGTTCGCGCTCGAGCAGCTCGAAATGCGCGGGTTCACGGAAGAAGTAGGTCTCGTTGGTGGTCAGCAGGTCGATCGCGACCTGCATCTCGTCCCCCCGCGGGTCCCCGGTGATCATCGACAGGTAGTCCTCGTAGCTGCCCAGCCCGAGCCGCTGCAGGCGCGGCGCGAGCCGGGAGCTCACCAGGTGACGCTTGGTCTCGCCGAAGGCGATCCCGACGGTGTCGTACATCAGCTCGGCGATCCGCCGGAAGGCGTCGTCGCGCAGCGCG
>JBIIPQ010000077.1:0-14263 GCA_044342535.1 Burkholderiaceae bacterium
CCCGAGCTTCGCGGCCTCGCGCAGCCGGTCCTGGCCGCGCGGCGAGGGCCGGATCTCGCCGGCCAGCCCCACCTCGCCGAACACCGCGAGGCCGCGCGGCAGCGGGCGGTCCTTGAGCGACGAGACGATCGACAGCATCACCGCGAGGTCGGCCGCCGGCTCGCCGATCTTCACGCCCCCCACCGCATTGATGAACCCGTCCTGGTCGAAGCAGGCGATGCCCGCGTGCCGGTGCAGCACCGCCAGCAACATCGCGAGCCGGGCGGGCTCGAGGCCCACCGACAGGCGCCGCGGATTGGGCACGTGCGCCGTGTCGACCAGCGCCTGCACCTCGACCAGCAGGGGCCGCGAGCCTTCCTGCGTGACCAGCACGCAGGAGCCCGAGACCTGCTTGTCGTGCTGCGACAGGAAGAGCGCCGACGGGTTCGAGACGCCGCGCAGCCCGCGGTCGGTCATCGCGAACACGCCGAGCTCGTTGACCGCGCCGAAGCGGTTCTTGAAGGCGCGCACCAGCCGGTACGACGAATGGGTGTCGCCTTCGAAATAGAGCACGGTGTCGACCATGTGCTCGAGCACGCGCGGCCCCGCGAGCGTGCCCTCCTTGGTCACATGACCGATCATCACCACCGACACGCCGGTCTGCTTGGCGAGCCGCGTGAGCTGCGCAGCGCAGTCGCGCACCTGCGCGACCGAGCCGGGTGCGGAGGTGAGCTGCTCGGTGTACAGCGTCTGGATCGAGTCGACGACGACGACCGCAGGCTTCTCGGCCTCGATGCCGGCGACGATCCGCTCCAGGCCGATCTCGGGGAGCATCGGCACCTTGCTGCCGTCGACACCGAGGCGGCGCGCGCGCAGCGCCACCTGCGCGGGCGACTCCTCGCCGCTCACGTACAGGACCGGCAGCGACTGCGACAGATGCGCGAGCGCCTGCAGCAGCAGCGTCGACTTGCCGATGCCCGGATCCCCGCCGATCAGCACCACCGAGCCGGGCACCATGCCGCCGCCGAGCACGCGGTCGAACTCCTCCTGGCCGGTGGAGAAGCGCGGCACCTCGGCCGCCACCACCTCGTCGAGGCGCTGCACGCCGCCGCTCGCGGCGAGCGGCGCGAATCGGTTGGCGACCGCGGCACGCGGAGCCTCGATCACCGACTCCTGCAAGGTATTCCAGGCACTGCAGCTCGGGCAGCGGCCGGCCCACTTGGGCGTGGAGCCGCCGCACTCGGTGCACACGTACTGGGTGCGGACCTTCGCCACGGTTACTCAGTCGACCACGTGCATCGGCACCCGCGGCGCGACCGCGCACAGCAGCTCGTAGCCGATGGTGCCCGCGCTCGCGGCGACCTCGTCGACGGACACGCGCTCGCCCCAGAGCTCGACCGGCGCCCCGACGGCGGCATCGGGCGTCGACTCGAGGTCGACCGCCATCATGTCCATCGACACGCGGCCGACGGTGCGGGTGCGGACACCGGCTACCTCGACTGGCGTGCCGGTGGGCGCATGGCGCGGATAGCCGTCTGCATACCCGCAGGCGACGATGCCGATGCGCATCGGTCCGGGGGCGGTGAAGCTCGATCCGTAGCCGACCGTGTCACCGGCCTCGAGCGTCTGGGTGCCGATCAGCGCCGCGCGCAGCGTCATCGCGGCGCGCAGCCCGAGCGAGGCGGCACTGCGATCGGCGAACGGGCTCGAACCATAGAGCATGATGCCCGGGCGGACCCAGTGACGATGGGTCTGAGGCAGATCGCACAGCGCCGCGGAGTTGGCGAGCGAGCGCGACCCCGGCAGGTCGAGGGTCGCGCGGTCGAAGCGCTCGATCTGCGCGGCCGCACCGCCGGGTCGGTCGGCATCGGAGAAATGCGTCATCAGCGACACGGTGCCGACCGCGGGCAGGACCGACAGCTCGCGCTGCGTCGAGGCGGCCGAGTCCGGATCGAGACCGAGTCGGTTCATGCCGGTGTTGAGCTTGAGCCACACGTCGATCGGCTTGCCCTCGTGCCCGCGCAGCCATTCGATCTGGGTGGCATCGTGCACGACCAGCGACAGGCCGAGCTCGCCTGCCATCGCGACGTCCTCCGGGCCGAACGGGCCTTCGAGCATCAGGATGGGGCCGCGCCAGCCGAGGGCTCGCAGCCGGCGCGCATTGTCGAACTCGAGCAGCGCGAGGCCGTCGGCACCGGTGAATCCGCGGATCGCGGCAGGCAGCCCGTGTCCGTAGGCATGAGCCTTCACGACCGCCCAGATCCGGCTGCCCGGAGCGCGTCGGCGGACCTCGGCGAGGTTGTGTGCAAGGGCTGAGAGAGAGACGGAAGCGGAGACGGGACGAGGCATCGGTCAACTCGGGGGCGACAGCGGCATGGTATAACGCGGCGCGGAGACGAATCGGATTCGATGAAACGCGGCTTCTACACGATCATGGCGGCGCAGTTCTGTTCGTCGCTGGCGGACAACGCGCTGTTGATCGCCGCCATCGCATTGCTGATCGAGATGCACGCGCCGGAGTGGATGAAGCCGCTGCTCAAGCTCTTCTTCACGATCTCGTACGTCGTGCTCGCTCCATTCGTCGGCGCCTTCGCCGATGCGTTGCCCAAGGGCAAGGTGATGTTCTACACGAACACCATCAAGGTCGCGGGCTGCGCGCTGATGTTCTTCGCCGTCCATCCGCTCCTGGCCTATGCCGTCGTGGGGTTCGGCGCAGCCGCGTACTCTCCGGCCAAATACGGCATCCTCACCGAACTGCTGCCGCCCGAGAAGCTGGTCGCGGCGAACGGCTGGATCGAAGGCACGACCGTCTCCTCGATCATCCTCGGTACCGTGCTCGGCGGCGCACTGATCAGCCCGACAATCTCGGCCAGCCTGCTCGCACTCGACATGCCCAGCTTCGAGACCGGGGTCGACACGCCCGCGGAGTCGGCGATCCTCGTGATCGCGGCCTTCTACGGTCTTGCGGGTCTGTTCAACCTGCGCATTCCCGACACCGGCGCGCGGTACGCGCACCAGGAGCGCAACCCGCTGCGGCTGCTGCTCGACTTCGGACACTGCCTGCGCGTGCTGTGGCGCGACAAGCTCGGCCAGATCTCGCTCGCGGTGACCACCCTGTTCTGGGGGGCCGGCGCGACGCTGCAGTTCATCGTGCTGAAGTGGGCGGACGTGCAGCTCGGCATGCCGCTCTCGAAGGCGGCGGTGCTCCAGGGCGTGGTCGCGATCGGGATCGCCGTCGGCGCGATGGTCGCAGCCCGCTTCGTTCAACTGCGCGGCTCGCTGCGGGTACTGCCGGTCGGTGTCGCCATGGGCGTGCTGGTGCCGATGATGACGCTGATCCACGATCTCTCCCTCGCCTACATGACGCTGGTGCTGATCGGCGCCCTCGCCGGGTTCTTCGTGGTGCCCATGAACGCACTGCTGCAGCATCGGGGCCACGTGCTGATGAGCGCCGGCCACTCGATCGCCGTGCAGAACTTCAACGAGAACCTGATGATCCTGCTGATGTTGACGCTCTACGCGATGCTGATCCGCGCCGACGTGCACATCAACTGGGTGATCGTGATGTTCGGCTCGTTCGTCGCGCTGTCGATGGTGGCCGTCATGAAGCTGCATGCCGCCAACCAGCGCCGCTTCGACTCGGTGGCGCTGATCGGCCAGTCGCGGCACTGAGCCGGCGCGGCCGACGCGCGCCGCTTCAGCCGAGCGCGTCGAAGGTCCGGCGCGCGAGCCTGAGGTCGGCCCAGACCTTCGCCTTCTCGGGCAGGTTGCGCAGCAGATAGGCCGGATGGTAGGTGACGACCATCGGCACCTCCCGGCCGCCGGCCCGGTACGCATGGACCCGTCCCCGCAGGCTCGCGACCGTCGCATCGGTGCGCAGCAGCGACTGCGCGGCGAAACGACCGAGCACCACGATCAGCCGGGGCTGCAGCAGCTCGACCTGGCGCAGCAGGTAGGGCTCGCAGCGGGCGATCTCGTCCGGCACCGGGTCGCGGTTGCCAGGCGGCCGGCACTTCATCACGTTGGCGATGAAGGCCTCGCCCGCACGGTCCACGCCGATCGCGCGCAGCATCTCGTCGAGGAGCCTGCCCGCGTCGCCGACGAAGGGCTCGCCGCTCAGGTCCTCCTGCTGGCCGGGGGCTTCGCCGACCAGCATCCACGCCGCGGGCCGCGGACCGGTACCGAAGACCGTGTTGCGCCGACCTGCGCAGAGTCCGCAGGCCTCGCACCCCGAGACCGCCTCGGCCAGCCCGGCCCAGTCGAGACCGGCGATGACCGGATCACGCTGCGCGGACGGCGCGCGCGAGCGCACGACGAGGACAGGCGACGCGTCGGGGCGACGTTCGGGGATCGGTGCCGGGGGCGCCTCCGCCGCTTCGACCGGCACGAGCGGCACGGGCGATTCGGCGGTGTCCACGGTTTCGGCCTGTTCGCCGCGTTCGGCCGGATCGACGGCCGCATCGGTGAGCGGATCGCCGACAGCCGGATCGCGCAGCATCCAGGCCGGTCCGATGCCGAGCGCCGCCCACGCCCTGCGGCGGCGTTCATCCACGGAACGGGTCCGACGCCAGGCGGCGCACCATCACGATCGCGTCTTCCCGTGCCCCGTCGTGCGCGGGGTAGTACCGACGCCGCAATCCGACGCGGTGGAACCCCTTGCGTTCGTAGAGCCGAAGCGCGGGCGTGTTCGAGGGGCGCACCTCGAGCAGCATCGAACGCGCACCGCGCGAGCCCGCGTCGTCGACCAGCCAGTCGAGGATGGCCGCGCCCAGCCCGAGCCCCTGGACCGGGGCATCCACGCTCAGGTTGAGCAGGTGTACCTCGTCGGGCAACCACATGACGATCGCATAGGCGAGCAGCGCATCCGGCCCTTCCGACGCCTCGAAGACCCAGCCGTCGTAGCCGGCGGCGAGCGAGTCGGCGAAGTTCCCGTAGGTCCAGGGAAACGGGAAGATCCGCGCTTCGATCTGCGCGACCTGAGCGAGGTCCCCGCGGCGCATCGGCCGCGCGGCCCAGCCCGGCAGCGGCGCACGCGGCGTGGGGGCCGCGCTCATCGCACGCCCGCGGCCACGGCGCGCGCTGCCCGCAGCGCAGCCTGCTCGCCGACGTCGAGCGCGACCTTGTCGCGCAGGTAGGTGGGCGCCGCGGCCGCCGCATCGACGGCGCGACCAGTGCGCAGGCCGAGCGCGGCGAGCGTGGCCAGCGTGCCGGCATCGGGCTGGACGGCACGCGCAGGCCGGGACGCCGCGGCCAGCGCACCTTCGCGCAGCAGCGGGTAGGCATCGAAGCCGTCGCCGGCGAGCACCGGGGCGGTGGCGCCCAGCGCCGTGAACGCGGCCCGGGCAGCCTCCGGCGCCGCGAGCAGCGGACCGAGCGCGGGTTCGGGCCACAGCCCGTCCGACAGCGCCCGCGCCGGGAATGCCGCGACGCAGACCTCGCCCATCCGCAAGTCGAGTGCGACCAGCACCCAGTCGCCCGCGCCGAGCGCCTGCGCCGCCTGTGCGGCCAGGGTGCGCATCGCATCGACCGGCACCAGTGGGCACCCCCACCCCAGGCCCAGGCCCTGCGCCACGCCACAGGCGATCCGAAGGCCGGTAAAGGAGCCGGGGCCGCAGCCGAAGCCGATCGCGTCGATCGTTCGCGGCTCGATCTCCGCTTCCTGCAGCACCGCCTCGACCAGCCCGAGCAGATGGCGCGAATGCCCCTGGGTCATGGGCAGCGATCGGCCCGCCGAGCCGCCCGGACCGGCGACCGCGACCGAGCAGGCGCCCGCGGTCGTGTCGAGCGCGAGCACGGTCGGGCGCGCGCCGTCGTCGGCACGCGGATCGGGAACGGCGAGCATCGTCGGATTCTAAGCCAGCGCTGGCGCCGGACCCTCTCGGATCCGCGCTGACGCATCGGTCAAGGACGCTGCTCGCGCAGCTCCCGCCGCAGCGTGCGGCGCTCCTCGGGGCTCAGGCGCGGCGCGGCGCTCCAGCCGGGCCGCTCGCCGCCCCAGGCCCCCGTACCGGGCGCCTGGCCGGGCCCCATCGCGCCGTCCGGCGCCGGCCCTGGCCCGTAGTAGCCCCCCTGCCCGTAGCCCCCCTGCCCGGGACTCGGGCCGCGCCGGTATCCCTCGGCGCGCCAGCGTTCGCGCTCGGCCTCGAGCTGCTGACGCAGCTCGAGGCGGCGCGCCTGCCGCTCCGGATCGTCGCCGCCGCCGCCGCGCGCGTGCGCGCCCGTCGCGACGAGGATCGCGAGGGCGCAGACGAGCGACGACATGCGCGGCAGACGGAACACCCGGCACCTCGTGGGCGTGGGAGGCAGGAGCCCCGATTCTAGTCGCCGCTCCCGGTGTGCCCGCCCAGGGTCCGGTAATCGGTGCTACCCGGTGTAACCGGCGGTCGGACACGCCGCCACGCCGGCTCCGCTCGGGCAGTATCATCCGACGATCTCCACGACTGTCCGCCGCCGATGAGCGCCTCGCCCAAGCGTCTGCTCGTGGTCGACGACGACCCGAAGCTGCGAGACCTGCTGCACCGGTACCTGACCGGCCAGCAGTTCGAGGTCGCGCTCGCGGCCGATGGCCCGTCGATGAACCGGCTGCTGCAGCGCGAGCCCTGGGACATGATCATCCTCGACCTGATGCTGCCGGGCGAGGACGGCCTGTCGATCATCCGCCGGCTGCGTGGCGCGAACGACCGCACCCCGGTCATCATGCTGACCGCCAAGGGCGACGACATCGACCGGATCGTCGGCCTGGAGATGGGCGCCGACGACTACCTGCCCAAGCCCTTCAATCCGCGCGAGCTGCTCGCCCGGATCAACGCGGTGCTGCGCCGCCAGCCGCCGCCCGACACCCCGGGCGCCCCTGCCACGGACCTCGGCGAGGTCCGCTTCGGCCCGTTCGTCTTCGACGCCGCGATGCGCACCCTCACCCGCGACGGGCTTTCCGTCCCGCTGACCAGCGGCGAGTTCTCGGTGCTGAAGGTCTTCGCCCGCCATCCGCGCAGCCCGCTGTCGCGCGAGAAGCTGATGGTGCTGGCGCGCGGCCGCGAGTACGGGGCCTTCGACCGGAGCCTGGACGTCCAGGTCTCGCGCCTGAGAAAGCTGCTGGAGACCGACCCGGCGAACCCGCGCTACATCCAGACCGTGTGGGGCGTGGGCTACGTGTTCGTCCCCGACTGATCCGTGGCGCGGGCGCCCGTTCGACTGTCGCTGTTCTGGCGGACGTTCCTGCTGATCGCCGCGGTGGTGGTGGCGAGCCTGCTCGCCTGGCTGCAGCTCTTCCGGGCGGCCGAGCTGCAGCCCCGCGCAGAACGCTTCGCCTGGGAGATCACCTCGATCGTCAACCTCACCCGGGCGGGCCTGCTGAGCGCCTCGGGCACCGCCCGGATCGACCTGCTCGGGGAACTGGCCCGCAACGAGGGCATCCAGGTCCTGCCGGCCGAGCCGACCGACCGAGTCCGGCCCTGGCCGGACGAGCGCTTCGGCGCGCCCTTCGAGGCCAAGCTGCGAGAGCTCCTCGGGCCGGAGACCCGGCTGGCGGCCGCGGTCAACAACGACGACGGCTTGTGGATCCGGTTCGAGATCGACGACGATCCCTACTGGATGCTGCTCGATCCCGCCCGGATCGAGCGGCAGGCGAATCGGAACTGGATCGGCTGGATCGGCATCGCGGTGGCGCTGGCGACCGCCGGCGCCCTGGTGATCAGCCGGGTGGTCAACCGGCCGCTGGCCACGCTCGCGCAGGCGATCGAGCGGCTGGCGCGCGGCGAGGTGCCGCCGCCGCTGCGCGAGGACGCCCCGACCGAACTCGCCGCGGTGAACCGGCGCTTCAACCGGATGGCCGGCGATCTCGCGGCGCTCGAGCAGGACCGTGCCGAGGCCCTTGCCGGCATCTCGCACGACATCCGCACGCCGCTCACACGTCTGCGGATGGAGATCGAGATGGCGCCGGTGGACAACGTCACCCGCGACTCGATGGCCGACGAGATCGACCGGATCGATGCGATCGTCCGGCAGTTCGGCGAGTTCGCGCAGCCCGCGTCGGCGCGCCCCCCGGAGCAGGTCGACGTCGCCGAGACCCTGCGCTCGGTGCTGGACGGCTTTCGGCACGGGCCGGACGCGGCCGGGCTGGAGATCGTCGAGACGGTCGCGCCCGGCACGGCCTGGCACGGCGCGCCGACCACGCTCGAGCGCATCGTCGCCAACCTCATCGAGAACGCGCGGCGCTACGGGGCCGGGCCGGACGCGCGCGTGCGCGTCGAAATCGACGCACGCCGGACCGGGCGCGGCCTCGAGCTGAGCGTTCGCGACCACGGACCGGGCGTGCCCCCCGAGCAGCTCGAGCGCCTGATCCGCCCCTTCACACGCCTGGACACCGAACGGAACCGACACGGCGGCTCTGGCCTGGGGCTGGCGATCGTCGCCCGCCTGGCGCGGCGCCACGCCGGGGACCTCGTGCTGGCGCTGCCCTCGGACGGCGGACTGCTCGCCCGGGTGAGGCTCGCGGACGATCCGGGCTGAGCGGCGCGGCGCGTCAGCCCGCCCGCGCGAGCATCACCACGGCCTGCGCCGAGATGCCCTCGCCGCGACCGGCGTAGCCCAGGCGCTCCGAGGTCTTCGCCTTCACGTTGACGCGCGACGCCGGCAGCCCCAGGTCGGCCGCGATCGCCTCGACCATCGCCGGGACGTACGGCGCCAGCTTCGGCGCCTGGGCCACCACCGTGCAGTCGACATTGGCGGGCCGCCAGCCCGCCGCGCGCACGCGCTGCAGCGCCTCGCGCAGCAGCACCCGGCTGTCGGCCCCTGCGAAGCGCGCGTCGGTGTCGGGAAAGTGGCGGCCGATGTCGCCCAGCCCCGCGCCGCCCAGCAGCGCGTCGGTGATCGCATGCAGCAGCACGTCGGCGTCCGAATGCCCGAGCAGGCCCGAGGCGTGCGGAATGGTCGTGCCGCCGATCACCAGCGCACGACCGGGCACCAGCGCATGCACGTCCCAGCCCTGCCCGATGCGCCACGGCGGCTCGGCGTCGGTGCCTGCGGCGGCGGACGCGAGCGCGTCGCGCATCGCATGCAGGTCGTCCATCGTCGTCACCTTGAAGTTGCGCCGGCTGCCGGCCACCAGCAGCGGCGTGCGCCCGGTCGCCTCGATCGCCGAGGCCTCGTCGGTCACCCGGTGGTGGCGCTCGAGGGCGTGGCGAAGCGTGCCGAGCGGAAACACCTGCGGCGTCTGCGCGAGCCACAGGCCGTCGCGCTCGACGGTGGTGATCGCGCGGCCCGCGCCCCCGCGCTTGACGGTGTCGGCGACCGGCTGCGCCAGCAGCCCCCCGACACGGTCCTCACGTACCGCATCGCGCAAGCGCTCCAGGCTCTCGGGCTCGACACCCGGGCGCGCCGCGTCGTGCACCCAGACCCAGTCGGCATCGGTCGCACCGCGTGCACCGGCCAAGACGGCCAGCCCCCCTAGCACGCTCGCGCGGCGGGTGTCGCCGCCGGCAGGCACGACCATGCAGCGCAGCCCCTGCAGCCCCGGCAGCGCGGCGGCGACCGCATCGTCGGGCGCGACCACCACCAGCACCGCCTCGAGCCAGGGGCAGGCCAGCAGCGCCTCGACGGTGCGCTCGAGCATCGTCGCGCCGTTCAGGTCGAGGTACTGCTTCGGGCGGTCGGCACCGAGCCGCGTGCCGGTGCCCGCCGCCGGCACCACCGCGAAGTGGCGCACCGTCATCGCTGCGTCGGGGGACTCGGTCATCGGGATCGGGAAGGAGGCTCGGGGTTCGCGAAGCTACAATTGTACGTTTTGCACCGCGCCCGCCCCCGCTTGAACGCCACGTCACCTGCCGCGCTCGCCGCCGCGCCCCGATTCCCCGACGCTGCGGCCGGCTTGCCCGAACCGGCCCCGGGCGCCGTCAGCACGCTGCCCGCCACCTACGGCTCGGGCGATGCGCTGCTGCTCGCCGCGCTCGCCACCCGTCACGCGGCGCAGTCGCGGCTGCTGGTGGTGGTGACCGCGTCCGCGCTCGACGCCTCGCGGATCGCCGACGAGACGCGCTGGTTCGCCCCCTCGCTGCGCGTGCGCACGCTGGCCGACTGGGAGACCCTCCCCTACGACGCGTTCTCGCCGCACCAGGATCTGGTGTCCGACCGGCTCGCCACCCTGTTCGAGCTGCAGGGCCGGCGCGTCGACCTGCTGGTGGTCGCGGCGACCACGGCGCTGCATCGCCTGCCGCCGGCCGCCTTCGTCGCCGGCCACACCTTCGCGTTCCGCAAGTCGCAGAAGCTCGACGAGACCGGGCTGCGCGGACAGCTGTCGCTGGCGGGCTACGAGCATGTCTCGCAGGTCGTCCGGCCGGGCGAGTTCTGCGTGCGCGGCGGTCTGATCGACCTCTTCCCCATGGGTTCGGCGCTGCCCTACCGGCTCGATCTGTTCGGCGACGAGGTCGAGTCGATCCGCGCCTTCGACCCCGACTCGCAGCGCAGCCTCTATCCGGTGGATTCGGTGCAGATCCTGCCGGGCCGCGAGTTCCCTCTCGACGATGCGGCGCGCACCGCGTTCCGGGGCCGCTGGCGCGAGCGCTTCGAGGGCGACCCGTCCAAGGCCGGCCCGTACCGCGACGTGGGCAACGGCATCGCCAGCGCCGGCATCGAGTACTGGCTGCCGCTGTTCTTCGAGTCGACCGCCACGCTCTTCGACTACCTGCCGCCGGACGCGCTGCTCGCCACCCACGGGGACGTCGAGGGCGCCGGCCGGCGCTTCACCGAGGAGACCGCGCAGCGGCACCGCTTCCTCGCGAACGACTCGCAGCGCCCGCTGCTGCGGCCCGACGAGCTGTTCCTCGGCGTCGAGCCCTTCTTCGTCGCCGCGCGTGCGCACGGCCGATATGCACTGCGCGAGCCCCACAGCGCGCTGGCGGACGATGCGCTGCCGACGGCGGCGCCCGCCGCACCGGTCGAGCCGGCGGCGCGCCGTGCGCCGCACTCCTCGTCGCTGCCGCCGATGGCAGTCGAGCGCCGTGCCGACGCGCCGCTCTCGAGGCTGTCCTCCTGGCTCGACTCGACCGACGACCGCGTGCTGATCGTCGCCGAGTCCGCGGGCCGGCGCGAGACGCTCGCGCAGCTGCTCGCCGAGCACCAGCTCGACCTGCCGCAGGTCGACGACTGGAAGGCGTTCGCCGACACCGGCCTGACCCGTGCGCTGGGGATCGGCCCGATCGCGGAGGGCTTCCGGCGCACCGGAGAGCCGGGCATCGCGGTCGTCACCGAGAGCGAGCTGTTCGCCGGCACGGCCCGGCGCCGCCGCGGCCGCCGCCAGGAGGCGGTGACCGACGTCGACGCCATCATCCGCGACCTGTCTGAGCTCTCGCTCGGCGATCCGGTGGTGCACGCCCAGCACGGCATCGGCCGCTACCGCGGCCTGGTCAACCTCGACCTCGGCGACGGCCCGACCGAGTTCCTGCACCTGGCCTATGCGAACGACGCGACGCTCTACGTGCCGGTCTCGCAGCTGCACCTGATCGGCCGCTACTCGGGCGCCTCGCCCGAGGAGGCGCCACTGCACGGGCTGGGCTCGGGCCAGTGGGAGCGCGCCAAGCAGAAGGCCGCCAAGCGCGCCCGCGACACCGCCGCCGAGCTGCTCAACCTCTATGCGCGGCGGGCGGCGCGACAGGGCCACGCGTTCGGCTTCGACGCCCGCGACTACGAACTGTTCGCCGAGGGCTTCGGCTTCGACGAGACCCCCGACCAGCTCGCCGCGATCCACGCGGTCACGCAGGACCTGGTGTCCGGCAAGCCGATGGACCGGCTGATCTGCGGCGACGTGGGCTTCGGCAAGACGGAGGTGGCGCTGCGCGCGGCCTTCGTGGCGGCGGCCGACGGCAAGCAGGTGGTGATCCTGTGCCCCACCACGCTGCTCGCCGAGCAGCACTTCGAGACCTTCAAGGACCGCTTCTCCAACTGGCCGATCAAGCTCGCCGAGCTGTCGCGGTTCCGGAGCCCGAAGGAGGTCCGCGCGGCGCTCGACGGACTCGCCGACGGCACGATCGACATCGTCATCGGCACCCACAAGCTGCTGTCGAAGGACGTCGCCTTCAAGCGCCTGGGGCTGGTGATCATCGACGAGGAACACCGCTTCGGCGTGCGCCAGAAGGAGGCCCTCAAGGCGCTGCGCGCCGAGGTCGACGTGCTGACCCTGACCGCCACGCCGATCCCGCGCACCCTGGCGATGAGCCTGGAGGGCATCCGCGACTTCTCGGTCATCGCCACCGCGCCGCAGAAGCGGCTCGCGATCAAGACCTTCGTCCGAGCCGAGACCGAGGGCACCATCCGCGAGGCGCTGCTGCGCGAGCTGCGGCGCGGCGGCCAGGCGTACTTCCTGCACAACGAGGTCGAGACCATCGAGAACCGGCGCCAGATGCTCGAGAAGCTGGTGCCCGAGGCGCGGGTCGTGGTGGCCCATGGCCAGATGAACGAGCGCGAGCTCGAACGCGTGATGCGCGAGTTCCACGCGCAGCGCGCCAACGTGCTGCTGTGCACGACGATCATCGAGACCGGCATCGACGTGCCCACCGCCAACACCATCGTGATGCACCGCGCCGACAAGTTCGGGCTCGCGCAGCTGCACCAGCTGCGCGGGCGCGTCGGCCGCTCGCACCACCAGGCCTACGCCTACCTGCTGATCCCGGACGAGGGCGCGATCACCAAGGACGCGACCAAGCGGCTCGAGGCCATCCAGGCGATGGAGGAACTCGGCTCGGGCTTCTTCCTGGCGATGCACGACCTCGAGATCCGCGGCGCTGGCGAAGTGCTCGGCGACTCGCAGTCGGGCGACATGCAGGAGGTGGGCTTCGGCCTCTACGCCGACATGCTGAACCAGGCCGTGCGGGCGCTGAAGAACGGCCGCGAGCCCGACCTGAGCGCGCCGCTCGAGGCGGTCACCGAGATCAACCTGCACGTGCCCGCACTGCTGCCGGCCGAGTACTGCGGCGACGTCAACGAGCGCCTCACGCTGTACAAGCGGCTGGCCAACTGCACGACGCTCGATGCGCTGGAAGGCATGCAGGAAGAGCTGGTGGACCGCTTCGGCAAGCTGCCCGAGGCGGCGCGCGCGCTGATCGAGACCCACCGGCTGCGCATCCTGTCGGCGCCGCTGGGCGTGGCCCGGATCGATGCCGCCGCCGAGGCGGTGGTGATGAGCTTCGTGCCGAACCCGCCGCTGCCGCCGGAGAAGATCATCCGCTTCATCCAGTCGCGCCGCGACGTGAAGCTCTCCGGGCCCGACCGGCTACGGTTCACGCTGAAGACGGTCGACCTCACGCAGCGCGTGCAGCGCCTGCGCGAGATCCTCAAGGCGCTCGCGACATGAGCCGGCTCGTCGTCCAGCATCCGGCGCTCGCGGATGACGCGGTCCGCGCGATCGCGCAGGCCGCCGGGGCATCGCCCGCCGAACGCCGTCCCGCGCTCGCGCGCTGGGAGCAGGTCGCGCTCGACGGCGAGCGCGTGTCCGAGCTCGCCGAGACCTGGGGCGTGGATGCGGAGCTGGTCCGTGCCGGCATGCGGCTGGCCGACTTCCGGCTGGCCGCCTTCGACATGGACTCGACCCTCATCACCATCGAGTGCGTCGACGAGATCGCCGACTACGTCGGTCGCAAGGCCGAGGTCGCCGCGATCACCGAGGCCGCGATGCGCGGCGAGATCGCCGACTACGACGAGAGCCTGCGGCGGCGCGTCGCGCTCCTGGCCGGGCTGCCCGAAGCCACGCTCGAGCGGGTCTGGGACGAGCGGGTCAGGCTGTCGCCCGGTGCCGACAGCCTGGTCGCGGCGCTCCGGGCAGCGGGGCTGCGCACCCTGCTCGTGTCCGGTGGCTTCACCTTCTTCACCGACCGGCTGCGCGCGCGCCTCGGTCTCGACGCGTCGCGCTCGAACCTGCTCGAGGTCGAGGGCGGGCGCCTGACCGGGCGCCTGATCGGCCCGATCGTCAATGCCGAGGCCAAGCAGCGGATCGTCGAGCAGACCTGCGCGCAGGTCGGCTGCACGCCGGCCCAGGCCATCGTCGTCGGCGACGGCGCGAACGACCTGCGGATGATGTCGATCGCCGGACTGTCGGTGGCCTTCCATGCCAAGCCCATCGTCCGCGACGAGACGACCCACGCGATCAACCACTGCGGGCTGGACGCGATCCTGAACTTCTTCGAGGGCTGAGGGAGACGAGGGACGCTGCCGTGGCGGCGTCCCTCGAAGGCGGACACAGGCGGACTCGGGCCGTCAGGCCGCCTCGGGCACGCTCGGCAGCCCCGACAGCGCCATC
>JBIIPQ010000005.1:0-38911 GCA_044342535.1 Burkholderiaceae bacterium
AGTCGGGCAGCGGAAACGCGAAGCGGTCGTAGTGAATGCCCCAGGTCGCCTCGGTCGCGGTCGCGTACTCGCGGCCGCGGGCGAACGAGCCGAGCAGGAAGAGCCGGCTGCGCTCGTCGATCGGGACGAAGACGTTGAGTTCCGGCCAGAACTCGTTGACCCGCTGCTCGGGCGCGGCGACCGCCGACAGCGGCCCCGCCAGCACGAGTCCGGCGACGAGCGTCCGCAGGGCCGGCACCAAGCGCACGGGACTCAGAACGGAATGTCGTCGTCCATGTCGGTGAGGCCGGTCGCGGGCGCCGGCTTGCGCACGGGGGCGCTGCCGCCGCCACCGGTGCGGGCGACACCGCCGCCGGAGCGGGCACCGCCGCCGCCGCCGCCGCCGCCGTCGCCATATGACTCGCGGTTGTAGCCGCCGCCGTCATCGGCGGGCATGTTGCCGCCACCGCCGCCCATGCCCTCGCGCGAGCCGAGCAGCTGCATCTCGGCGGCGATGATCTCGGTGGTGTAGCGGTCCTGGCCTTCCTTGTCCTGCCACTTGCGGGTCTTGAGACGACCCTCGACGTAGACCGAGCGGCCCTTCTTCAGGTACTCGCCGGCGATCTCGGCCAGGCGGTCGTAGAAGACCACCGAATGCCATTCGGTCTCTTCCTTCTTCTCGCCGGTGGCCTTGTCCTTCCAGTTGCGCGTGGTGGCGATCCGCACGTTGCAGATGGCGCCGCCGTTGGGCGAGTAGCGGGTCTCGGGATCCTTGCCGAGATTGCCGACGACGATGACCTTGTTGACAGATGCCATGGGGCTCTCCTGAGAGGGGACGCGACGCCGGGGACCCCGGCGGCGGCACGGCGGACGTGCCCGCGATTCAGGCTGCAAGCTTACCCCAGCGACCGCTGGGCCCCGCTGCCCGACGGCCTAGTACCGACGGATCACCCGGGTCCCGACACCTCGCGCCGCCGCTCGAAAACGGAAGCGTCGGGCGCGGCCCGCTGGCTAGACTCCCCCGTGTGACGCCCCCGCCCTCCCCGGACCCGCGAATCGCGGAGCGCCTGCACGGCCTGCCCGTGATGGTCGTGGCGCAGGTGAGCCTGCACTCCGCGATGACTGGCATCCGGATCGTGGGTCCGCTGCTGCTGCTCGACGCGGGCGCGCCCGCCTGGCAGGTCGGCGTGCTGCTCGCCTGCTTCGGGCTCGGCCCGCTCGCGGTCGCGTGGCCGGTGGGCCGCGTGGTCGAGCGCCGCGGCTACCACCGGGCGATGGCCGTGGCGCTCGTGCTCGGCGCGGCCGCAGGGCTGGTCGCGCTCGCTGCCAGCCTGTTCGACGGCACGCCGCGGCTCCTGCTGCTGTGCGCGGGCGCGGCGATGGGCGGCGGGGCGGCCAACGCCGGGCTGGTGGTCGCGCAGCGCACCGCGGCGCGGATGGCCCACGATGCCGCGGCGCTGCGCGGCGCGTTCGCCTGGGTCGGGCTCGCGCCCCCCATCGCCAACCTGATCGGACCGGTCGCCGCCGGCGCGATGCTCGATGCGACCGGCGCGACGACGGCCTGCGCGGGCCTGCTCGCCTTCACCGCCGCCGCCGCGCTGCTGGCGCGTGCCGCGCGCACGCCGCCGGTGCCGCCGCCCGGACAGGGCGGTGCGCCCGGCTCGCTGCTCGAGGTGCTGCGGCATCCGACCGTGCGCCGGATGATGGTCGTCGACCTGCTGATCACCGGCGGCTGGGACGTCCACGGCTTCATCGTGCCGACGCTGGGTCACGCGCGCGGCCTCTCGGCGACCGCGATCGGCACGGTGTACGGCCTGTTCGCGCTCGGCATCGCCGGGGTGCGCATGGCGATCCCGTGGCTCGCGCACCGGCTGCGCGAGTCGTGGGTGCTGTGCGGCTCGATGCTCGCGTCGGCCGCGGTCTACGCGCTGTATCCGCTCGGCGAGTCGGCCGCCTACATGGGCGCCTGCGCGTTCGCGCTCGGCGTGGCCATCGGCGCGGCCCAGCCGATGCTCCTGTCGGCGATGCACCAGGCCGTCGACGAGCGGCACCGCGGCGGCGTGCTCGCGCTGCGCACGATGTGGGTGGGGCTGGGCTCGGTCACGGTGCCTGTCGCGCTGGCCGGCGCGGCGGCCGCGATCGGGCCGGCCGCGATGCTGTGGGCGGTGGGTGCGAGCGTGGCCGCCGGCAGCGTCTTCACGAGGCGACGCGCGGCCGAGCGGTGAATGCCCGCTCGGGGCGCCGCGCGTCGCCAGCCCGTTCAGTGCGCCGCGCGCCCGCCCGGCTGCGGCCAGCGCCGCTGGCCCGCGGCGACGATGCCCCAGACCCCCATCACGCCGGCGCACAGCACGAAGACCGACACGCCGCCGAAGCGCGACGAGGCCCAGCCGCCGAGCGCGCCGCCAGCGAACAGGCCGAGCGCCTGAACGGTGTTGTAGATCCCGAGCGCGGTGCCCCGGACGTCGGGCGGCGCGAGCCGCGAGACCATCGAGGGCACGGTCGCCTCGAGCACGTTGAAGGCCGCGAAGAACACCAGCAGCAGCACCACGAACGGCAGGATGCCGACCGGCTGCGTCGCGTAGCCGAGCTGCGACATCAGGATCGCCGCGATCGAGGCCAGCGTGACCACCCGCAGGCGGCCGGCGCGCTCGCCCCAGGCGATCGGCGGGACCATCAGGACGAACGAGGCGGCGACCACCGGCAGGTAGACCTTCCAGTGCTCGGCCAGCGGCAGCTGCGCGCGCTCGACCAGCCAGGCCGGCAGCACCACGAACATCGCCATCTGCACGAAATGCAGAGCGAAGATGCCGACGTTGAGCCGCATCAGCTCGGCGTCGAGCGCGACCTCGCGGAACCGCGTGCGCTGCACGCCCTCGCCGACCTTGTGCGCAGGCGTCGGCAGCGACGGCACCGCGAACAGCACGACGGCGATGCCGACGATCGCGAGCGCGCCGGTCAGGTAGAACATGCCCGCCATGCCGACCCACTCGTACAGCAGGGGCGCGGCGACCAGCGACAGCGCGAAGGTCAGGCCGATCGAGGCGCCGACGAGCCCCATCGCCTTGGAGCGCTGCGAGTCGCGCGTCAGGTCGGCGATGCAGGCGGTGACGGCCGCGGAGATCGCGCCGGTGCCCTGCAGCGCGCGCCCGACGATGGTCCAGGCGATGTCGGTCGCCTGCGCGGCGACCACGCTGCCCAGCGCGAACAGCACCAGCCCGAAGATGATCACAGGCTTGCGCCCGAGTCGGTCGGAGGCCATTCCGAAGGGCAGCTGCAGCAGGCCCTGCGTGAGACTGTAGATGCCGAGCACCAGCCCCACCAGCAGCGGCTGGTGGCCGCCCGGAAGCGTGTGGGCGTGGACCGCGAAGACCGGCAGGATCAGGAACAGGCCGAGCATGCGAAACGCGTAGAGCGACGCGAGCGACAGGCTCGCGCGCAGCTCGAACGGCGTCATGCGACGGGCGTCCGGCGCGGCCACGGCGGCGGGGTCGGCAGACATGGGAGAACCGAGGGGGTACGGCAGGAAGGGACGGGGTGTCCGAGTCGGCTATATTAGCAGGTTGCCCATTCACGGCCCGCCGCCCACCGCTGCGGGCAGCCCCCGATGCCGAGAGTCGAAGAAGCCGCGGACGACCGCTCGAGCAATGCGTCGAACGGACCGCCGAACGGACCGCTGCACGCCGTGGCCGACGGACACGCCGAGCGCGACGCCGCCGTCCAGGCCGAGGCACGAGCGGAGGCGCTCGCCGAGTCGCGCCTGCTCGCCCGCCGCCCCGCCGCCGCGTCCCACACGATCCGGATCCGCGGCGCACGCACGCACAACCTGAAGAACGTGAGCCTCGAGCTGCCGCGCGACGCGCTGGTGGTCATCACCGGCCTGTCGGGCTCGGGCAAGTCTTCGCTCGCCTTCGACACGCTGTACGCCGAGGGGCAGCGCCGCTACGTCGAGTCGCTGTCGGCCTATGCGCGGCAGTTCCTGCAGCTCATGGAGAAGCCCGACGTCGACCTGATCGAGGGCCTGTCGCCGGCGATCGCGATCGAGCAGAAGGCGACCAGCCACAATCCGCGCTCCACGGTCGGCACGGTGACCGAGATCCACGACTACCTGCGGCTGCTGTTCGCGCGGGTCGGCACGCCCTACTGTCCGAACCATCCGGAGCAGCCGCTCGAGGCGCAGTCGGTCTCGCAGATGGTGGATGCCGCGCTCGAGCTGCCCGAAGACACCAAGCTGATGGTGCTCGCGCCGGTGGTGTCCAACCGCAAGGGCGAGCATGTCGACCTGTTCGAGGATCTGCGCGCGCAGGGCTTCGTGCGGGTGCGTGTCAAGACCGAGGGCAAGACCGGCGAGAAGATCCACGAGCTCGAGGATCCGCCCAAGCTCGCCAAGACCGGCAAGCATTCGATCGACGTCGTCATCGACCGGCTCAAGGTCGCGCCCGCGATGAAGCAGCGCCTGGCCGAGTCCTTCGAGACCGCGCTGCGCATCGCCGACGGCCGTGCGATCGCCTTCGAGATGGACACCGCACGCGAGCACCTGTACTCGAACCGCTTCGCCTGCCCGGTGTGCAGCCACGCGCTGCGCGAGCTCGAGCCGCGCCTGTTCTCGTTCAACAACCCGATGGGCGCGTGCCCCGGCTGCGACGGCCTGGGTACGGTGCAGTTCTTCGACCCGGCGCGCGTCGTGCACTTCCCCAACCTGGGGCTGGGCGCGGGCGCGATCCGCGGCTGGGACCGGCGCAACCACTTCTACTTCCAGATGCTGCAGAGCCTGGCGGCGTTCTACGGCTTCGACGTGGACACGCCGTTCGAGCATCTGCCCAAGTCGGTCCGCGAGGTGATCCTGCACGGCTCGGGCACGCAGAAGATCCCCTTCGTCTACCTGACCGACAGCGGCAAGGCGAGCACCCGCCAGCACGCCTTCGAGGGCGTGATCCCGAACCTGGAGCGCCGCTTCAAGGAGACCGACTCGACGCATGTGCGCGAGGAGCTCTCGAAGTACCTGAACGTCAAGGCCTGCCCGGCCTGCGAGGGCACCCGCCTCAAGCCCGAGGCGCGCAGCGTGCGCGTGGGCTCGCGCGGCGGCGACCAGCCGATCTGGACGGTCTCGAAGTGGACCCTCGGGCAGACGCAGGCCTGGTTCGAGTCGCTGGAGCTGCCGGGCGCGAAGGCCGCGATCGGCGAGCGGATCGTGCGCGAGATCGCCAGCCGCCTGCAGTTCCTGGTCGACGTCGGCCTCGACTACCTGTCGCTCGACCGCTCGGCCGAGACGCTGTCGGGCGGCGAGTCGCAGCGCATCCGTCTCGCCTCTCAGATCGGCTCGGGCCTGACCGGCGTGATGTACGTGCTCGACGAGCCCTCCATCGGCCTGCACCAGCGCGACAACGACCGGCTGATCGGCACGCTGCGACACCTGCGCGACCTCGGCAACTCGGTCCTCGTCGTCGAGCACGACGAGGACGCCATCCTCGCGGCCGACTACTTGGTGGACATGGGCCCGGGCGCAGGCGTGCACGGCGGCCAGGTGGTCTCGCAAGGCACGCCGGCCCAGATCGCCGCCGACCCGCAGTCGCTGACCGGACGCTACCTGTCGGGCGCGCTGGCCATCGAGGTCCCCACCCGGCGCGTGCCGCCCGGCGAGAAGCACCTGACGATCCGCGGCGCGCGCGGCAACAACCTGCGCGGGGTCGACGTGTCGATCCCGGTCGGGCTGCTGGTGTGCGTCACCGGCGTCTCCGGCTCGGGCAAGTCGACGCTGGTCAACGACACGCTGCACCACGCGGTCGCGCGCCATCTGTACGGCTCGCAGGCGCAGCCCGCGGCGCACGACGGCATCGACGGGCTCGAGCACTTCGACAAGGCGATCGCGGTCGACCAGAGCCCGATCGGCCGCACGCCACGCAGCAACCCGGCGACCTACACCGGCCTGTTCACGCCGATCCGTGACCTGTTCGCCGAGACGCCGACCGCGCGCGAGCGCGGCTACGGCGCCGGGCGCTTCTCCTTCAACGTCAAGGGCGGGCGCTGCGAGTCGTGCGAGGGCGACGGCATGATCAAGGTGGAGATGCACTTCCTGCCCGACGTCTACGTGCCCTGCGACGCCTGCCACGGGAAGCGCTACAACCGCGAGACGCTCGAGGTCGTCTACAAGGGCCGCAACATCGCCGAGGTGCTCGACATGACCGTCGAGACCGCACATGCATTCTTCGCCTCGGTGCCGACGATCGCCCGCAAGCTGCAGACGCTCCTCGAGGTGGGCCTGGGCTACGTGCGGCTCGGCCAGAGCGCGACCACGCTGTCGGGCGGCGAGGCGCAGCGCGTGAAGCTCTCGCAGGAACTCTCCAAGCGCGACACCGGTCGCACGCTCTACATCCTCGACGAGCCGACCACTGGCCTGCACTTCCACGACATCGCGCTGCTGCTGCGGGTGATCCACGCGCTGCGCGACCACGGCAACACGGTGGTGGTCATCGAGCATAACCTCGACGTGATCAAGACCGCCGACTGGGTGATCGACATGGGCCCGGAGGGCGGCGATGGCGGCGGCACGGTGGTCGCGGCGGGCACGCCGGAGGCGATCGCCGAGGCGCCGGGCAGCCACACCGGGCGGTATCTGGCGCGGGGGCTGGGGCGCGGGCGGGCGGGTGGGTCGATGGTTTGAGCGGCCCTGGCGCCAACCGTGATGGATTCACCACGCGGCACGCAACGCTCCCCTGCGGCATAGGCTTCCCAGACATCCGTTGCATCGCTCGTTCCGTGACGTTCGCGTCGATCGGCCTGTCGAAGGCTTCCCGTCGGACCTGACCGGGTCATCTCCCGTCCGCGCTCGGGGCGACACGCCGCGCATGCTGGGTCCGGCCGTCGTAGCCCCAACCGGTCGCGGGGATCTCGTCGACGACGATGTAGATCGGCGCTGTGGCGGGGCGGCCGAACGTCTCGGCGATGAGGGTGTGCGCCTGGGCGATGAATGCCGCCTGCTCGGCTTCGGTGTTGGTGCCGGCGGTCACATGTGCGACGAGGCTGGCCGTCCAACCGGCCTCGTCGAGCGCCACGCCCCCGCGCGACCAGCAGGCAGGCGGCGAGGTACACAGGCCGATCACCGTCAGATCCGAGCGCTTGCCGAGCGTTCCAGCCATCAGTCGCGTCAGTCCTTCCTGGAGCGTGGTCATCTGGGCCGCGGTCGGGTGCTGACCAGCGATGTGGAGTCGAAGCAGCGGCATGAGAGCCTCCGTGGGGTGTGGAGCGGCCATCGTCCATCCTTCTGACCGGATGAGACAATCCGGCTCATTGGACTCACTCTGTACTTCACGAGGACACGATGACGCCCTACCTCGAGCATTCGCAGCGCATGGCCGATCTGCTGCTGTTCGCCCGGGTCGCCGAGCGGGGCAGCTTCACCGCGGCCGCGCAGTCGCTGGGTATCGGCAAGTCGTTCGCGAGCAAGCAGGTCCGCAGGCTCGAGAAGGGGTTGTCCACCACCTTGTTGCATCGGACCACCCGACGCCTGGTGCTCACCGAAGCGGGGCGTGCGCTCCTCGAACACGCCCAGGCGATGTCACGCGCGGTGGATGCGGCGACCGACGCCGCCGCGTCGCACCTCGCCCATCCCTCCGGACGGCTGCGCGTCACGGCATCCGTCGCCTACGGTCGCGCGGTCCTCGCGCCGCTGCTGCCCGGATTCCACCGGCTGTGTCCGGACGTCGAGGTCGAGCTGCTGCTCACGGACCGCTATGTGGACCTGTGGGACGAGGGACTCGACCTCGCGCTGCGATTGACGGGGGCGCCCGCGCCGGGCCTCGCGGGGCGGCCGCTCCATGAGAGTGGCTTCGTGCTCTGCGCCACGCCGGCGTTCCTGCGGGTTCGCCGCATCCGGGATCCTGCCGACCTTGCCGGCGTGCCCTGTATGGCGTTCGGGTCCAGCACGGCGCGCAACGGCGCACGCTGGGGGCTGCGTCGTGGCGCAGAGCGGGTCGAGGTCGAGGTCCGAGGGCCGGTGAGCGCCAACAGCAGCGACGTGATCCGCGAGCTCGTGCTGGGCGGCATGGGTGTCGGGCTGCTGCCGACGTTCGCCGTGAATGCCGACCTGGCGTCGCGCGCGCTGCGGCGGGTGCTGCCGCAGTGGACGCCCGAGGGCGCGTTCGGCCCGACAGCATGGGCACTGTGGCCGCCGCAGCGGGCGATGGCCCCGAAGCTGCGGGCGATGGTCGACTACCTCGCGACGTCTCTCGGCCCGCTGCCGTGTGCCCCCGGATCCGGCGCTCCTGCACACCGATCGGCCCGCCAGCGGTGATCGACCGCCGCTTTTTGCTTCGGCACCAAGGCGTTCGAGGCGATTCGCGCGGGGCGGCCCGAGCGCCCTTCGGCACGATCAGAACACGTACGACGCCGACACCCCCGCATACCAGCTCCGACCCGGCGAAGACTCGAAGAAACGCTGGGTCGACTCGTTGACGATCACCGAGCCGATGTAGGACCGGTCGGTCGCGTTCTCCAGATACACGGCCTGCGAGAAGCGCCACGGCCCGAACTGCTGACGCAGGCCGGCACGCAGGTTCAGCACCGTCCAGGCGGCCGTCGAGTCGGTGTTCGCGTCGTCGACGTAGAGGCGACCGCCGTGCACGACCGCCGCGGCCGCGAACGGGCCCTGGACGGGCGAGGGCTGCCAGGCCAGCTCGGCGAACCCCCGGCGCAGCGGCGCGCCCGGCAGCCGGTTGCCCGGGGCGACGGCCGACGCGCCGCTGCCGAAGCCGTCGACGAAGGTGGCCTCGAGCGCGGTGAGCGCGAGCTGCGCGCGCCACGCGGGCGCGAGCCGCTGCACCCAGGCGAGCTCGACACCGCGCCGCTGCGTGCGCCCGCCGTTGCGGAAGGTCGAGCGGCCGCCGACGTTGGTCGCGACGACGATCTCGTCGTCGGTGCGGATGTCGAACACCGCCAGGTCGAGGCGGCCGTCGGGCGTCGGCTGCCACTTCGCGCCGATCTCGGTATGGCGCGAGCGCGCGGCGTTCAGCCCGAAGTTCAGTCCGGTGCCGCCGGGACGGTAGGCCAACTCGGCGAAGGTCGGCGTCTCGAAGCCGCGACCCAGGTTCGCATAGACGTTGAGCGTCTCGCTCGCATGCCAGGCGAGGCCGGCGACCGGGTTGGTCGCGTCGTAGTCGGCGCTGCCGCTGTCGTTGGGGTTGCCGGGGACGATGAACCGGTCAGAGGTTTCGAACCGCACTCGGCTCGACCGCACGCCGAGCGTCGCAGTCCAGGAGGGATCGATGTTCCAGGCGAGCTGTGCGTACCAGTCACGGTTGCTCACGTTGTTCTTCTCGTCGCGCTTGAGCGCGCCGCGAACACCGGCGGCGTTGATGTAGCCGCGCCGGTCTTCGGTCAGCGTGTCGAGATCCACCCCGGCGACGAACTCGAGCGCAGCGCCACCGAGTCGCAGCCGCTGCGACCACTGCAGCCCGAGCCCCGAGTAGCGGCGGTCGAGCTCGACGATACCGCCCGACGAGGTCGCCGACTGCTGCGCCGACAGCGGCACCGACAGCGCGTTGTCGAGATCGCGGCGGCCGCCGTAGATGCGTGCCGACAGCCGCATGTCGGCGTCGACGCGGTGATCGACGGTGAGCCCGGCCTGCTGCTGCGTGACCGACTTGCGCGCGTCCTGCGCGACCGCACTGGGCGCGGCCTGGCGCGGGTCGGCCGCGACCTGCGCACGGGTGAGGCCGCCCGGGTCGAGCGCGAACAGCTCGAAGGCATTCGCGACCAGGCCGACGCGGGTGCCGGTCGGTGCCTCCCAGGTGAGCCGCGTGTCCTGCTGGCGGCGGGTGGCCGCGCTGTGTGCGCGCCAACCGTCGGTCTCGAAGGTGGTGGCGTCGACGCGACCGGCGAACTCGCCCGAACGCGCCGAGCCGGACACCGCGCCGCGCACCGTGCCCCAGCTGCCGCCGTAGAGCTCGGCGCCCAGGCTCGCGGGCGAGGCGCCCTCGCGGGTGAAGACCTGCAGCACGCCGCCCGCGGCATTACCGTAGAGCTGGGCGAGCGGGCCGCGCAGCACCTCGACGCGCTCGATCGCCGGCAGCACCACGGTCGACAGCTGGCCCTGGCCGTCCGGCATGGTCGCGGGGATGCCGTCGACGATCAGCCGAACGCCCCGGATGCCGAAGGTCGAGCGCGCCCCGAAGCCGCGGATCGACAGCTGCAGGTCCTGAGCCTGGTTCTGGCGGTCGAGCACGACCAGGCCCGGTACACGTGCCATCGACTCGGCCAGGCCGAGGCCCGGGCCGGAGGCGCGAAGCGTCGCGCCGTCGACAGCCTGGATCGAGGCGGGCGCGTCGAAGGCGCGCTGCGCGGTGCGCGAGGCGGACACGACGACGTCGTCGAGGCCGGCGTCGGCCGCCCGGGTCGCGGTCGGGATCGCGCACAGGGACAGCAGTGCGAAGAACGGGGCGAAACGGGGGTTGGGCGCGGGCGTCATCCGCCAGAGGATAAACGCCGCCGCACGCCGCGGCGTCGAACCCGTTCGCCTGTCCCGGCAATATCCGGAACGCGCGCCGGCTCGGGCGCCCCCGGCGGGTGGGACGGCGTCCGGCGTGGGCGTCAGGCCCTCGGCCCTCGTGGCGACGCAGCGACACGACCCACGGCCGAAGCGACCGCTTGCAGGCCGCCAGCCGCCGCCGGGCATGCAACGTGCGCTCGGTCCTTGTGCCCAGCGCGGCCGCGACCGATAACGCACCCACAAGCACAAAGAAACCACGAACAAGACATGATCATCCATCCCGCCATGGTCGAGCTGATGCCGACCGACGTCCTGATGCTCCGCGAGAGCGGCCTGCCCATCGGCCCCGCCGACACGCACACCGCCTTCTCCAAGATCGGCCGCGCCGACCTCGCCTCGCGCCTGCGTACCGCACGCGCCCACACGGACGATCCCGCTCAGCTGTCGGTGATCGTAAGCTTCCTCAGGCAGCTGCGCGCCTGACCGTCCCGGTGGTCCGCGGCGCCCCACGAGGAGCCGCGATGACCGCCCTGTCCTACGCTCCCGGCCACGCGCCGGACGGCCCCTGGGCCACCTACCTCGACCAGATCGAGCGGGTGCGCCCCTACCTCGGTCCGCTCGAACGCTGGGTCGAGACGCTCAAGCGCCCCAAACGCTGTCTGGTCGTCGACATCCCGATCGAGATGGACGACGGCTCGGTCTCGCACTTCGAGGGCTTTCGCGTCCAGCACAACCTGTCGCGCGGCCCCGGCAAGGGCGGCGTGCGCTACCACCCCGACGTGACGCTCGAGGAGGTGATGGCGCTGGCCGCCTGGATGACGGTCAAGAACGCGGCGGTGAACCTGCCCTATGGCGGCGCCAAGGGCGGCGTCCGGTGCGAACCGACGCGGCTCTCGATGAAGGAGCTCGAGCGGGTCACGCGCCGCTACACCAGCGAGATCGGCATCGTCATCGGCCCGATGCAGGACATCCCCGCGCCGGACGTCAACACCAACGCCCAGGTGATGGCCTGGATGATGGACACCTACTCGATGAACGTCGGGGCCACCGCCACCGGCGTCGTCACCGGCAAGCCGATCGCGCTCGGCGGCTCGCTCGGGCGCGTCAAGGCCACCGGCCGCGGCGTGTTCGTGATCGGCCGCGAGGCGGCGCGCCGCCTGCAACTGCCGGTCGAGGGCGCGCGCATCGCGGTCCAGGGCTTCGGCAACGTCGGCTCGTCGGCGGCCGAGCTGTATGCGGCGCACGGCGCACGCGTGGTCGCGGTCCAGGACGCCAGCGGCACCGTGCACGCCCCGCAGGGCCTCGACGTGCGAGCGCTGATCGCGTTTGCCGAGGCCAACGGCGGTGTCGCGGGCTTTCCCGGCGCCGACGCGATCGAGGCCGAGTCGTTCTGGCAGGTCGAGTCCGACGTGCTGATCCCGGCCGCGCTGGAAGGCGTGCTGACCGCGGAGCGCGCGCGTCACCTGCGCACGCGGATGGTCCTGGAGGGCGCCAACGGCCCGACCCTGCCCGAGGCAGACCTGATCCTGCGCGACCGCGGCATCACGGTGGTGCCCGACGTGATCGCGAACGCCGGCGGCGTCACCGTGTCGTACTTCGAGTGGGTGCAGGACTTCTCGAGCTTCTTCTGGACCGAGGAGGAGATCAACGCGCGGCTCGACAAGATCCTGGTCGGTGCGTTCGCGCGGATCTGGGCCGATGCCGAGCGGCACCGGACCCCCGCTGCGCACCGCGGCCTTCGTGGTGGCGTGCGAGCGGGTACTGGCGGCGCGCGAGCTGCGCGGGCTGTATCCGTAGCGCGGCTCAGCGGCGGGCGCGCCCGCGCATCACGCGCTTGCGCACCTCCTCGACCCACAGCACCGTGCTGGCCAGCACCACCAGCCCGAGCAGCACCGCGGGCGAGGGCGGCACGGTGTGGAACAGGGCCTGCAGCGGCGGGGCGTAGAGCACCAGCGCCTGCAGCACGACCGAGGCGGCGAGCCCCGCGGCCAGCCAGCGGTTGCGCGGGTGGCCGCCGACCAGCGCCGAGCGGGTCGCGGAGCGGCAGTTCAGCACGTTGAACCACTGCGTGAACACGAGCAGCGTGAAGGTCTCGGTGCGCAGCAGGTCGATCGGCACGCCCTGCGACAGCCCCCATGCGAACCAGCCCGTGCACACCGCCACGGCGGTCGGCACCAGCACCGCGAGGCGGTGCGCCATCGCGCGGTCGAGCAGCCGGTCGTCGCGCGGCGAGGGGGCGCGACGCATCTCGTCGCCGTCGGGCGGGTCCATCACCAGGTTCACGGTGACGGTGCTCTCGGTGACGATGTTGATCCACAGGATCTGGACCGCCAGCAGCGGCAGCGGCCAGCCGGCGGCCAGCGCGATCAGCAGCAGGCAGACCTCGTCGACCGAGGTCGCGAACAGGTACAGGATCACCTTCTTCAGGTTGCCGTAGACCAGGCGGCCTTCCTCGACCGCGGCGACGATCGTCGTGAAGTCGTCGTCGGTGATCACGATCCGCGACGCGCCCTTGGCGACCTCGGTGCCGGCGATGCCCATGGCCACGCCGACGTCGGCACGCGCGAGCGCCGGCGCGTCGTTGACGCCGTCGCCGGTCATCGCGACCACGTCGCCGCGTGCCTGCAGCGCCTCGACGATCCGCAGCTTCTGGGCGGGCTGCACCCGCGCGAACACCGCGATCCGGCCGAGCGCGCGCTGCAGCGCGGCCGCGTCCATGCGGTCGAGCGCGGCGCCGTCCACGGCGAGCGTGTCCGCGTCCGCGATGCCGAGCTCGCGGGCGATGGCCAGCCCGGTGAGCGCGTGGTCGCCGGTGATCATCACCGGGCGGATGCCCGCGGCGCGGCAGCGTGCGACCGCCGACCGCACCTCGTCGCGCGGCGGATCGATCTGGCCGACCAGCCCGAGCAGGCGCGCGCGGCCGACGAGCGGTTCCAGGCCCGCGGCGGGGTCGAAGTGATCGAGTGCCACCCGCGCGAACGCGAGCACCCGCAGTGCGCGCCCGGCCATGGCCTCGGCCGTCGTGCGCGCCGCATCCACCGTCGCGGCGTCCTCGGTGGTCCCGACGAGCCGCAGCACCGCCTCGGGTGCGCCCTTGATCGCGAGCACCTGCGCGTCACCCTCGGCGCGGTGCGCGGTGACCATCAGCCGGGTGTCCGCGTCGAAGGGCAGCTCGGCCACGCGCGGCGCCTGCGCACGCAACGCCACGACGTCGATCCCGGCCTTGGCGGCGAGCGTGAGCAGCGCCGCCTCGGTGGGGTCGCCGGTGATGCGCCACGCGGTGTCGCCCGCGTCTGGCGCACGCAGCGCGGCGTCGTTGCACAGCGCGCCCGCCTGCAGCAGCGCGAGCAGCGCCGCGTCCCGCGCCTCGACCGGCACGTCGATCGGGGCGCCGTCCTCGCTCAGCCGGCCCCGGGGCGCCCAGCCGCTGCCCTCGACCTCGATCGAGCGCGCCCCGCGGCCGCCCGCGGGCGGCAGCCACAGGGCGACCGCGGTCATCTCGTTGCGGGTCAGCGTGCCGGTCTTGTCGCTGCAGATGACCGTGGTCGAGCCGAGCGTCTCGACCGCCGACAGCCTGCGCACGATCGCGCCGCGTGCGGCCATGCGCTGCATGCCGACCGCCAGCGCGATGGTCATCGCCACCGGCAGCCCCTCGGGCACCACCGACACCATCTGGCTGATCGCCACCATCAGCAGCTCGCCGATCGGCACGCCGCGCAGCGTGCCCAGCGCCATCACCCCCGCGAACAGCGCGATCGCGACGCCGGCCAGCGTGCGTCCGAAGCGATCGAGCCGCCGCTCCAGCGGCGTGGCGGGCTCCACGGCGCGCTCGGTGAGCCCGGCGATCCGCCCGACCTCGGTGTGCACGCCGGTCGCGACCACGACCGCCCGCCCGCGGCCGGCGGCCACGTGCGTGCCGGACCAGACCATCGCCGTCCGGTCGGCGAGCCCGGTCGGCGCGGGCAGCGGCGCCACCGACTTGGCGACCGGCACCGACTCGCCGGTGAGGGCCGCCTCGGCCGCCTGCAGCCCGGCCGCCTCGACGAGCCGCGCGTCCGCGCCCACTGCATCGCCGGCCACGAGCAGCAGCAGGTCGCCCGGCACCAGCTCGCCGGCGGCCAGCGTGTGCTCGACGCCGTCGCGCAGCACCCGCACGTGCAGGCCCGACAGGCGCCGCAGCGCGGCCATGGAACGTTCGGCGCGGCCCTCCTGCAGCGCGCCGATCGCGGCATTGGCGGCGACGACGATCGCGATGACCGCGGCGTCGCCGAGGTGTCCGAGGACCAGCGCCAGCCCCCCCGCCACGCCGAGCAGATAGACCAGCGGGCTGCGGAACTGCCGCGCGAAGACCGCCCAGGGCGAGCGCGGGGCCGGCTCGGGCAACGCGTTCGCACCGTGCTCGGCGAGCCGGCGCGCGGCCTCCGTCGCGGCCAGTCCGGTGCGCGCGTCGCCGCCGAGCGCATCCAGCGCCTCGTCGGCGCTCAGCGCGTGCCAGGGGTGATGCGGGTCAGGCGCGGGGCGGTCGGACGCGGTGACGGCATCGGCATCGGCGCCGGACCGGATGACGGGATCGGGCATGTCGCATCGAGGATAGCCCTCGGATGCGGTCTGCCGGAGCCGCCGGCGACCCGTTCCGGCGTAGGCCCTTGACCGGGGTCAAGTCGCGGTCGCTCAGTCCCAGCGGTACGACGGCAGCAGCGTGTCGCCGGCCCGCAGCAGGCCGTCGATGCCGTCGATCAGGATCGCGTTCTGCCCGAAGGTCACCGCGCCGCCCAGCTTGGGATCGGAGCGGAAGCCGGCGAGCACCTGCAGGATGCCGGGCTCGTGACGGCCGGTGAGCGGGTCGACCTCGGGGACGGTGCAGCGGGTGCAGGGCTTGACGATGCGCAGCACGGTGGCCGGGCCGCTGCCGCGCTCGACGGCGAGCGTGTCGAGCATGTCCTCGCCGAACGCGTCGAGCCCCTCGAGCACCACGTTCGGGCGGAAGCGCTGCATCTGCGCGGCGGGCAGCCCCGCCTGCGCGAGGCGCCCGTTGAGCGCGGCGAGCGAGGCCCCCGACACCACCAGCAGCGGAAAGCCGTCGGAGAAGCGCGTCAGCGCCCCCGGCTGCCCGGCGTCCGAGCCCACCCAGTTGCGGCTCGCCTCGCGCGGCGCGCTCGCGTCGAAGCGCAGCAGCCGCACCGGCCGGCCGACGTATTCGCTGAACCAGGCGCGTGCCTCGGTGCCCTCGTCGAAGCCCGCGCAGCGGTCGTCCCAGACGCGGGTGCTGCGCCGCGCGCTGCCCGTGCCGGCGACGGCGAGCGCGGGCATGCCAGGCGCCAGCACGCGCAGGCCGCCGTCGAGGCGCGAGGGCCGCACCATCGCCAGCCGCGGCGCATCGCGCTGGGTGACGAACTCGTCGCGGTCGTCGACCAGCATCCAGCGCCGGTCCTCGAGCGGCCCGAGCGCATCGAAGCGCATCGTGTCGACGGCGATGCCAGCGCAGGACTTGATGGGGTAGACGTAGAGGGCCGCGATGCGGCAGGGAGGCGGGAGGGCGCTCATCCTGCCATCGTAGCAGCCGGGCCCAGCCGCTCGATCGCCGCCGCGAGCCCGAGCACCCGCGCATCCTCGAAGCGCGGCCCGACCACCTGCAGCCCGACCGGCAGGCCTCGCACCAGACCGGCCGGCACCGAGCAGGCCGGTACGCCCGCCGCGTTGAACAGCGGCGTGAACGCCGCATGCCCGCGCGGACCCGCCGGGCGGCCGCCGATCACCGGCGGCCCGAGCTGCCCGAGCGGCCAGGCGGTCACCGGCGTGGTCGGGCACAGCAGCAGGTCGATGTCGTCGAAGAAGCGCGCGACGCTGGCGACGATCCGCTCGCGCAGCCGCAGCACCGCGGCCAGTGCCTGCGGCGTCTGCGTGGCGCCGGCTTCGATCTGCGCGACGAGATCGGGGTCGATCATGTGGCGCGCGTCGGCGAGCCGATGGCCGTAGAGCGCATGCAGCCCGGCCTGCTGCAGCGCGAGCAGCGGGTACTCGCGCACGCCCTCGGGCCAGACCGGATCGCGCTCGACCACGTCCCAGCCGTCGGCGCGCAGCGCGTCGACGCGGGCCTGCAGCGCCGCGAGCACGTCCTCGTCCACCGCGAGGTCGAGGCCCAGGCGCGGGCTCCAGGCCAGGCGCAGCGTGCGGGCGGGCTCGACCGGGTCACCGGCCGTGCCGAGGTCGACGCGCACCGGCACGCCCGCCGGATCGGCGGCATCGAAGGCGACCAGGGTGTCGAAGGCCCACGCGCAATCGGCGACGTCGAGCGCCATCACGCCGATCGCCGACTGGCCGTAGTTCGGCTCGGCGAAGCCCCAGGGATGCGGGATCAGGCCGCTGCTCGGCTTGAAGCCCACCAGCCCGCAGTGCGCGGCGGGCCGGCGCGTCGAGCCGCCGGCATCGGTGCCGAGCGCGAGCAGCCCGAGCCCCGCGCCGAGCGCGGCCACCGCACCGCCCGACGAGCCGCCGGGGGTGAGCGAGGGGTTCATCGGGTGACGGGTCCAGCCGTGCAGTGGATTGGTCGTCACGCCCTTGCAGGCGAACTCGGAGCAGTTGGTGATGCCGAGCAGCACCGCGCCCAGCGCGCGCCAGCGCGCCACCGCCCAGGCGTCGCGCGGCGCGACGAAGTCCTCGAACAGGCGCGAGCCCTGCGAGACGCAGCGCCCGCCCACCCACAGGTTGTCCTTCGCGGTGAAGGGCACGCCCGCCATCGGCAGGATCTCGCCGGCGTCGAGCCGGCGGTCGACCTCCGCAGCCTCGGCGAGCGTGGCCGCCGGATCGAATCCGATGATGGCGTTCAGGTCGGGGTTCAGCCGCTCGACCCGTGCGATCGCCTCGCGCGCGACGTCGACCGCGCGCAGCCCGCGCGCCGAGACGCGCGCCGCGAGGGCCCGGGCCGACAGCGCGCCCGGGGCCGGCTCCTGCGGCACGCCCGGCAGCGCGCGCGGCGCAGCGCTCATGCGCGCTCCGCAGGCACCGCCGCGATGAAGTGGCGAGCGATCTGCTCGCGGGTCGCGCACCAGGCGCGGTCGCGTCCGCGCCCGTGGTCGACCCGCTTCGCGAGCGCGCCGATCCGACCCGGGCGCCCGAGGATGCGGGTGTGCAGGCCGATCGACATCATCCGCGGCGCATGGCGCGACGCGCGCAGCAGACACCGGAAGGCGTCGATCGTGTCGTCGGCGACGTCGCTGCCGCGCACGAACGCGAAGCTGTCGTGGAATTTCATGTCATTGGTGTCGAACGCTTACGGGAGCACGAGGTGCGGCGGTTCGCCGACCCGGACCCAGTCGGGCAGGTCGTCATTGTAGGCGTCGCTGTCGTACAGGACGCCGCCGTGCTCGACCAGCAGCCGGCGGGTGTTCACCGACGCGGACGATCGGGTGTGCCAGCCGACCGGCGCGCGCCCGACCAGGTGCTCGACGGTGGCGGCGGTGCGCGCGATCGCCGCACGCTCCTCGGCCTCGCCCAAAGCGCCCGGCGTAGCCGACGAACTCGCGGTCGGTGCTCGTGCTCGTGCTCATGCCCCCCGTGCCTGCGCTCGCCTCAGCCGCCGCCGAGCGCGGCGGCGAGGTTCACGGGCGCGTCGCGGCGCGGCGACAGGTCGAGCGAGGACTCGATGTGCTCGAGGTGCTCGAGCATCAGCGCGACCGCGCGCTCGGTGCGCCGGCCCTCGATCGCCGCGACCAGCAGCTCGTGCTCGTCCTCGCGGCAGGCGGTGGCGTGCGGCGCGTCGTACAGGAAGATCGCCAGCACCGTCAGCGATGCGAGCTCGCGCATCGAGCGCCCGAGCATCCGATTGCCCGCGCATTCCGCCAGCCGGATGTGGAACTCGCCCGACAGCCGCACCATCGCCGGCCGGTCCTGCTTGGAGCGGGCGCGCTCCTCTTCGGCGACGATCGAGCGCAGCGAGGCCACCGCCTTCGGATCGCGCCGCGCCACCAGCCGGCGCACCAGCGCTGGCTCGATCAGGCGGCGCGCCTCGAACACCTCGCGGGTCTGCTCGACGGTGGGCGCCGCGATGAACGCGCCGCGGTTCGGGATGGTCTGCACCAGGCCGTCGTTGGCCAGGCGCGCGAGTACGTCGCGCACCTGGGCGCGGCTGGTCTCGAAGAGCTCGGCGAGTCGGTCCTCGACCAGCTTGGTGCCCGGCGGCAGGCGGTGCTCCAGCACCGAGCGCAGGATCCGGTCGTAGATGGCTTCGCGCAGCACAGCGCCCACGGGCGCCTTGTCGGACGCCGCCGCACGCGGCGTTCCGGCACGGGCCTTGGGATCTTTTTTGTTGACGATCATCACTGAGATTGTCGACACTCGAAGCGTGGCCGGGCTGACTCCATGGGCGTTCGAGGGGAATTGTAGGATGAAGGCGCTGATCGCCGGGCACGTCGCCACCGAGCACTGAAGGACCCCGATACGTGAAACGAACCCTGATCGGCGTGCTGACGCCCTCCTCCAACACCGCGCTCGAGCCGCTGACCTCGGCCATGATCGCCGCGCTGCCTGGCGTGACGGCGCACTTCGGGCGCTTTCGCGTCACCGAGATCTCGCTGGCCGCAGGCTCGCAGGGCCAGTTCGAGCTCGAGCCGATCCTGCATGCCGCCAGGCTGCTCGCCGACGCGCGGGTCGACGTCATCGTCTGGAGCGGTACCTCGTCGGGCTGGCTCGGCTTCGGGCGCGACGAGGCGCTGTGCGCGGCCATCACCCGCGAGACCGGCGTGCCGGCCTGCACCTCGGTGCTCGCGTTCAACGAGATCATGGACCTCACCGGCCGCCGCCGCTTCGGGCTGGTCACGCCCTACCTCGACGACGTGCAGGCGAAGATCGTCGCCAACTACGCGGCGAGCGGCTACGCCTGCGTGGCCGAGCGCCACACCGGGCAGTCGGTGAACTTCGAGTTCGCCGAGGTCACCGAGGACCGGCTCACCGGCATGGCCCGCGAGGTCGCGGCCGCGAAGCCCGACTGCATCGTCACCTTCTGCACCAACCTGCGCGCCGCCCACCTGGTGCCCGCCTGGGAGGCCGAGCTCGGCATCCCGGTGTACGACACCGTATCGACCGCGGTCTGGAAGGCGCTGCGCATGTGCGGCGTCGATACCCGCGGCCTCGCCGGCTGGGGCCGACTGTTCTCCGAGGGACTGTGAGATGAGCGACCGTTACGACCTGATCGTCCGCAACGCCCGCGTCGCCACCGCCGCCGACACCTTCGACGCCGACATCGGCATCGTGGGCGGCAAGATCGTCACGATCGCGCAGCGCCTGCCCGCAAGCAGCACCGAGCGCGAGATCGACGCCGCCGGCCGCTGGGTCACCCCCGGCGGCGTGGATGCGCACTGCCACCTCGACCAGCCGATGGTCGAGCCGATGCGCATGGCCGACGACTTCGAGAGCGGCTCGCGCTCGGCCGCCTGCGGCGGCACCACCACCGTGATCCCGTTCGCAGCCCAGGTGAAGGGCCGGCCGCTGCGCGAGGCGGTCGAGGACTACCACCGGCGCGCCGAAGGGAAGGCCTCGATCGACTACGCGTTCCACCTGATCGTGAGCGACCCGACGCCCGACGTGGTGACGCGCGAGCTGCCGGCGCTGGTCGGCGAGGGCTACACGTCGTTCAAGATCTACATGACGTACGACGACCTCAAGCTCGACGACGGCGAGATCCTCACCTGCCTCGAGGCCGCACGCGAGCTGGGGGCGATGGCGATGATCCACGCCGAGAATGCCGATGCGATCGCGTACCTCACCAAGCGGCTGACCGAGCAGGGCAAGACCGCGCCGCGCTTCCATGGGATGTCGCGGCCGATGCCGGTGGAGCGCGAGGCCACGCACCGCGCGATCACGCTGTCCGAGCTCGTCGACGTGCCGATCCTGGTGGTGCATGTCTCCGGCGCCGAGGCGGTCGAGCAGATCCGCTGGGCGCGCGGCAGGGGTCTCAACATCTTCGCCGAGACCTGCCCGCAGTACCTGTTCCTCACGCAGGAGCACCTCGGGCTAGATGGGTTCCACGGCGCGAAGTGCGTATGCAGCCCGCCGCCGCGCGATGCGCGCAACCAGCAGGTGATCTGGGACGGGCTGGCCGACGGCCTGTTCACCATCGTGTCGTCCGACCACGCGCCCTTCCGCTACGACGACCCGCAGGGCAAGAAGCTGGGCGGCGAGGAGCCCTCCTTCGAGTACATCCCGAACGGCATTCCGGGCATCGAGACGCGGCTGCCGCTGCTGTTCTCGGAGGGCGTGCTCGCCGGGCGGCTCACGATCCAGCAGTTCGTGGCACTGACGTCCACCAACCCGGCGAAGCTCTACGGCCTGTATCCGCGCAAGGGGACGATCGCGATCGGGGCGGATGCGGACCTGGTGATCTGGGACACCTCGAAGCGCCAGCCGATCCGCAACGAGATGCTGCACCACGAGGTGGACTACACGCCGTACGAGGGCATCGAGGTGGGCGCGTGGCCGGCGACGACGGTGTGCCGAGGGAAGGTGGTGTGGGACGGGGTGTCGTTCACGGGGCGTGCGGGGGACGGGCAGTTCCTGGCGTGCGGGCTGCCGGAGCCGGCGAAGCCTCGGGTGAGGAACGAGAGTTGGCGGGAGTGGGTGGGGCTGTAGGCCCCAGGCTGGACGATGCATCGCAATTGCGCTACGCTAATCCGATGAAGACCGCCACCATCCCTTCCGTGCGCGTCGAGCCCGAGTTCCGGGCCGAAGTCGAGTCGGTGCTGGCCGAAGGCGAGAGCCTGTCGGAGTTCGTGGAGGCATCGGTGCGCGCCGGCGTCGAGCGCAGGCGCGTGCAGGCCGAGTTCATCGCCCGCGGCCTGCGCTCGCGCGACGAGGCACGGCGCACGGGCGACTACGTCGAGGCCGACGACGTGGTCGCCGCGCTGCAGACGCGCCTCGACTCGGCGCGGGTCCGCAGCGCCAAGAAACGCGGGTGAGCTTCAGGGTTCGCCTGACCCGCGAGGCCGAGGCCGACCTCGAGCGTCTGTTCGGCTTCGTCCTCGAGCGCGAACTGGAGCGCGACGGTGGCGATCTCGCGCTCGCCGAGCGCGCCCTGGCGGCCCTCCGCGCGGGCTTCGCGACCTTGCGGACCTCGCCGTTCACCTGCCGCAAGGCCGGGAACAGCCCGTTCCTGAGAGCGCTGATCGTTCCCTTCGGGCCGTCGGGCTACGTCGCCCTGATCGAGATCGAGTCCGCGACCGAGGTCGTGGTGGTGGCCGTCCGCCACCAGCTCGAGGACGACTATCACTGACGGGCCGAGGCGGCGCGACGCAGCGCGACGCGTCAAACCAGCAGGTGATCTGAGACGGCCTTTCCGACTGGCGCATCACCATCGGGAGTGGTTGGGACTGTAGGCCACCGTCACTGCAGGTTGATCGCGGTCAGGCGGTCGATGCCCACGATGTAGAGGAGGCCCGAGTCGCTGACCGCGAGGTCGCCGCGATTCGGGTCGCTCCAGGCGATCGTCCGGGTCCGCAGGTCGATGGCGCGGACGCCGTCCAGGGTGCTGACGAAGGCATGGTCGCCGACGACGACGAGCGGCGCGAGTTGGCCAGGCTGCTTCCCGGCGCTAGCGTAGGAGTGCCACGGCCACGGCCCCGCCCACCCCCACAGCTCCTTGCCGGTCGCAGGGTCGAGCGCAACGAGTCGCGTTCGTTCGATCACGAGGAGCACTCCCTTCGCGAGCACCGGTGGGGTGGAAACCCAGCTCCCCATGGTCCAGGCGATACGTCCCGTAGCGGGATCGATCCGTGCGAGGGTGTTCTTCCCGACCGTCGGATCGTTCGCGCCACGCAGCAGCACGTATGCCGCTCCGTCCTCGCCCACGACAGGTGCCGCGTCCGAATAGAACTTCTGTCCGACCGGGGGCATCGTCTCGAAGCGGAGCGCGCCGTCGGCGATCGCTCTCGCTTCCAGCCGGTCGGAGCCCAGGAGGTAGACCGTATCGCCCCGCATGGCGAGCGTGGACTGATAGTCGTACTCGTCACTCCGCAGATCGGTCACCTTCCACTCGACCTGGAAGATGCCCTTGGTGATCCGCATCAGCACGGGGCGGTTCCCCCGACACATCGCGAAGATCGAGGCGCCCGACTCGACCCAGTTGCAACCGTCGTAGGGGTAGACCTTTAGCCCGGCCAGGATCGTGTCGCCGGCGATCGTGAGACGGAACGCATCGACCTGATCGATCGCCGGCGCGGTCCAGGCGAACGCCCGCCAGACCCACTGGGCGGCACCCGTCGCCTCGGAGACCTGGTAGCTCCTCCATCCTGGCGGTATCGCGCCATCGAGAGGGGTTGCATTGAAGAGAGCCTGCCCGGAACCCGCCTCCGTCAGCCTGCTGAAGAATTTCGCGGTCGAACCAGCTGGTCCGGACGACGACGCGGCGAGAACGAAGCGGCGGGAGAACTTAGACGCGTCGAGGGTCGCGGGGACGTAACCCGTGCGGGCCGCATTGCCTTGTGCCCCCCACCACGGCGAGCCGCCGGCCAACGGCCTGAGCGGCGTGAGCGTGCCGGTGGCCGCTGCGGCCTTCACAACGTAGGGAAGGCGCACCGAGCGCGCCTCCTCCGTCGTCGGGCAGCGAGCGTCCCCGCGCGCGCACGGGAACACCAGCTTGATCGTTCCAGAGCGAGACGCTCCCTCAGCCAGCGCGGGAAATGCAAATGACAAGTGGTAAGTCTCGGAGCCGTCGGCCTGAATCGCGGAGTTGTACAAGGTCTTTGTGCGATCCAGCAGGCCGTCCTGATCCGTATAGCTCGGAAAAGCGCGAGCCTCGACCCAGACGGGCGGAACGATCTTGACCGTGGCGAACCCCGACTGACCGGCGTCCAGCGAGACGTTCAGCGACGGAGGATCGATCGTCGCGGCCGGGCCGGTCGTCTCCGTCGCAGCAGTCGTGCCGCCACCTCCGCCGCAAGCGGTCAGCAGAATCGGCATCGCGGTGCACAGCACCCGGATCAGTTCGGTTCGGTCGAACATGTCTGTCGCCTCGCGGTAGACGGCTGCCTGGCAGAAGGCGGGCGGGCGGATCTGAATATCCGCGCAGCGTTCGAGGCTACTGACGCATCGGACTTAGGTCAATCGTCGGAACCGGCTAAGTCCCGTGCGACCCCGACGGGCGGAGGCGCCCCGAGACCGAATGGCGCAGCAGCAGGCGGCGGGTGGGTCGCGCCGCCACGTTCTCAGGGCCGTGCCCCGCGCGCCACCCAATGCTGCGCGAGCTCGTCGCGCCGGGCGATCCACACCCCGGACCGGCGCGGCAACTCGGCCAGCATGTCGACCAGCGCCTGCATGCGCCCGGGCCGCCCCAGCATCCGCAGGTGCAGCCCGATCGACATCATCTTCGGCGCGTGCGCGCCCTCGCGCCACAGCCAGTCGAAGGCGTCGAGCACGTCGCCGAGCAGGTCGCGCGGCATCGGCCGCATGGGCGGCGCGCTCACCTCAGTCGGCCTTCATGTTCGCGTCGCGCACGACCTTCTCGTAGCGCTTCACCTCGCCCGCCAGGAAGGCGCCGATCGAGCGGCTGCTGCCGGGCAGCTGAGCGCCCCGCGAGCGCCTCAGCCGCGCAGCGCGCCGATCCGACGCTCGCGCTCGGCGTCGACGAGCCCCGCAGCCACCGATTCGGGTATGCCCGCGGCCTGCAGCACCACCGCCGAGATCTGCAGGCCCGCCTCGAGCGTCTCGGGGATCACGACGTTCGCGCCCTCGTCGCGCAGCACGGCGGCATGCGCCTCGTCGCGCGAGCGCGCGATGACCGTCACCGTCGGAAACACGCGCCGGATCGCCCGCAGCGCATGCAGCGCGGATGCGGGCTGGTCCATCGTGAGCACCACCGCGAGCGCGTCGCCGGCCCGCACCCGGGCCAGCAGGTCGACGCGGGTGGCGTTGCCGTACCAGACCGGCGCGCCCGCGGCGTGCAGCGCGGCGACGCGCGCCGCGTCGGACTCGAGCGCGACCCAGCGCACGCCCTGCGCATCGAGCAGCCGGGAGATCGACTCGCCCACCCGGCCGTAGCCGGCGATCACCACGTGCCCGCCCGACGGGGCGACGCCCGCCTCCCCGGGTGGGTGGCCGGCCCCCTGGCCGCGGTGATCGAGGCGGTCGCCGAGCACCCGGCCGAGCCATGCGGCGAAGGGCGTGGCCACCAGCGACAGCCCGACCACCAGCAGCATGAACTGGCCGACCCGCGCGGGCAGCAGGCCTTCGATCATCGCGACGCCGACGACGATGAAGGCGAACTCGCCACCCTGCCCCAGCAGCAGCCCGCCCTCGAGCGCGCGTCCGGCTGACAGGCCGCCGATACGCAGCACCGCGCCCAGCACCGCCGCCTTGATCGCGAACAGGCCGAGCACCGCCGCCGGCAGCAGCATCGGTTCGGCGAGCAGCGCCCGCGGGTCGATGCCCATGCCGACCGACATGAAGAACAGGCCCATCAGCAGCCCGCGGAACGGCTCGATGCTCACCTCGACCTCGTGCCGGAACTCGGTCTCCGCGAGCAGCAGGCCTGCCAGCAGCGCTCCCAGCGCCATCGAGAGGCCGGCCGCCGCGGTGAGCCCGGCGATGCTGAGCGTCGCGAGCAGCGTCAGCGCCATGAAGACGTCCGGCTGGCGGTCGCGGGCCAGGGCCCGGAACAGCGGCCGGATCACGCGACGCCCGATCAGCGCGATCGCGACCACCGCCAGTGTCGCCTTGGCGAAGGCCCAGCCGATGCCGCCCGCCACCTCGCCCAGGCCCGAGGCCAGGTCGGCGCTGCTGGCCCGGTGGACGTCGGCGAGCACCCCCACCATGACCAGCACCGGCACGACCGCCAGGTCCTGCAGCATCAGCACCGAGAAGCAGGCCTGGCCCATGGGCGTGCCCAGCGCGCGGCGCTCGCCGAGCAGCTGCATGGCGACCGCGGTCGAGGACAGCGCGAGCACCGCGCCCAGCACCACCGCGACCGGCCACGAATTGCCGAACCAGGCCGCGATCCCGCCGATCGCAGCGGCGCTCGCCAGCAGCTGCGCCGTACCGGCGCCGAACACCCAGCGGCGCAGCGCCCAGAGCCGCTCGGCCGACAGCTCCAGACCGATCATGAACATGAGGAACAGCACGCCCAGCTCGGCGAGCGCCACCACGCCCTGCAGCTCGGGGAAGGTGACCGCGGCGATCCAGGGCGAATCGCCGGCCTGCCCGCCCAGGCCGTACGGGCCGAGCAGCGTGCCGGCGGCGAGGAATCCGACGACCTGGTTCACACGCAGGCGCCGCAGCAGCGGGATCAGCACGCCCGCCAGCACCAGGAACAGCAGGATCTCGCGCAGGTAGGGGAACGGCGGCGTGGCGTGCATCGTCGGCCGACCGTAGCGGGGCGCGGGTCGCGCGTCAACGCTCGGGCGCGGCGCCGCGCTGCGCGTGGCCCGGGCGACCCTGCCTCGGCAGCGGCGCGGGAACGAGGACATCGGCGTCTGCGTCTGCGTCGGCACGGGCACGGGCACGAGCCCCCGCCCCGGCATCCGTTGGCGCCTCGCCGCTGCATCGCCTACCCTCGGGGATACACCCGGCCGGCCCGGCCGGGTCACCGCCGCAGCACCGACATGACCCACCCCCTTCCGATGCCTTCGCGCGTCTCACCCCGCAGGCGCCGCGCTCGCGGGCTCGCGGCCACGGCCGCCACCACCTGCGTCGCGCTGTTCGCCGCGGGCTGCGCGCTCGGGTCCGCGACGACCGGTACCCCACCGGGCGCCGCCCCCACCGCCCCCTATGGCGCCCCGCGCTCGCGCCCCGTGACCCCGCTGCCGCGCCCCGCCGCCCCGGCCACGGCGCTGCCCGCCGAGCCGCAGGCCCTGGCCGACGCGATGCGCGGCGTGCCGGTGGTGCTGCTCGGCGAAGTCCACGACAACGCAGCACAGCATGCGTTGCGCGCCGAGGCGCTCGCGCGGCTGGTGGCCGCCGGGGCGCGCCCGGCGATCGCCTTCGAGCAGCTCGACCGCGAGCGCCAGGCCGACGTGGACCGCGCGCGCCGCGAGCGCCCGCGCGACCTTGACTGGCTGATCGCGCAGGCCGCCGGCCGCGACGGCTGGGACTGGGCGCTGTACCGCCCGTTCCTGCGGCTCGCGCTGGACCATGACCTGCCGATCGTCGCGGCCAACCTGTCGCGCGCCGATGCCTCGCGGGTGATCCGCGAGGGCTACGGCGCGGCCTTCGACGCGCCCGCCCGGGCCGCGCTCGGGCTGGACGCCGTCCCCGCGGACCTGCTCGCCGCGCACGAGCGCGAGGTGGACCTCGGCCACTGCGGCCTGATGCCGGCCGCGATGCTCGCGCCGATGGCCCGCGCGCAGCTCGCGCGCGATGCAGCGCTCGCCCGGGCGATCGCGCCTTACGCGGGCGGCGGCGTGGTGCTGCTCACCGGCAACGGCCACGCCCGACGCGACCTCGGCGTGGCGCGCTGGCTGCCGCCCGAGCTGCGCGCGCGCACGCTGGCGGTGGGTCTGCTCGAGCCCGCGGCGATCGCCGCCATGCCGCCGGGCGCGTTCGACCGCGTGGTGACCACCGAGGCAGCGCCACGGTCGGATCCCTGCGAATCGCTGAAGAACCGAGCCGCGCCGGGCGCGGCGCCCGCTCAGAAACCGTGAAGAAACCGTAGCGAGCAGGCTCCGGATCGGGGCGCGCGGTCGGCTTATCGACGGCTTCTCAGGGCCGGTAGTCGGCGAACTTGGCGAGCACGCGGTCCATCTCGTCGGCCGGCAGGCAGGCGGGCTCGCCGAGCGCGAGCGCCAGGCCATAGGTGCGCGCGAGCCACTCGAGCTCGACGGCGAGGGCGAGCACGGCCTCGAGCGAGGCGCCGACCGCGATCATCCCGTGGTGCGCGAGCAGGCAGGCCCTGCGGCCCTCGAGCGCGGCGAGCACGTGCTCGGACAGCGCCTGCGTGCCGAAGGTCGCGTACGGGGCGCAGCGCACGTCGCGGCCGCCGGCCGCGGCAACCATGTAGTGGAAGGCCGGGATGCCCGCGCGCTGGACCGCGGGCAGGCAGGCGAGCGCGGTGCAGTGCGGCGCGTGCGCATGCACGATCGCCTGCACCTCGGGCCGCGCGGCGTACAGGTCGTGGTGGAAGCGCCATTCCGAGGACGGCCGGCGATGGCCGTCGGGCAGCGGGTCCGCAGCGCCGGCCGTACGCGGCACGACCGGCATCCAGACCAGGTCGTCGATGGTGCAGCGCTCGTAGGGCAGCGCGCTCGGCGTGACCAGCAGGCCGTCGGATCCGCCGCGATGCCAGCGCAGCGAGACGTTGCCGGCGCTGCCGTGGTTGAGTCCGAGGCCCGCCGTCGCGCGCGCGGTGTCGAGCAGTGCGGCGCGCGCCGCGTCCTCGGTCGGATGCGCCGGGAGTCCCGTCACGGCGTCGCGCGACGCACGGGCGAGCGGGTCAGCGCAGCCAGACGAAGGCGAGCAGCACCACCGTCAGCGCGGCCACGCCGATCCAATGGCCGATGCCCTCGGGCACGTCCTGCCGCGGCGGGCTCGGCAGGATGGTCGGCTCGGCGGCTCGGTTCGATTCCAGGTCCATCTCGGTGCTCGTCGCCATGTTCAGGGGAGCTTCGATTGTAGGGGCTCCGCGCCCGCGGCCCCGCCGCGCGCCCCGAAAGCCGGCAGGGACATCAGCCCCGCCTCGCTGGCGCAGCAGGGGCCGTGCTCGGTGATCAGCGCATCGACCAGGCGCGCGGGCGTGACGTCGAAGGCCGGATTCAGCGCGGCCACCCCCTCGGGCACCAGCCGGACCTCCTGCGGTGTGCCGTCGGCATGCAGGCCGGTCACGTGCGTGAGCTCGCGCGGATCGCGGTGCTCGACCGGAATCGCGGCGCCGTCGGCGAGCGCGAGGTCCACGGTCGGCGTCGGGCAGGCCACCCAGAACGGCACCCCCGCGTCGCGCGCCGCCAGGGCCTTCAGGTAGGTGCCGATCTTGTTGGCGACGTCGCCGTTGCGGGCGACGCGGTCGCAGCCGACGATCACCGCGTCCACGCGACCCGCGCGCATCAGCAGGCCGCCGGCGTTGTCGGCGATGACAGTGCACGGCACGCCCGCGTCGGCGAGCTCCCAGGCCGTCAGGCTCGCGCCCTGGTTGCGCGGGCGGGTCTCGTCGACCCACACATGCAGCGGCACGCCGGCCGCGTGCAGCGCGTAGATCGGCGCGAGCGCGGTGCCGTGGGCGACTGCGGCGAGCCGCCCGGCATTGCAGTGGGTGAGCACCTGCAGCGGCGCGGCCGCATCGACCGGGCGGTGGGCCGCGGCGCGGCGCGCGGCCACCTCGCGCAGCAGCGCCGCGCCGTGAGCACCGATCGCGGCGTTGATCGCGATGTCCTCTTCGGCGATCCCGACCGCCTCGACCCAGGCCGCCGCGGCCCGCTCGCCTTCGGGCAGCGGACGCACCCGCGCACGCACGCGCGCCAGCGCCCAGCGCAGGTTCACCGCGGTCGGTCTCGTCGCGGCGAGCCGCTCGAACGCGGCCTCGAGCGCGGCGTCGCCGGCGGCCTCGCGCAGCGCGAACGCCAGCCCGAAGGCTGCGACCGCACCGATCAGCGGCGCGCCGCGGACCTGCATGCTGGCGATGGCGTGCGCACAGGCGGGTGCGTCGCGCAGCGCGAGCTCGACGACCTCGAAGGGCAGCCGGGCCTGGTCGAGGGTGAGGACGTGCTCGCCGCTCGGCCGCAGGGTGCGCGGGGGGGCGGCGTCGGAGGCGGGCGGAAGGGGGGTCATCGTGCGGGAGGGTCCGTCCCGCATTGGATCACGAGGCGACGCGCCGCAGGCGTCCGCGATCGCGGCCTGCCGCGAGGCGGCCTGCCGCCGTCGCTCAGTCGCAGCTCAGCCCGCGCTCGCCGGCTGGGCCGCAGAACGGCCCGTGGTCGGCTGCTGCCGCTGCGGCTGCACCAGCACCCGGTCGCGCGGACCGTCGGCGACGACCTTGCCGCCTTCGACCACGATCAGCCGGTCGGCTGCATTGACCAGCGCCATGCTGTGGGTGGCGACGACCATCGTGCGGCCCTTGGACCAGCCGCGCAGCCGCGAGACGATGCCGGCCTCGGTGGCCTGGTCCAGGCCCACGGTCGGCTCGTCGAGCAGCAGGACCGGCGGGCTCGAGACCAGCGCGCGCGCCAGCACGATCACCTGCCGCTGCCCGCCGGAGAGGTTGGCCCCGCCCGGCAGCAGCTTCTGCGACAGCGACAGCTCGCCGTTGGCGATCCACTGGTCCAGACCCGACACCGTGAGCGCCTCGGCGAAGCGCTCGGCGCTGACATGCGCCTCGGCACCGGCCAGGATGTTCTCGGCGAGCGAGCCCTCGAACAGCACCGCGTCCTGCGGCTTGATGCCGATGCGCCGCGCACGGACCTCTGCGGGCCAGTCGGCGATCGAGTGGCCGTCGAGCATCGCATCGCCGCGCGAGGGCTTGAGCAGGCCGCCCAGCAGCTTGAGGACGGTGCTCTTGCCGGCGCCCGGCTTGCCGAGCAGCACGACGAATTCGCCCGGCGCGACGTCCAGGTTCAGGCCCTCGATCAGCGGCCGCGCGGGATCGTGCTCGAAGCGCACGTTGCGCAGCGACAGCCGGTTGCCCTTGGCGCTGAACTGCGCGGCGGCGGCATCGATGTTCTTCGGCGAGGTGTCGGTGTCGGCGACCAGCTCGTCGAGCTGGCGCGACGCGCGCCGCAGCTCGCTCCAGCGCGAGGCCATCAGCGTGAGGCCGGCGAGCATCGCGACCGCGCGCGCCGACAGCATCGAGCAGGCGATCAGCGCGCCGACGGTCAGCTGCTGCGCCTCGATCCGGTAGACGCCGACGATCAGCACGCCGATCGCGCACAGCGTCACCGAGCTGCCGGTCACATGGTGGCCGAGGTGGTTCCAGTAGCGGCTGCGGGCCTGGGCCAGCGCGCCCTGCTCGGCGAGCTGGCCGAAGCGGCGCGAGAACGCGTGGCGCAGGTAGGTGGCACGCACCACCTCGCCGGCGCCGAGCGCCTCGGCGAGCACCGCCACCTTGCGGGTCTGCGCCTGAGTGGCGAGCTCGCCGTAGCGCTGCGCGGGCGCGTGCAGCAGCGCGTGGCCGAGCACCATCAGCAGGCCGGTGCAGATCGGCACCCAGACGATCGGGCCGCCGATCATGCCGACGATCACCAGGAACATCGCCACGTACGGCGTGTCCGCGATCGCCAGCAGCCAGTTCGAGGACAGGAAGTCGCGGGCGCCGGCCAGGTCGCGGTAGCGTGCGAGCATGGTGCCCACCGAGGGCATCGCGCCGCGCTGGTCGAAGAGCCGCGCCATCAGCTGGCGCTCGGTGCGCGCATCCATGCGGCAGGCCACCGTCTCGACGGTGTGCGTGCGGACCGACTTCAGCACCATCTCGAGCACCACCGCGAGCGCCAGGCCGATCGCCAGCGCCCACAGGGTCTCGGTGATCTGGTTGCCCACGACCTTGTCGTAGACCAGCATCGTGAACAGCGGCAGCAGCACGGTCACGCCGTTGATCATCACGCCGGCGATCACGAGCTCGAGCAGGCGGCCGCGGTAGTCGCGCAGGAACGGCAGGAAGCGCGGCTGGCTGCCCGAGGCCGTCGCGCTGCGCGGCGACAGGTCCTGGGCCGGCCGCAGCGACAGGATCCGGCGGATCCGCGAGGGATCGAGCACCGACAGGTGGGCGACCGCGTCGCCCTCGCCTGCCCACAGCGCGGCCGCGCCCTGGCGGCAGTCGACCATGAACCAGCCGGCGTCGGTCTGCAGCAGCAACATCTGCGCCGAGGTGCCGAGTGCCGCATCGATCGAGGTGCCGGCATCGGCCAACGACAGGTCGGCACCGCGCCGCAGCCAGGCGGCGAGCTTGCGGTCGAAGCGCTCGTCCTGCCCAGCGGGTTCCTCGACGGCCCAGCCGGGGAGCGGCGGCGCCTTGTCCGGACAGAGCCGGCGCAGCGCCACCTGCAACACCGTGGCGAGCGGGGACGGCGCGACGCCGTCGAGCGGCGACGCCTCGACAGACGGTCGATCCTGACCCGCGGCCGGTGCGTCGGCAGCCTGCGACCCGTACGACGCAGGCGGCAGGGGCGTGCCCGCCAGCGACGCCCGCAGTCGCTCCGCGGGCGACGGCGGATCGGCCGGAGAGGCGTCGGCCGGACGAGTCGTTTCGGTCTGTGGCGTCGTCATGCGGTCAGGTAGTTGATCTGCGCGATCTGCTGCGTCATGGCCGCGTCGGAGTAGATCGTGACCCCACCTGCGGCGACGGACTTGTAGGCGTCGGTGACGTTGACCAACTCGCCGTTGTCGACCCTCAGGGTCAGCAGTGACGAGTCGCCCGCCCCCACCAGCGCCTGCACGTCCGCAGCGGAGATGGTGACGTTCTGGACCAGTCCGTCGCGAAGCCCGACCTGTTCGATGGAGGTTCCCACCTGCTGACCGGAACCGTTGGTGGACAGCAGATGCGCCAGAGACACGGATTGACCGGCTGACAGGCCCGAGATCTCGATCGCGTCGTAACCCGCCCCCCCGTCGACCCGAACGAGGTCGGGCGAGGCGCCGGTCAGCTGGGAGGCGGTCAGCAGGAAGGTGTCGTTACCGCCGTCGCCGGTCAGACTGTCCGCCCCGCCCAGGCCGCCGAGCGTGTTGTTGTTCCCGTCGCCGGTCAGCGTGTCGGCGAAGCCTGTGCCCAGCACCGACTCGACGCCAGTCAGAACGAAGTCGCTGGCCAGGCCGGCGCTGGTCTGCGCGGTGCCACCGACCAGGTTCAGGTCGACCGTCACGCCCGCCGTGGATGCCTGGAAATCGATGGTGTCGAAACCGTCGTTCCCGTCGAAGCGCTGCAGGCCGTTGGCGGCGACCACCGTCTCGTTGGCCCAGCCGCCGTAGACGCGCTCGACGTTGACCGCGGTGTCGCCGTTGGCCGCGCCGGCGCCGACCGAGGTGCGGCCGTCGACGTAGACCGTGACCCAGTCGTTGTCGTCGGACCACTCGTTGATCGCGTAGGTGTCGTAGCCGTCGCCGCCGTCGATCGTGTCGCCGCCGGTATCGCCGCGCAGCCAGTCGTTGCCGCCGCCGCCGCTGAGGGTGTCGTTGCCGTGCAGGCCGTAGAACCACTCGTTCGCGTTCGAGCCGGTCAGCGTGTCGCCGTAGTGCCAGCTGCCCTCGATCGACTCGATCGACAGCAGCGTGTCGCCGCCGGCGAAGCCGCCGTTCGCCTGCGCGGTGGTCAGCGACAGGTTCACGTTGATCGCCGCGTTCGAGTCGCTGTAGTTGATGTGGTCGTTGCCCGCGCCGCCGGTGACGTGGGTGACCGACGAGCCTCCGTAGAAGTAGTCGTTGTGGTCGGTCGCGATCCAGCGCTCGATGCCGCTGTACTGGTCACCGGCCGCGTCGGCCTCGATGCCGTTCATGTTGCGCAGGTCGACGATGACCCGGGCGGTGGCGCCCGCGTAGCTGACGGTGTCGGTGCCGCTCTCGCCGTACATCTCGTCGGCGCCTGCACCGCCGATCAGCAGATCGTCGCCGAAGCCGCCGAACAGGATGTCGTTGCCAGCCGCACCGCTCAGCGTGTCGACGCCACCGTTGCCGTACAGGATGTTGTCCGAGCCGTTGCCGGTCAGCGTGTCGTTGAAGCCAGAGCCCGCGACGCCCTCCACGTTGGTGAAGACATCGCCCGTCTCCCAGCCCGAGCCGGCCTGGGTCGTCAGCGCGAGGTTGACGGTCACCGCGGACGTCGCGTTGGCGTAGCTGACGATGTCGGTGCCCGCGCCGCCCTCGATCTGGTTCGCGACCGAGGACGCGCCCAGCGTGTCGTCGTGGCTCGAGCCGGTGATGTTCTCGACATTGACGATCGTGTCGCCCGACGCGTCGCCGAAGATGCCCACGGTACCGTCCAGCGAGGCCACGATGCCCGAGCCGCTCGCCGCATAGCTCACGCGGTCGACGCCATCGCCGCCGTTCAGGATGTCGGCGCCACCGAAGCCGATCAGCAGGTCGTCGCCGCCACCGCCGTTCAGCGTGTTGGCCGAGTCGTTGCCCATCAGGGTGTCGGCATGACCCGAGCCCATGACGTTCTCGATGTCGATCAGCACGTCGCCCGCCGCCGCGCCGACGCCGCCCTGCGCCGTCGCCAGCCTCAGGTCCACGGTCACGCCCGCGCCGGACGTCGAGTAGTCGACCGTGTCCGACCCGTCGCCGCCGTTCAGGGTGTCGTTGCCGGCACCGCCGTCGAGCGTGTCGTTGCCGACGTCGCCCAGCAGCGTGTCGGTGCCCTGGCCGCCGTACAGCACGTCGTTCCCGCCGCCGCCGTTGACCAGGTTGTCGCCGGTGTTGCCGGTCAGCGTGTCGCCGTAGGCCGAGCCGGTGAGGTTCTCGAAGTTCGCCAGCAGGTCGCCGCTCTCGTCGCCGAAGCCGCCCTGGGCGGTCGACAGACCGAGGTTCACCGTCACGCCGACGACCGAGCTCACGTAGGTGACGGTGTCGGTGCCGTCGCCGCCGTCGAGCGTGTCGGCGCCGGAGCGGCCGTCGATCACGTCGTTGCCGGTGCCGCCGAGGATCCGGTTGACGGCCGAGTTGCCGGACAGCGTGTCGGCCTGGTTCGAGCCGGTCAGGTTCTCGATGCTCGACAGCAGGTCGCCTTCGGCGTCGCCGCCGGACTGGCCGCTGGCGAGCGTGAGGTCGACCGTCACCGCGAGATTCGAGCGCGCGTAGGTGACCGTGTCGACGCCCTCGCCGCCGGCGATGGTGTCGGCAGCGGCCAGGCCCTCGAGCGTGTCGTTGCCGTCGCCGCCGGACAGCACGTTCGCGCCGCTGCTGCCGATCAGCGAGTCGGCGTGGATCGAGCCGGTCAGGTTCTCGATGTTCGTCAGCACGTCGCCGGTCTGGTCGCCCGTGCCGGTCTGCGTGGACCCGTTGACGCTGATGTCGACGGAGACCGCGGCGCCCGCGTTCGCATAGCTCGCCGTGTCGCTGCCATCGCCGCCGTCGATCGAATCCGCGCCCGCGCGGCCCTCGATCGTGTCGTCGCCGCCCAGGCCCAGGATGACGTTCACCCCGGAGGTGCCGCTCAGCACGTCGCCCTGGCCGGAGCCGGTCAGGTTCTCGAAGTTCGTCAGCACGTCGCCCGCGCCGTCGCCGCCCGAGACCTGCGCGGCCGTCGACTGCAGGTCGACGGTCACGCCGATGCCAGAGTTGGTGTAGCTGATGGTGTCGGTGCCGGCGCCGCCCTCGATCGCGTTCGCGGCGCTCCCCGAGATGATGGTGTCGTTGAGGCCCGAGGCGGTGAGGTTCTCGACGTTCAGCAGGATGTTGCCCGAGGCCTCGCCGGTGCTGACCTGCGCGATGGTGCGGCCCAGGTCCACGGTGATGCCCGCGGCCGAGTTGCTGTAGAGCACCCGGTCGATGCCGTCGCCGCCGTCGATCGTGTCGGCGCCGCCGCGGCCCTCGAGCGTGTCGTCGCCGCCGGCGCCCAGCAGCACGTTGGCGGACGTGGTACCGCGCAGCGTGTCGCCCTGCGAGGAGCCGATGGCGTTCTCGAAGCCGCTCAGGATGTCGCCGCTGGCGTCGCCGGTCGAGGTCTGCGTCCCGACGGCCAGATTGACGGTCACGCCGAGCGCCGAGCTGTTGTACGAGACGGTGTCGATGCCGTTGCCGCCGGTCAGCGTGTCGGCGCCGCCGCGGCCCTCGATGACGTCGTCGCCGTCGCCGCCGAGGATCACGTTCACCGCCGACGAACCGGAGAGCGTGTCGGCGGAGGTCGAGCCGGTCAGGTTCTCGATGCTCGAGAGCACATCGCCCAGGCCGTGGCCGGCGCCGCCCTGTGCGGTGAGCACCGTCAGGTCGACCGTCACGCCTGCGCCGGAAGTGGCGTAGGTGACCGTGTCGGTGCCGTTGCCGCCGTCGAGGGTGTCGCCGCCGTCTCGCCCGTTGAGCAAGTCGTTGCCGTCGCTGCCGGTGAGCGTGTTGACCGCGTCGTTGCCGGTCAGCGTGTCGGCCTGCGCCGAACCGGTCAGGTTCTCGAAGTTGGTCAGCACGTCGCCGGTGCCGTCGCCCGCGCCGCCCTGCGCCGTGGCCAGCAGCAGGCTCACCGTCACGCCGGCGGCCGAGTTCTGGTAGCTCGCGGTGTCGATGCCGTCGCCGCCGTTCAGCACGTCGGCACCGCCGCGGCCCTCGATCGTGTCGTCGCCCGCACCGCCCAGGATCGTGTTGACGGTTGCGGTGCCGCGCAGCGTGTCGGCCTGACCCGAACCGGTCAGGTTCTCGAGGTTCGTCAGCACGTCGCCGGTCGCATCGCCGGTCGAGATCTGCGAGGTGGTGACGTTCAGGTCGACCGACACGCCGAGCGCGGAGTTGACGTAGCTGATGGTGTCGGTGCCCGCGCCGCCGTCGATGGTGTTCGCACCGCTCGCAGAGATGATCGTGTCGGCGAGCCCGGTCGCGGTCAGGTTCTCGATGTTGAGCAGGATGTTGCCCGAGGCCTCGCCGGTGCTGACCTGCGCCAGCGTCCGACCGAGGTCGACGGTGATCGCCGCGGCCGAACTCGCGTAGGTGACGGTGTCGACCCCGTCGCCGCCGTCGATGGTGTCGTTGCCGCCGCGGCCCTCGATCGCGTCGTTGCCGCCGCCGCCCAGCAGCACGTTCGCGCCGGTGGTGCCGCGCAGCGTGTCGCCCTGGGCCGAGCCGGTCAGGTTCTCGAAGTTCGCGAGCAGGTCGCCCGTGCCGTCGCCCGTCCCGCCCTGCGCGGTCGTGACGTTGAGGTCCACCGTCACGCCCAGCGACGAGCCGGCGTACGAGACGGTGTCGGTGCCGACGCCGCCGTTCAGCGTGTCGGCGCCGCCGCGGCCCTCGACGAGGTCGTCGCCGTCGCCGCCGAGGATCACGTTCACCCCGGCCGTGCCCGACAGCGTGTCGGCGAAGTTCGAGCCGGTCAGGTTCTCCAGGTTCGACAGGATGTCGCCCAGGCCATGGCCCGCACCGGCCTGCGCCGCGCTGACGTTCAGGTCGATGGTCACGCCCGCGCCCGAGTTCGCGTAGGTCACCGTGTCGGTGCCGGCGCCGCCGTCGAGGGTGTCGCCGCCGTCGCGCCCGTCGAGCACGTCGTTGCCGTCGCCGCCCGCGATCAGGTTGACCGCGTCGTTGCCGGTCAGCGTGTCGGCCTGCGCCGAGCCCGCCAGGTTCTCGAAATTCGTCAGCACGTCGCCCGTGCCGTCGCCGGCCCCGCCCTGCGCGGTGGCGAGCAGCAGGCTCACCGTCACGCCGGTCGTCGAGCTGGCGTAGCTCGCGGTGTCGGTGCCGTCGCCGCCGTCCAGCGCGTCCGCGCCGGCACGGCCCTCGATGGTGTCGTTGCCGACCCCGCCCAGGATCGTGTTGACCCCCGCAGTGCCGCGCAGCGTGTCCGCCTGACCCGAACCGGTCAGGTTCTCGAAGTTGCTCAGCACGTCGCCGGCCGCGTCGCCGCTCGAGGTCTGCACGATGGTGACGTCCAGGTCGACCGTCACGCCGAGCGAGGAGTTCGCGTAGCTGATCGTGTCGGTGCCCGTGCCGCCGTCGATGGCGTTGGCGACGGACGAGGCGGTGATCAGGTCGTTGAAGGTCGAGCCGGTCAGGTCCTCGATGCTGCTCAGCATGTCGCCCGACGCATGGCCGGCGCTGGTCTGCGCCACGCCCGAGCCCAGGCTCAGGTCCACCGTCACGCCGGCGTCGGAGCTGGCATAGGTCACCCGGTCGGTCCCGAGGCTGCCATCGATCGTATCGGCGCCCGCACGGCCGTCGAGCGTGTCGTCGCCCGAGCCACCGTTCAGCATGTTCACGCCCGCGTCGCCGGTGATCGTGTCGTTGTTGGCCGAGCCGGTGATGTTCTCGAAGTTCGCGATCACGTCGCCCGACGCATCGCCGGTCGAGCCCGTGGTGTTGCCCGTCAGGGACACGGTCACGCCCGCAGTCGACGAGGCATAGCTCAGCGTGTCGGTGCCGTCGCCGCCGTCCAGCGTGTCGGCGCCGCCGCGACCCTCGATCGTGTCGTCGCCGGTGCCGCCCAGCAGGGTGTTGACGCTCCCGTTGCCGCGCAGCGTGTCGGCCTGGCCCGAGCCGGTCAGGTTCTCGACGTTGGTCAGCACATCGCCCAGGCCGTGCCCGGTGCCGACCTGCGTCGCGACATTCAGGTCGACGGTCACGCCCGCGCCCGAGTTCGCGTAGGTCACGGTGTCGGTGCCGATGCCGCCGTCGAGGGTGTCGCCACCGTCTCGGCCGTCGAGCAGGTCGTTGCCGTCGCCGCCGACGAGGGTGTTGACCGCGTCGTTGCCGGTCAGGGCGTCGGCCTGCGCCGAGCCCGTGAGGTTCTCGAAGTTGGTCAGCACGTCGCCGGTCGCATCACCCGCGCCGCCCTGTGCACCGCTCACCAGCAGGCTCACCGTCACGCCGGTGGCCGAGCTCTCATAGCTCGCGGTGTCGATGCCGTCGCCGCCGTCGAGCGAGTCGGCGCCGCCGCGGCCCTCGATGACGTCGTTGCCCAGCCCGCCCAGGATCGTGTTGATGCCCGCCGTACCGCGCAGCGTGTCGGCCTGGCCCGAGCCGGTGAGGTTCTCGAAGTTCGACAGGACGTCGCCGGCCGCGTCGCCCGTCGAGGTCTGCGCGATGCTGACGTTCAGGTCCACCGTCACGCCGAGCGTGGAGCTCGCGTAGCTGATCGTGTCGATACCCGTGCCGCCGTCGATGACGTTGCTCGCCGACGACGCGGTGATCAGGTCGCCGAAGTTCGAGCCGGTCAGGTTCTCGATGCTCGTCAGCATGTCGCCCGACGCATGCCCGGCGCTGGTCTGGGCGGCGCCCGCGCCCAGGCTCAGGTTCACCGTCACGCCGGCGTCCGAGTTGCCGTAGAACACCCGGTCGGCGCCGAGGCCGCCGTCGATCGTGTCGGCGCCCGCCATGCCGTCGAGGGTGTCGTCGCCCGAGCCGCCGCTCAGCACGTTCGCACCGGCGTCGCCGGCGAGCGCGTCGTTGAAGTTCGATCCGGTGACGTTCTCGAAGTTCGAGATCAGGTCGCCCGCGGCGTCGCCGGCCGCGGTGAAGTTGCTCGACAGCAGGACGGTGACGCCCACGGTCGACGAGGCGTAGCTCAGCGTGTCGGAGCCGTCGCCGCCGTCCAGCGTGTCGGCGCCGCCACGACCCTCGATCGTGTCGTCGCCGGTGCCGCCCAGCAGGGTGTTGACGCTCGCGTTGCCGCGCAGCGTGTCGGCCTGGCCCGAGCCGGTCAGGTTCTCGACGTTGGTCAGCACGTCGCCCAGGCCGTGCCCGGCGCCGACCTGCGTCGCGACGTTCAGGTCGACGGTCACGCCCGCGCCCGAGTTCGCGTAGGTCACCGTGTCGGTGCCGACGCCACCGTCGAGGGTGTCGCCGCCGTCGCGCCCGTCGAGCACGTCGTTGCCGTCGCCGCCCGCGATCAGGTTGACCGCGTCGTTGCCGGTCAGCGTGTCGGCC